>JAPPOU010000054.1 GCA_028817795.1 Alphaproteobacteria bacterium
GCCCTTGCGCTTCGGGGACAAGGTAGAGGATATTGACGAAGTCATCGTCAAAGGCTATAAAACCCTAAATACTTTTATCCTCTGTTTCCGCTAAAAACACAGCGTTCTTGGGAAAGATGGTATCGGTTAAAAACGCCTTGTCCTCTTCCAAAGTGTGCAGCTCCGGAAAATTCGGGTACGTGGCCAGGAAAGATTTTTTAAACGCCTTGGCAACATCCGGCATCCGGTCTTGCGTGGCTTTAACGATGCGGTAGGTCATGCGGTTTCTTTAAACAGCTCCCTGCCAATCAGCATACGCCTGATCTCTGACGTGCCCGCCCCAATTTCGTACAGTTTCGCATCGCGCAAAAAACGCCCGGTGGGGTATTCGTTGATATAGCCGTTTCCACCCAGCGCCTGTATCGATTCCAGCGCCATCCACGTGGCTTTTTCGGCGGCGTAGAGAATGGCGCCTGCCGCGTCCTTCCTTGTGATTTCCTTGCGGTCGCAGGCCTGCCCTACGGCATAGACATAAGCGCGGGAGGTATTGAGGGCCACGTACATATCGGCGATCTTGCCCTGCATCAACTGGAATTCACCAATGCTCTGGCCGAACTGTTTTCTTTCGTGCATATAGGGCAGCACCACATCCATACAGGCCTGCATAATGCCAATCGGCCCTGCGGCCAGCACGGCGCGTTCGTAATCAAGGCCGGACATGAGAACTTTTACGCCCGCGCCTTCTGTGCCCAGCACGTTTTCGGCGGGGACGATGCAGTCTTCAAATACAAGCTCGCAGGTGTTCGAGCCGCGCATGCCCAGTTTGTCGAGCTTCTGCGCGGTTGAAAAGCCTTTGAACGTATCCTCGATAATAAAGGCGGTAATGCCTTTTGATCCTGCAGTGATATCCGTCTTGGCGTAAACGACCAGCGTATGCGCATCCGGCCCGTTGGTGATCCACATTTTATTGCCGTTCAAAATGTAATGATCGCCTTTTTTTTCGGCCTTCAATTTCATGGAAACAACGTCGGACCCCGCGCCCGTTTCGCTCATGGCCAGCGCGCCGATTTTTGTACCGGCACACAGAGCGGGCAGGTATTTTTTCTTTTGCGCTTCGTTGCCGTTCAGGCGGATTTGGTTGACGCAAAGGTTTGAAAACGCGCCGTATGAAAGACCGATGCTGGCCGAGGCCCGCGATATTTCCTCCATCGCCACAATGTGCTCGATATAGCCAAGGTTTGTGCCGCCGTACTCTTCCTCGACCGTCATGCCCAACAGCCCCAATGCCCCCATTTCGGGCCAGAGGGCGTTGGGGAATTCGTTTTTCCTGTCCACATCTGCTGCGATGGGCGTAATTTTATCCTGTGCAAAGCGGCGCACGGTCTCGCGGATCATGGCCGCGTTTTCGCCAAGGTCAAATTTGAGCGATGGGTAATCAAGCGCCTTTGGGGTATAGCTTTCGGTCATGGTATTCTCCTTGCGCCCGTATTATAGTGGAGCCATCCTGCGAGATAAACCGGAGAATACACGCTATGATTCCGCAGTGGCATCCCGATGTCATGACCAAAAAGCTGCCTTATTTAAAGGCGCGGGCAGATTTGTGCGCTGCGATACGCGGTTTTTTCAATGATCGTGGTTATCTGGAGGTGGATACCCCTGCCCTTCAGACCGCGCCGTGCATGGAGGCGCATTTAAAAGCTTTTCAAACCACCCTTATCGCGCCGGATGGGTCTGAGAGTGTTAAATACCTCCATACCAGTCCTGAATTTGCGATGAAAAAACTTTTGGTAGGCGGATTGCCAAAAATTTTCCAGCTGGCAAAAGTTTTTCGCAATAACGAAGGTTCACGCTGGCACAGCCCTGAGTTCAGCATGTTGGAATGGTATCAAGCGGGAATGGATTATGAGGGGATGATGGATGAAACCATTGCCCTGTTGCGTCATGTGGCAAAGGATGTTTTGCGTGTGGGCGATAGAACCTGTGATGCGCATCAAGACTGGGAAAAGATTACGGTTGTTGAAGCCTTAAAGAAATACGCAGGTGTTGATATCGCGAAAAACCTTGGCGATTTGGCACATATCCGCGCGGCGGGACGCGAAACGGGCGTTCATATTTCCGACCATGATGACTGGGACAACGCGCTGTTGAAAATACTGATGGATAAAGTCGAGCCGCATCTGGGTATGGGTGCACCCACCATTATTTACGATTATCCTGTGTCTATGGCTGCACTGTCCCGCGCCAAACCCGCCGATCCCCGCTTTGCCGAGCGGTTCGAGGTTTATGTCTGCGGGATCGAGCTTGCCAATGCTTTTGGCGAACTGACCGATGCCAAAATCCAGCGTGAAAGGTTTGCCGCCGAAGTGGAGCTGCGTAAAAAAATATACGGCGAGGATTATCCTGTTGATGAAGACTTTCTTGCCGCCGTTGATTTCGGTTTGCCAGATGCCAGTGGTAATGCCTTGGGGTTTGACAGGCTTTTGATGCTGCTGACGGGGGCGGCGTCGATTGAGAATGTGCAAGCCCTGCCCGTTTAAAGGTTTAAATCCACGGCCGGGGCGGGTGCGGTTTTTTTAAAGGGGCGTGGCGGTATTTCCGGGTGTGTGTATCCGGCGCGGCAATAAAATTCA
>JAPPOU010000151.1 GCA_028817795.1 Alphaproteobacteria bacterium
GTACATATGTATATGTGCCCGAAGGTGTGCGCTGCACCATGGATCTTTCCACGTACTTCCGCATCAACGAAGCCAAGACAGGGCAGTTTGAGCTAACGTTGATTGTCGTTGAAAAGGGTGGCTATGTTTCATACCTTGAAGGCTGTACCGCGCCGATGCGCGATGAAAACCAGTTGCATGCTGCCGTGGTCGAGCTGGTGGCCATGGAAGATGCCGAAATTAAATATTCCACCGTGCAAAACTGGTATCCCGGCGATGAAAACGGTGTGGGCGGTATTTATAACTTTGTGACCAAGCGCGGCATTTGCAAAGGTGCGCGGTCTAAAATTTCATGGACGCAGGTGGAAACGGGTTCCGCGATTACGTGGAAATATCCATCGTGCATTTTGCTGGGTGACGATAGCGTGGGCGAGTTTTATTCCGTCGCCATCACAAATAACCACCAGCAGGCCGATACCGGCACGAAAATGGTGCATTTGGGTAAAAACACACGATCCCGCATTATTGCCAAGGGTATTTCGGCGGGGAAATCGAACAGTACCTATCGCGGTCTGGTGCGTATTTCCGGTAAGGCGGAGAACGCGCGCAACTATACCCAATGCGATAGCCTGCTGATCAGCCACGACTGCGGCGCGCATACGGTGCCGTATATTGAATGCAAAAATGCTTCTGCGCATTTAGAGCACGAAGCCACTACATCGAAAATCAGCGAAGATCAGCTGTTCTACGCCCGCCAGCGGGGAATACCGGAGGAAGAGGCTTTGACATTGATCGTCAACGGTTTCTGCCGTGATGTTTTGCAGCAACTGCCGATGGAGTTTGCGGTGGAAGCGCAAAAGCTGGTGGCGATTTCATTGGAGGGGAGTGTCGGTTAGAAAAGCGCGTCGTGCCCCTGCGAAGGCAGGGGGCCAGCGGGAATATAGACTGGGTCCCCGCCTTCGCGGGGATACGGATAGAAAGGAAAAATGAACTACTACGTTTACATACTCGCCAGTAAAAGAAACGGTACGCTTTATATCGGTGTGACAAACGATCTGGCAAGGCGGGTATGGGAACATAAACAAGGCGCGGTGCCCGGCTTTACAAAGCAATATGGCGTCAAGCAACTGGTGTATTACGAAACATATGAAGTGCTAGCACAGGCGCGTGAGCGTGAAGGAAACATGAAACGATGGAAACGGGATTGGAAGGTAAAGCGCATAGAGGATGTGAACCCCAAATGGGACGACTTGTATGCAAAGGTGAATATGTAACTGGGCCCCTGCCTTCGCAGGGGGGCGATGCCTGACCGTGTTCCTGCGCAGGCAGGAACCCAGAGGGAGCAGAAAGGATATTGCGATGCTTGAAATCAAAAACCTCCACGCCACTGTGGCTGGCAAAGAAGTGCTAAAGGGCCTGACATTAACGGTCGAGGCGGGCAAGGTGCATGCGATTATGGGGCCGAACGGGTCGGGCAAATCGACGCTGTCGTATGTGTTGGCAGGGCGTGACGGGTATGAGGTGACCAAAGGCTCTGTGACATTCATGGGCAAGGATATTGCCGAACTGGATCCTGAAGAGCGTGCGGCCATGGGCCTGTTTTTGGCGTTTCAGTACCCCGTGGAAATTCCGGGCGTCACGACCACAACGTTTTTGAAAACCGCTGTGAATGCGGTGCGCAAGGCGCGTGGCGAAACAGAATTGAACCCTGCCGCATTTTTAAAACTGCAGAAAGACAAAGTCACCCAAATCGGCATGAAACCCGAAATGCTCAAGCGCGGCGTCAATGTCGGTTTTTCCGGCGGTGAAAAAAAACGCAACGAAGTTTTGCAAATGGCTATGCTGGAACCTAAACTGGCGGTGCTGGATGAAACGGACAGTGGTTTAGATATCGATGCATTGAAAGTCGTGGCCGATGGCGTGAATGCCATGCGTGCCGCTGACCGTGCGTTTTTAGTGATTACGCACTATCAGCGCCTGCTGGATTACATCAAGCCCGATGTGGTGCATGTTCTGGTGGATGGAAAAATACAGGACACCGGTGGGCCGGAACTGGCGCATAAGCTGGAAAAAGAAGGCTATGCCGCTTATGGCGTGGAGGATGCGGCGTGAAATTTAGAGTAACGCTATACCCTCTCCCTAACCCTCCCCCGCAAGTGGGAGAGGGGATGGTTGCGCCCACATGTTTAGGGTTAGGGAGAGGGGAATAGAATGACCTCACCTTCCAAAACCTCATTCATGCAAAAAACCGCCCCACTGTCCGAAGCGCTCCCATGGCTGGAAGATGCGCCTAAGTCCAGCGCGCCTGCGTGGGTGGAAGCTTTACGAGAAACAGGGGCCGAGGTTTTTGCGCAAACGGGCCTGCCAACCCCTAAATGGGAAGGCTGGCAATATACCTCGCTCCGCCCGTTGCAGGACAGGCGCTACCGCCCCGCAGCGGCGGCCAATACAGACTTGCCCGCCCCCTTGATTGAAAACACGCCTCGCATGGTTGTGGTGAATGGCCATTTCATGTCGGAGCTGTCCACACTGCCTGATGGCGTGGCTGTCCGCCCGTTCCTTGATGCGGCGGCAGATGAAAGCCTGCTGGAAACCGTATCCGGCCCCGGTGATTTTGCGGCGGAACCTTTCCGCGCCTTGAACGCGGCGCATACAGATGGCGGTTTTGTGCTGGATGTGCCCAAGGGCGCGGACATCGCGGAGCCGATTGAAATCTTGTTCCATACCACAGGTGACGGCACAGCGGCCTACCCCCGCGTCCTTTACCGCCTTGGTGAAAACGCGGGGCTGACGGTGGTTGAGAGATATACGGGGCAGGGCGCATACCTGATGAACGGCGTGACCGACATCGTTTTAAAGCCCTCCGCCCGTTTCCGGCACTATCGCATGATGCAGGAGGATATGGCCGCGCACCACATCTCGCACACACGCGTGTTACAGGAAAAATCTTCGCAATTTGAAGGGTTTAGCCTTGCAACTGGGGCGCGTTTGGCGCGGCAGGATTACCAGATGCGTTTACTTGATTCTGTAATTAATGCTGGTATTTCCGGCCTTTATATGCTAAAAGATCAGCAGAATCATGATTTTACGATCCAAGCCGATCATTTCGCGCCGGACGGAAAATCCGCCCAATTTTTTAAAGGAGTGGCAGATGCTAAGAGTCGTGCAGTTTTCCAAGGGAAAATACAAGTACGTCGTCCTGCACAAGGGACAGATGGGCACCAATCTCATCATGCGCTATTGCTCTCGCCCGAAGCAGAAGCAAGCGCAAAACCAGAACTAGAGATTTACGCAGACGATGTAAAATGCGCCCATGGCGCAACCACGGGGCAGCTGGATGCCAATGCCCTGTTTTACATGCAAAGTCGCGGCATCCCCAGAGCCGAGGCACATGAAATGCTGATCGGCTCTTTTATTGACGAGGTTTTTGAACAGGTCACGTTTGCGCCCATGCGCGATATACTGCGGGCCGAAGCGGACAAGTGGCTGAAGGAGCGCAACGGATGATGCCCGCCAAAAAGGCACATGATATTCGCAATGACTTCCCCGCGCTGGCAGGGGATGTGTGCTTTCTTGACTCTGCCGCATCCGCCCAAAAACCCCGCAGCGTGATTGATGCCATGGCGCATGTCATGGAAACCCACTATGCTAATGTGCATCGTGGGGTTTACGATTTCAGCGCCCGTACCAGTGTGGCGTATGAAGAAGCGCGTAAAAAAGTTTCTGCCTTTATCAACGCCAAGTCAGAAAAAGAAATTATCTTTACCCGTAACGCGACCGAAGCCATCAATCTGGTGGCCGCCACATGGGGCGTAGCCAATTTGGCCGAAGGTGATGAAGTTATCCTGACCGAACTGGAACACCACGCCAATATTGTGCCGTGGACCATGCTGAAAGAGCAAAAGGGTATTGTGATACGGGTTGTGCCTATCACGCCCGAAGGTGCGTTGGATATGGCGGCCTATGAACGCTTTTTAACATCGGGCAAGGTAAAATTGGTTGCTGTCACGCAAATGTCAAACGCGCTGGGCACGGTTACGCCCATTGCCGATATGGTTGCAAAGGCGAAGGCGGCGGGCGCTGTTACGTTGGTTGATGGCAGTCAGGGCATTGTGCATTTGTCCGCTGATATGCAGAAAATAGGCTGTGATTTTTACGTCTTTACAGGGCATAAGCTGTATGGCCCGACAGGTATGGGCGTTTTGTATGGTCGTTATGATTTACTGGACGCCATGCCACCCTACCAAGGCGGAGGCGAAATGATCGAGCGCGTCACGTTCGACGGCTGCACCTATAAAGAACCCCCATACCGTTTTGAAGCTGGTACGCCCGCTATAGTCGAGGCGATTGGCCTTGGTGCGGCGGTGGATTATGTGTGCGGCCTTGATTTTGATGCTGTGATGGCTGAAGAAGCACGTATTTTGTCCGCAGCCGAACAGGTGCTGGCGGATATCAAAGGGGTTGTCATTCACTCCCGCGCCACGGAACGGGCCGCGATTTTGTCGTTCAGCCTTGGCAATGTGCATCCGCATGATGTGGGCACAATCCTTGACCAGTGCGGCGTTGCCGTGCGGGCAGGGCACCATTGTGCGCAGCCCTTGATGAAGGCTTTGGGCGTGACCGCGACTGTGCGGGCGTCATTTGCAGTCTATAACACCATGGATGATGTGACGCGATTGGCCGAAGGGCTTGAAAAAGCGCAAAGGATATTTAAATCATGATGAGAGCCGTAGCGAGTGCAGAAATGATCGAAGATGCCGTCAATGACGATGAGGAAATGGCCAAAATGCTTCGTCCGCCCTATACCGAGGCGTCGGAAGAGCACCCTCTGTGGCCCAAGGTTGAAGCCGCGATACGCGAGGTTTATGACCCCGAAATTCCCGTCAATATTTATGAGCTGGGCCTGATTTACAAAGTGGATATTAACGCTGAAAACAACAATGTCTTTGTTGAAATGACACTGACATCCCCCGCGTGCCCTGTTGCCGGTGAAATGCCCGGCATGGTGGAAGACGCTGTGAAGACAGTCGAAAGCGTGGGAGAAATTACGGTGGAAATTATCTGGGACCCGCCATGGGACCCGTCAAAAATGGCCGAAACGGCAAAACTGCAACTGAATATGTTCTAATACGTTCTAAAAGGAGACGAAAAATGAGCGCACAATTAATGACACTGACAAACGCGGCAGCGGAACAAATCAAAAGCCTGATTTCGCAAGCGCCGGAAGGCCAGGAAATTCTGGGCCTCCGCGTGGGCGTGCAGGCGGCGGGCTGTTCCGGCCTTGGTTACGTGATGGATTATGCGACCGAGGAAAACCCGCTGGATATCACGATCGAGGATAAAGGCGTGAAAATCTTTGTCGATGCCTCATCGCAGCTTTATTTGGCGGGTATCGAGATCGACTGGATGCAGGATAAATTCGAATCCGGCTTTGTCTTCAATAACCCGAACGCCAAGGGCCATTGTGGTTGCGGCAAGTCGTTCAGTGTTGAGGGCGAGGGCGAATAATCTTTCGTGCTTTGGGCGTGCCACGCGCCGCTGCAGCACGAAATGCCTGCTTTGTATGTCCAATCCGTATCAGGGCAACGTTTTTAGGCACATTGTATGCTTCCGCAATAATCAGAGCGGTCTGGCCGTGTACGTTTTTCAGGTCAAAATCCGGGCTTCGCTCGATAATAGCGTTGATAATCTGCTGATGTTCGTGTGAAGATTTTGCTGCAGCAAGCATCAGGGCTGTATTTTTTGCCCCATATGACTGTAGATCAAGATTGGCGCCGTGCGCAATCAGTTGGAGTGCTTCGTTGGTTCTTTTGCAGATGATGGTATGCATCAGCGCAGTTTTTCCGTCATCGTCCTGGATATCCGGATCAGCGCCATGTGCCAGCAGCAGGGCGACCTGGTCATAGGAAAAGTGCCTGCAACTCCGCATTAAGGCAGTCTTGCCATACATATCTTTGGCATCAATGTCTCCACCTTTTTCCAGTATGGCCTGTACCAAGTCTTTTTTGGCATGGTTCAGCGCTATCATCAAAACCGTATTTTTACTGCCGTCGCAGGCCGTGCTGTCAGCGCCGCTATTCAGCAGCGCAATGCACTTTTCAGCGTTGCACACGGGTTTTCTTAGCTCCGCCAAAAGCTGGTTGGTTAGGTCTGTTGTATCTTGCGCAGGGCCAGACATCGCCTAACTTCCGGGGATCAGGGAGGGAACGGGGGTGTAGGTCTGTGTCATATGCGACAGCTTAACGGGCTGCACGGGTTCTGTGCCTTTGAGTATATCCCCCTTCGCCAGAATGTTCATGTATTCGATAGCAGACGTGAAATCGCGCGCGGTCTTTCGCATGTCTTCTGTTTTTTCGATGCTGCTATCTTTCAGATAGGCCTTGGTCATGTGATAATTGCGGGCATCGCGCTTTGTACCTGCCGGAAAAATACCTTTGTTCTGTCTTTCTATTTCTGAAATGGTATCGGAAAGGTGCGTGATGCGTGCATGTGTGCGTAGCGCGCTGGCAATTGAATTTTCATCGAATGAATACAGGGTGGTGTGCCCCGCATCACCGCGCACACCGTTGATAATGCGAAAGGTTTGGATGATATCACGCATCAAGGTTATTTCAGGTAACTGCCCCATTTCGGCCTTGATTGCCCGCAAAGCATAAATATCGCTGTCTGCTTCACCTTGCAGGGTTAGCGTACCTATTTCACGGGATTGGTCGCAGTGGCGTGCTTCGTGGAACATGACAAAGTAGTTATATACTGCGGCCATCGTTTCCATGTCGTATGACTCTTCAAGCCCTTTTAGCTTATGCCCCGTGATATCCTGCAGCATGGATAGAGCGTCTTTTACTTCATGCGGCCTGATAAAGCAGGAACGGTCGGCAACCGCGCCGCTGCCATAGAAAATGGTGCTGGCGTTCACCGGAAACAATGCATCGGATAACGGGTTTGACGCCATCAGGCCTACGGCATAAGCAAAAGGCGTTGCCATGATTTTTGTTGCGGTTTCCAGTTTACTACCTTCAGGGATATCGGGCCCCATATCAGCGGTCCATAGTCTTCTGACGCCGGCACCGCCTGCATGTAAATGCCCCAGTACGTCACCACGTTCGTAGACGCGGATGTTTTTGGTGTGGAAATATTTGTCGGCTTCGTCGCTTAGGCCGTTTTCAGCCATGAAGGTAGAAAGGGGTTTGCTGGAATGGTTTTCATCTACCATGTGCGTTACTGTGGAGCCTGTCGCTAAAACCCCGCATGACCCCAGCGATATTACGGCTGTGGCTTTGGCGGCGAAGCGGAATGCGCGTGATAAAAACCCTCTTTTTTTCTCTGCCACTGTACTTTTCCTTAGTTGAATAACGGGAACAAAATTAACATAATATAAAAAGCCTTGCAAGAGGCCATCCAAACCCCATATAATAGCAATATAAATCAGTGTTTTACGGGTAAATATGGCGAGTCCGGTCTTTACAGAGCCACATGAAAATTTTGCAGCGTCCTTTGTGGCGGCCCTGCGCGAGGGGCTGCACCTGCACATCATGGCACCCGAAAAGATCGAGAGAGTTGAGAAAGATTTTGCGGGCTGGCTGCGCGATGAACAGGATATGTCGCGCCCCGTGGAACTGCCCGATGGCACAAAGGTGCAACGCATTCCGCAAACAACACGTTGGCTGGTGAATGATGGTAACTTTATCGGCGTTGTGAATGTGCGCCACAGTTTAAGCGAACATTTACGGCGCGAAGGTGGGCATATCGGTTATGCCGTACGCGCATCCGAACGGTGCAAAGGCTATGGCCGCTTGCTAATAAACGAAGGCCTGCGCGTGGCGCGGGAACTGGGGCATGATCGTGCGCTTATCACGTGCAATGATGACAATATCGGCTCCATCCGCTTGATCGAAGGTGCGGGCGGTGTGCTGGAAGATAAAATTATGCCTGCAGATGCAGATGTTTTACGGCGGCGGTATTGGGTGCAGCTTTAACAGCATTTCAACTTATAAACCCCCGTTCCCCGGACTTGATCCGGGGCCCAGCGCGTCGCGTCTGCGACGCATAGGGGGCATGATGACGGCAGGACTGCCTTCTGGATCCCGGAACAGGTCCGGGATACGCCCATTGTCTAAGATTAGGAAAGACTTACCACCACCACCGTATGATCCGAAGCCTTCTCCTTGCCCCGCGGTTCTTTATCAATCACGCATGATTTTGCGCGGTCGGCGGCCAGGGGGGAGAGGAGGAAGTGGTCGATGCGGATGCCGTTATCTTTGGGCCATGCGCCGGCCTGGTAATCCCAGAACGTATACTGGTGGTCTTTGTCATTGAACATGCGAAACGCATCGGTATAGCCAAGGTATGTGAGCGCGCGCAGTTTTTTGCGGCTGTCGAGCTTAAACAATGCATCCTCGGCCCATGCGGCAGGGTCGTGGCAGTCGCGGGCTTCGGGGATCACGTTATAATCCCCGCCCAGCACCACGGGCATTTCCATGGCCAGCAGGGCGTGGGCGCGGGTGATAAGGCGGTCGAACCATTTTAATTTATAGGGGTATTTTTCGGTATCAACCGGGTTGCCGTTGGGCAGGTAGATGGAGGCAATGCGCACACCATTGACGGTGGCTTCGATATAGCGTGCCTGTTCATCTGTATCGTCACCTTCCAGCCCCGTCACGACATCGCTGATTTTATGCTTCGAGATAATCGCAACGCCGTTGTATGTTTTTTGTCCGTGCACGGCGGCCTTGTATCCGGCGGCTTCAATTTCGGCCAGCGGGAATTTTTCATCCATGCATTTTAATTCCTGCAATAGCAGCACATCGGGCTTGTTTTCATCCAGCCAGTCCAGCACATGCTGTTTGCGCGCGGTAATGGAATTGACGTTCCATGTGGCGATTTTCATAGGCTAACCCCTTGTTTCATAACGAGTATTTTTCCACCCAAGGAAATGCCCCGTACTGTCGTCTTATTAACAAATATCGATCATAATGGAAAAGTTGGAAGGGGAAGTCCAGTGCGGCGTCGTTTATATATATTTCCGGCCCTTTTGCCGTTGGCGGAAATTTTACCATTTGTTTTGACAGGCCTTGGTTTTCTGGCAGGTGCGGTGGGGGCGTTATGGCGTCGCGCGCGCATATTGGTGGCATTGTCTGGTTTTTTGATTGTGGCAGGGCTTGCGATCTGGTGGCAGCACCGGCCCAGTGCCGCGCTGGTGGCAGCGGGTACGCAGACCGTGCCCGCAATACAGCACCCTGTTCCTAAAGCCGCGCAAGAGACCGCACCGCCTATCGCGTCTGCGCAAATGGAATTCCAGCTTTTATGGTCTGTTCCGACAGAGGCGCAGGTTTTATCTTCCCCCATTGCGCATAATGGCGTGATTGTCTGGGGCACCTATAGCGATACGGTCGAGGCGCGCAGCCTGACAGATGGCGCGTTGAAATGGACGCTCCCGCTGGGCAATCCTGTTTTCTCCATGGGGCTTTCTGGTGATGTCGCCTATGCGGGCGAAGGGTTGCACCACACCATTTCGGCAACACATACGGCCATGCATTTGCCCGATGGACAAGTGTTGTGGCAGCGAGAGTTTCTGGGCCATCTGGAAGCGCCGCCGGAGTTTGATGAAAAGACCGGGCGTATGTTTACTTCCGCAGGGCCGGGCGGCATTTGGGCCTTAAACATGGCAGATGGAACGCCGCTGTGGCAGGCGAGAATAGGGCATACGGATTCAACACCTTTGCTTTATGAGGGCAAGATTTTCGCACAAGCGCAGCCCGATGAATCCGTCATGAAAAGTTATTTCTATATGCTTGATGCGCAAAATGGCGATTTAATAAATCGCATCACTTTACCGGGGCAGCCATGGGGTCGTCCGCAGGTCAGCCCGGATGGAAAGGTTATTTATACATCCAGCGGCATGGGACAAATTGGCGTGACAAAACCCACAGATAAAGGCTGGGTGATCGCGCTTGATATGCAGGGGGAGACTGTCTGGAAAAAAGAACTTGAAAACATGCAGATTGAACCGGGTAGTTATATGCCGGATGAAGGGTTAATTATCCACACGTTAAAATCCGGCGTTATTACAGCCGTGCACACGGAAAACGGCGCGGTGGCTTGGCGTGCAGAGGCTGGCAGTGAATTTATGGCTCCTGCAACTTTGATACGGCGGCTGGGAAAGCCACCGGTGCTGGCGGCTTTGTCCGTCGATGGCGTGTTTACAGTGCGCCATGCGTTGACAGGTAACGAGCTTGCCCGCCAGCAACTGGAGCAAAACGCCAGTGCATCGCCTGTGTATGCAGAAGGTGTTTTGTATGTGCTGAGTGCATATCGCTTATATGCCTTTGGCGGGGTGGGGGCGTTGTAATGGCGGATATTTTGTGGGTGTTATTTCCCGATGAAGTTTTTTCCGGCAGGTCATTTGATGCCGCCGCACGCACGCGGTTTGAAGATGTTTTTGACCCCAAAATACCGGATTCGCCATGGAATACAGCACTGTCATGCCTTGGCGTGCCGCGTGTAAAGGCTGAGCGCATGGTCAACTGGCATAGGGGTGCGCCCTATTTTAACGCAGGCGCGATGGCGTCCGCCGTTTCCGGCAATGCTGTTTTTCCGGTGAAAGCAGGCGAGGGTTACGCGTTTAAATCGCGTCTGGGTCTTTTTGGTTTGTGCGGCATTTTATGGCGGCAGTGGCGTATGGCGCGGTTTATTGATACATGGTCTAAAACGTCTGATACGTCGGGCGATATTGCTGAAAGTATTGCTCTTGGCCTTTGTATGCAATCCTTGATGATGCGGCTGGATAAACGCGCCCATGAAAATATGCATGCATGGTTGGCTGATCCTGAAAAAGCGCCTGCGATGCAAAAAAGCGTATTTACGCTGATGCAAAAACTGCAAATGCGCCGGACGGAACTTTCCCCTGTCTGGAGCGATGTTGTGCCGGAAGCCGTCAATGCGCATGATGAAACCCCACCACCATTTTTCTGGAACACACCACCTGAAGGTATGCCGGAAGTGCCCGTAAACACGGCATCAAATGGCCCATGGCAGGGCAAAGGCGTGACAGCGGGGCAGGTGACAGGACTTGCTGTTGTGGCCGACCGTTTAGATGTCTCCCATGAAAAGCCCGCTGATAGCTGTATCTATATTTTCAAAAACGCCCGGCCTGATACGGTTGAGTTCTTTGAAAAGGCTGATGCTGTTTTGTATGCGAACGGCGGCGCGTTATCTCACGCCTGCACCGTTGCCCGCGATATGGGCAAGCCTTGCATTACGGCATTAGGCAGTGATTTTTATGCCGCGTTGAAAGAACAAGACGGTGTATGGCTGCGCATAGACGTGCAGGCAGGATCGGTAGCTATTGTCGAAAGTTAAACCCCAAACGACTTCCCGCAGCCACAGGCGGCGGTCGCGTTGGGGTTTTTGATTTTAAAGGCGGATTTGACCATAGTCTGTTCATAGTCGATGATAGCGCCTTGCAGAAATTCCATTGAGGTCGCATCTGCCACCACCGTTGCGCCATTGTTTTCAAAGGTGAAGTCATCGGCATTCACAGTATCGTCAAAATCAAAAGCGTATTGAAACCCGGAACACCCACCGCCCAGCACGGTGACGCGCAGCATAATCCCGCTTTTGCCCTCTTTTTCCTGTAAAAGAGCGATTTGACGGCTTGCGTTTTCCGTAATTTGTAAATTTGGCGTTGTCATGGGCTGAAAACTCTGTTTTCCACTTTATACAAAACGTAATATGGGCTAAATTCCAGATAAATCAATAGTTTTTGGAAAGAAAGGCGGGTTTGCCCATGGCCTCTCGCGCAAAAGCAAAGGAAATTCAGGGCGCTGTACCGGGTGCGGCGTTTCCGGCGGAATGGCTGGCGGATGATGGCAAAGCGCTTTTTTCGGCGCGGCCATTGGAAAGCCGTGGGCGTCTGCACGATGAACCGCCCAGCAAAACACGTGGCGCGTTCGAGCGTGACCGTGACCGCATTATTCATTCTATGGCCTTTCGCAGGCTGAAATTCAAAACGCAGGTTTTTGTCTATCACGAGGGCGATCATTACCGCACACGTCTGTCCCATAGTATCGAGGTCGCACAGGTGGCGCGGGCGTTGTCGCGTTTGTTGAAAGTCGACGAAGATTTGGCGGAAACCTGTGCGCTAGCGCATGATTTGGGCCACACGCCCTTTGCCCATGTGGGCGAGGACGCCTTAAAGGAATGCATGGAACCCTATGGCGGGTTTGACCACAACGACCAGACATTGCGTGTGGTGCACAAGCTGGAAAAGAAATATCCGCAGTTCGACGGCCTGAACCTGACGTGGGAGTCATTGGAAGGTTTGGTCAAACACAACGGCCCTGTGGTAACGCAAGAAAATGAAGTGACGCTGAATGAACTGAAAACCCTGTGGGATATGCAGCTCAACAGCTATGCCTCGCTGGAAGCGCAAATTGCAGGACTGGCCGATGATATCGCCTATAACAGCCATGACCTTGATGATGGGCTGGTGGCAGGGCTGATAACGCTGAAAGACCTGCGGCGCGTGGACTGGGTGGCTGAAATTGCAGACCGCAAGCAAAATGAATTCCCCGGTATTGAAGATTACAGGCTGGAGCAGGAAATTGTGCGTGATGTGATGGGCACGTATATTCTGGATGTTTTGGGCGAAACCAAAAAACGGCTGGAAGACTTAAACCCGAAATGCAGTGACGATGTACGCAATGCATCGCGCATGACGGTCAGCATGTCGGAAGAGATGAAGAAAAAAGACCGTGCCCTGCGCGATTTCCTGTGGGCGAATTTTTATCGTCATCATGAAGTCAGTCGGATGCGTTTGAAAACTTTCCGCGTGGTGCAGGAACTGTTTACGGCCTTCATGGAAAACCGCCGCTGCCTGCCGCCCACGTGGCTGGCGCAGGTCGAGGATGTGCCCAAGGGCTGGGATGAAAAAATCTGGCACGCGCGTACGGTCGCAGATTACATCGCCAGCATGACAGACCGTCTGGCGATCAAAGAGCACGCGGATTTATTCGATATACAGCAGGTTGTGGGATGAACGTCTTCCAGGCATACAAAAGCAAAATAACAGATGTATTGGGCACGCTGGGCTTGCCTGATGGTATGGATTTTTCCCGCGTGACGGTGGAACCGCCGCGTGATGCATCGCACGGTGACATGGCGACCAATGCCGCTATGGTGCTGGCCAAGCAAGCCGGACAAAATCCGCGCCAACTGGGCGAGGCGATTTGCGAAAAGCTGAAAGCATCAAACGATGTGAAAGAGGCCAGCGTTGCCGGGCCGGGCTTTGTGAACTTTCGTTTGTCCGATAGCGCATGGGCCGATGTGGTGCGTGATATTTTGCAATCCGGCACGGCGTATGGCCAGAGCGATCTGGGTAAGGGGATAAAGGTCAACATCGAATACGTCTCCGCCAATCCCACAGGCCCCATGCACGCAGGCCATGTGCGTGGCGCGGTTATTGGTGATGTGCTGGCAGGCTTGATGGCCAAGGCCGGATATGATGTGACCCGCGAATATTATTTTAACGATGCGGGCGCGCAGGTGGATGTGCTGGCGCGTACAACGCATTTGCGTTATCGTGAAGCCTTGGGCGAAAGCATTGAAATCCCCGAAGGGATGTACCCCGGTGAATATTTAAAAGATGTGGGGAACTCTTTGGCCGACCGCGATGGTGATAAATGGGTTGGTAAAGATGAAGCGGAATGGATTGACCCTGTCCGCACATTCGCTGTGGATTATCTGATCGAAGAAATCAAGAAAGACCTTGCCCTTATCGGTATCAAGCACGACGTATTTACGAACGAGCGCGAAATTGTCGAAAACGGCACGCTGGCTGACAGCTTTAAAAAGCTGGAAGATTTGGGGCTGATCTATCAAGGTACGTTGCCGCCACCCAAAGGCAAGGAAATGTCAGATTGGGAGCCGGTTGAGCTGACGCTGTTCCGCTCCAGTAATTTTGGAGACTCCACAGACCGCCCTTTAAAAAAACGCGACGGCACATGGGCCTATATCATGCCCGATATCGCTTACCACTACGATAAAGTGCATCGTGGCTTTGATATCCTTATCAACTGCCTTGGCAAAGACCATGGCGGGTATCTGGAGCGTATGCGCCCGGCAGTCAAGGCCTTTTCAAACAAGGCGCAGTTGGATGTGATTTTTAACGGTATCGTGAAAATCCTGAAAAATGGTGAGCCTGTGAAGCTGTCCAAGCGGTCCGGCAACTTGATTACGCTGCGTGAAATGGTGGAGGAAGTGGGGGCAGGGGCTGTGCGCTTTTTCATGCTGGCCCGCACGCCAGATTCCGAACTGGAATTTGATTTCACCAAGGCTGTTGAACAATCAAAAGACAACCCCGTTTTCTATGTGCAGTATGCCCATGCGCGCTGCCATTCGGTTCTCAGGAATGCAAAGGAAGCGCTCCCCGATCTGGATACATCGGAAAAGGCGTTGGTGGCAGCAGATTTATCGGTACTGAAAACAGATGATGATCTGGCGCTGGTCCGCGTATTGGCCAACTGGCCCCGCGTCGTGGAAGCTGCGGCCGAGGCACGGGAGCCGCACCGTATTTCCACTTATTTGCAGGAGGTGGCGGCAGCGTTTCATTCATTCTGGAGCAAAGGCCGTGACGATGACAGTCTGCGCTTTATCATGCCTGATAACAAACCGCTCAGCCTTGCACGCCTTGCGTTGGTGCAGGCGATGGCCACGGTCATTGCATCGGGTCTGGGCGTGATGGGTGTTGAGCCGGTCGAGGAAATGTAAAAGGGGGACATCATGAGCGACAACAAAGACGATGAAAACCTGGGCTCCTTCTACATGGGGCGTATGCGTCCGTCCGCAGAGCCGGAACGCGTTTTGCCGCGTGGGCTGTTGACGGTTGTTGCCGTCTTGATATTTGCCGTAGTTGTCTGGGCCGCATGGCCGCAGGGTGATGGTGGGTATGGCAATGCTGAAGTGCCGCTGATTAAGGCTGACGCCACAGTTTATAAATCTGCCCCCGAAGATCCGGGCGGCATGGAGGTACGGCATCAGGACAGCACGGTTTTTAACACGATTGAAGGCAAAACCACGGAACAGGTGGAAAAGATTGTCCCGCACGTTGAAAAACCGCTGGATAAGGACAAGCTGGTTCTTGAAAGCGCGAAGCTGAATTTGGATAAAAAAATGTCCAAACCTGTGGCTACAATTAATCTGGGCGTGGGAGCGCAGGCAAAGCCGAAAGAAACGCCAAAGACCGAAGAAAAGCCTGTTGAAAAAGTGGCCGACAAACCCACAGAAAAACCTGCGGAAAAAGCGCCGGAAAAGAAAGAAGAAGAGAAACCCGCACCGAAAGCTGCGCCGGTTACGGGTGATAAGTATATTCAGCTTGGCTCCTTCCGTGATCCTGCAGGGGCGAAAAAACAATGGTCAGGCCTGAAAAGTAAAAATGCTGATTTGTTTAAAGGCGTAGATATGCGTACCGCACGTGTCGATCTGGGCGCTAAAGGTGTGTTCCACCGCCTGCAGGTGGGGCCTTTTGATGTGGCACGGGCAGCGGAAGTCTGCGCGGCCTTGAAATCCGGCGGTATGGGCTGCTTTGTTGTGAAATAGGTGAAATGAATGAAAGTCGAAGCTTTATACATTTATCCTTTAAAGGGCGGCGCTGCCGTACGGCAGGATTCTGCGGAAGTGACGCCCAAGGGGTTAAAGCATGATCGTGTCTTGATGGTAGTGGAGCCGGATACGGGCAAATTTATCACGCAACGGGAAAACCCTGTACTGGCAACCATTGGCGCTGCAGTCACGGATAAAGGCGTTATCCTGACGGCTGAGGGCAAACAGCCGCTGTACCTTGACTGGGCGTCACTGGAACAGGGGCAAAAGGCTGCAGCAACTGTCTGGAAAGATAAAGCAGATGTTCTCACCACGCCGCCTGATGCCAGCGCATGGCTGTCGGATGTTTTGGGGCAGGGTGTTCAATTGGTTTACCAGCCGGAACGTTTCAGCCGTAAAACATCGCCTGATTTCGCGCCGCAGGGCGACAACAGTTTTGCGGATGGCTATCCTTTGCTGGTGGCCTTTACGGCATCGCTGGATGATCTGAATGAAAAGATTACAGCAGGCGGTGAACAAGCTGTTGGCATGGAGCGTTTCCGGGCGAATATTGTTGTGAGCAGTGATAAACCGTGGGCCGAGGATACAATCGGCAGCATCAAGGCAGGCGCAACTGATATTGCACTGGTTAAGCCATGTCCGCGCTGCGTTGTGACCACGATCGATCAGGAAAAAGGCGTGAAAGCCGGGCGTGAACCCATGAAAACCCTTGCTACCATGCGGTTTAGTCCGCTGCACAAGGGCGCGCTGTTCGCTGAAAACGCTGTGCCCCTGACCATGGGGCAGATCAGGGTGGGGGACGAGGTCAAAGCCTTGTCCGAAAAGCCAGCCCCCAGTGTTGTAGTGAAAAAGAAAAAGCAGGCTGTGCCGCAATAATGCCGACAAAACAAAAGATATATACAGCTTTGTTTTTTGCGGTGTCTGTGGCGGCCTTTGTTTTTGCCTATCTTTACTTTTCAAGTGCTGTTTATGCGCATTGGGCGGCGAGTTTTCCGCATGTCACGCCGGAACAAAAAGAGATATGGAGGCGTAATGGCGATTATCATTTTACTTTCACCGCCGTGCTGCTTGTCACAGGGCTTTTGACAGGCTGGATGGGTATAAAACGCTTAAGGAAGAAGGCAAAACATGGCAAAGCTGACTGATTACAAAGCCATCATCATCGACCCCACAGGGCCGGAACTGACGCGGGAAGAAGAAGAGCTGTTTTGTGCGGAAAAGCCTGCGGGTTTTATTCTGTTTCGCCGTAACTGCGTGTCACGCGAGCAAGTGCGGGAACTGGTGGTCAGTCTGCGTGATGTTGTGGGTAATCCAAACCTTCCCATATTGATAGACCAAGAAGGCGGAACAGTTGCGCGCCTCAGGGAGCCTGCGTTTCGTGAATATCCTGCTGCCCAGCACTTTGCTGATATTGTGGCAGAGAAAGGGTTAGAGGCAGGTTGTGCGGCGGTCGAGCAAAACTTTTATGCCATGGCGCTTGATCTGGCGGATTTGGGGATCACGGTGAACTGCGCCCCCGTCGTTGACGTGCCTGCGCCGGATTGTCATGAATTCCTGTCGGCCAGCCGGACCTATGGCCGTACGGCGGATGAGGTTGCCGCCATGGGCGCGGCTGTGTGTCGCGGTCTTTTGGGGGCGGGGGTCACGCCTGTTATCAAGCATATCCCCGGTCATGGACGTGCCAGGGTAGACAGCCATATGGCTCTGCCTGTTGTGGATGTTTCTTGCGAAGACATGTCAGAAACTGACTTTAAACCATTCAAATATATATCTGTTTCTGATATGAAAACAGCCCTTTGGGCTATGGCGGCACATGTAGTATACTCCGCCGTAGATCCTGATTCTGCTGCCTCTGTTTCCGCCCATGTGACTGAAAAGGTCATTCGCGGTGAGATGGGCTTTGAAGGCGTTTTGATCGCGGATGACATTTCCATGAAAGCCCTTGGCGGTTCCGTGGAAAGCCGGGTTCAGGCGACCATGGCGGCAGGGATGGATTTGACGATGTTGTGCAATGCTTCCTTCGAAGATCGCGCGGCAGCACTGGCGGTATGCCCCAAAGTGGCGGAATCGGCAGCGCGGCGGATCATGGCGGCGGAAGTGGGGCGTAAGGCCTTTTTAAGGGAACTGAAAAATGAGCGAAGCCGCGCAAGCGTCTGAATTTGAAGAAGATATGCTACAGCAAGAGCGTAGCGAAAGCGAACAGCTCTTGCTGTATCTTGAAGGCTTTGACGGGCCGATTGATATGCTTTTGAACCTTGCGCGGGATCAAAAGGTCGATCTGGCGAAAATCTCGATCCTTGCGCTGGCAAACCAGTATCTGGATTTTATCGAGAAAGCGCGCGCCGTTCGGCTGGAGCTGGCAGCAGATTATCTGGTGATGGCGGCATGGCTCGCCTATCTCAAATCCCGCCTTTTGGTCCCGCAGGAGGAAAAAAAGGAAGAGGAACCATCGGCACAGGAGCTGGCAGATGCCTTGCAATTCCAGTTGCGCCGTCTGGAGGCGATGCGCAAGGTTGCGAATGACCTGTTTAATCTGCCACGTCTTGGCTTTAACGTCTTTGGCCGGGGGCAGCCTGATGGCTTGCGCACCACATATAAGCCTGTTTACGAAATGACATATTACGACCTGCTGAGCGCCTATGGCGATATCCAGCAGCGTCAGGATAAATCGGTATACCAGTTGAAGGCTGTGCGCCTGTTCACGATGGAGGAATCCATTGAACGGCTGACGAATATGCTGGGCAAGATCCCGCGTCAGTGGGTATCGCTGTTCATGTTCCTGCCGACAGGGCTTGATGAGAAAATCGTCAAGCGTTCGGCTGTGGCCTCAACCTTTGGCGCTTCGCTGGAGCTGGTGAAACGTGGCGCTCTTAAGATCCAGCAGGAAAAGAACTATGCCCCTATCTACATTCGCAAGCCGGAAGAGGGTGAGGATGAAAAGGGGGTTGTATCTACATCAGAAGAAACAACTTTTACCGAAGGTGGTGTGGATGTGAACGCACTGGCTGAGGTTGAAATGGAGCAAATCGCTGCCGAAGATGCGGCCACTGCCGTGCGAAATGGTGAAGAGGCCATTGAAGACGGCGCTGTTCCTGAAGAGCAAGATAGAACCACGATAGAAAAAGAAGGTTAAGGACCATGGCAAGAAGCAAAAAAGCAGTTGTGGAAGCAGAAGACGTAGAGGTTGAAATCGCGGTTGATGACGCTGTCGCTGTAGAAGATCCTGAAGAAAACGGTTCTGAAATCAATGAATTATCAGAAGAGTCTAATGCATTGGATGAGGCCGCTTTGGCTGAGCAAATCATTGATGAAGTGATTGAGGAAGCCGAAGAGGCAGAAGATGACAACGCGATCACCGTTACAGATGAAGACGGCGAAGAGCTTGTGATTACGCAGGATGACGTGCGTCTGGTCGAGGCCATGCTGTTTGCAACCTCGGTACCGCTGACCATCCAGCAAATGGCGGAACGTTTTCCTGAAAATCGTGTCGCCCTGATCCCCGATATTCTTGAGATTATTGAGGAGCAATACACGGCCCGTGGCGTGAACCTTGTTCAGCGCGACAAGCGTTATGCGTTGCGCACCGCGACAGATTTGGCGGATTCCCTGCGTTTAGAGCGGGAACAGCCCAAGAAATTCACCAAGGCCGCCATGGAAACCATGGCCGTTGTGGCCTATCACCAGCCTGTCACCCGCGCCGAGATCGAGAATATCCGTGGTGTGGCAACATCTCCCGGCTCTTTGGATGCTTTGTTGGAAGCTGGTTGGATCAAGACAGGTAAGCGCCGCGAAGTGCCGGGCCGTCCTGTCACATGGCTGACGACACAAGCCTTTCTGGACCATTTCGGCCTTGAAAGCTTAACGGACCTGCCGGGAATGCAGGAACTGAAAGAATCCGGTCTTTTGGACAAGCGCCCCGCGATTGAGGCGATGCCCGCCACCGGCGACCTGTTCGAGGGTGACGAGAACGAAGAAGACCCGCAGGAAGTCACGGACGAAGACCTGTTGGGCAATGCTGCCTTGGCCGAAGGCGAGGGGCTGGAAGACGACGAGGGCGACTTTGAAGAAGACGCTGTCGCTGAAGGTGATGAAGATGACGGCGACGATGCGGATGATCTGGTGGAAGAGGATGATGACAGATGAATTTTGGTTTCGGGGAAATCCTGCTGCTCTTGGCCGTTGTGCTGATTTTATTCGGCGCGGGCCGTATTTCGGGGATCATGGGCGAGTTTGGTAAGGGGTTGAGCGCCTTCAAAAAGGGATTGAAGGATGACGGGGAAAGCTCTGATTCTTCAGAAAAAAAAGATTAGGTATCATGCCGCCGCAGGGTGGCATCCGGTCCGCGGCATCGCCGCGAGATTATAAATTTGCGCGCGCTGCGCGCACCAGACCCCGCCCTGCGGCGGGGTGGGTCGTATAGCAGGGGTGGCTTTCCCATGTTTGATATCAGCTGGACAGAAATGGCACTTGTCGCGGGAGTGGCGATCATCGTGATTGGTCCACAGGATATGCCTGCCGTTCTCTACAAAGCCGGAAAGTTCATGCGTAAGATCAGAGTATTTTTGCGGGATATGCAGTCATCCCTCGATAATATCGTGCGCGAGGCCGAAGTGGACGAGCTGTCCCGCAGCATCAACCAAGATATCGGTGGCCCGAACGTCGATTTCGAGGCGGAAAAGCAATTGGCGCTGGAGGAGCGCAGGGCGCGTGAAAAAGATAATGTTTCACAGGAAATAAATGTCTCAAATGATTGATATTAATAAAAAAATTATTATTTATGATGCGGTGTCCCCCTCTCCCTCCGGGAGAGGGCCGGGGAGAGGGAATAGTGCGGCATATGATCTAAGTGCAGTTCCATCCCCTCTCCCTAACCCTCTCCCAAAGGGAGAGGGAATGGTAATGAGATTATTGCGATGACAGATACCCCCACCATGTCCATGATTACCCATCTCACCGAACTCCGGCGGCGGCTGATCTATTGCATGATCGCGCTGGGGCTGGCGAGTGCGTTGGCTTATAGCTTTGCGACAGATATCTATGCCTTCCTGATCCGCCCGTTGGAGGGGGCGCTGCACGGCGAAGACAGGAGGATGATTTATACAGGTTTAGCAGAGGCTTTTGTCACTTACTTAAAGTTGTCCATCTTTGCGGGGGCTTTCATAACCATGCCCTTTATCCTCTACCAGATATGGCGGTTTGTGGCGCCGGGGCTGTACAAAAACGAAAAGCGGGCCTTTTTACCGTTTCTGGTGGCAACGCCCGCCTTGTTCTTTGCGGGTGGAGCTTTTGTCTATTACGCTGTAGTGCCCATGGCCTGGCGTTTTTTTGCCGGGTTTGAAACAGGTGGTGCGGAGACAGGGTTGCCCATCCAATTGGAAGCACGGGTGGGGGAATATCTCTCCTTTATCATGTCTTTAATATTTTCCTTCGGGATTTGCTTCCAGCTTCCTGTTTTATTAACGCTTTTGGGCCGCGCCGGTATTGTCAGCGCCGCTGCTGTCGCGCAAAAACGCCGCTTTGCCATTGTGGGCGTATTGGTCGCCGCCGCCATTTTTACCCCGCCCGATATTGTCAGCCAGATATGCCTCGCCATCCCCTTGATGGGATTGTACGAGATTTCGATCTGGCTGATGCGGTTGCAGGAGAAGAAATCTCGGCCATCTGCTCTCTAGACCTTGCCGTAAAATCCCCGTATATTGGGGGATACCAAGGGCTAAGGGGGCGTGAGCAGGTAATACGGCATGTTTGATCTCAAAGACATTCGGGAAAGGCCCGACCATTATGACTCCGGCTGGCAGCGCCGGGGATTGGAACCGCAGGCGCAGAACATTATCGCAATGGATGAAAAACGCCGCGCTATTATGACCGAGGTGCAGGAACTGCAATCAAAACGCAACGAGCGTTCAAAAGAAATCGGCGCGATTAAAGCCAAGGGCGGGGATGCGGCCGAAATTATGGCCGAGGTTGCGGGGTATAAAACCCGCATTGGCGAACTGGAAGAAACAGACCGCACGGCGCAAAAGGAATTGAGCGATTTTCTGGCGACCCTGCCCAATATTCCTGACAACGTTGTGCCAAACGGCAAAGATGAAACCGAGAATGTAGAGGTCCGCCGCGCTGGTGAACCCTGCCGCATGAACGCGCCCAAGGATCACGTGGATATTGGTGCGGCCTTGGGCGGGATGGATTTTGAAACCGCCGCCAAAATGTCGGGATCGCGCTTTGTTTTGCTGAAAAACGGTATTGCAAGGATGGAACGGGCGCTGGCGCAATTAATGCTCGATACGCATACGCTGGAGCATGGGTATACCGAAATGTCGCCGCCGTTGTTGGTGCGTGATGTTGCGTTGTATGGTGTAGGCCAATTGCCGAAGTTTGAAGAGGATATGTTCAGGACGACAACAGGGCATTATCTCATCCCAACTTCTGAAGTCTCCCTTACTACCTCCGTCATGGATAGTATCCTTGATGCTGCCGATCTGCCACTCCGCATGACTGCCCTTACCCCCTGTTTCCGCTCCGAAGCGGGCGCGGCGGGGAAGGATACGCGGGGGATGATCCGTCAGCACCAGTTTTACAAGGTGGAAATGGTCAGCATTACATCCGAAGACAAATCAGACGATGAACTGGAACGCATGACGGGCTGCGCCGAAAACATCCTGAAAAAGCTGGGCCTGCCGTTCCGCACCATGGCACTCTGCACTGGCGATATGGGCTTTGCCGCACGGCGGACGTTTGATATCGAGGTCTGGCTGCCCTCGCAAAATACCTACCGCGAGATTTCCAGCTGCTCGAACTGTGGGGATTTCCAGGCGCGGCGCATGATGGCGCGGTATAAAAACGCGGGCGAAAAACAGACAAAATACGTCCACACACTGAACGGCTCCGGCCTTGCCGTGGGGCGTACGCTGGTGGCCGTGTTGGAAAATTACCAACAGGCCGATGGCAGTGTGATTATTCCTGAAGCTCTGCGTCCCTATATGGGCGGCCTTGAAAAACTGGAGCCGGTGGAGAGGGAAGCGAAGGTGGCGCATGGGTGAAGGAATAGTAATGCAAGAGATGTCCACCCCGCCGCAGGGCGGGGTCCGGCGCATCGCGTCTGCGATGCATATGAGTCATGTGACGCGCGGACGCGCTTCCAGACCCCGCCCTGCGGCGGGGTGGTATAAAGGGAGTATGGCCTATGCTTAAATTCCCCACCGACATATCAAAAGCCCGCATCCTGATCGCGAATGACGACAGCATCCATTCCGAGGGGATCAAGGTATTGGAAGACATCGCGCGCCAGATCACGCCACATGTGTACGTGGTCGCGCCCGAAACGCAGCAGTCCGCCGTGGGGCATTCGCTGACCATCCATATGCCGCTGCGCATGAAGAAATATGATGATACGCATTACTCCGTTTACGGCACGCCGACAGATTCCGTGTTGATCGGCGTGCGTAAGGTGATGAAGGAAGCCCGCCCGGACCTGATTTTGTCGGGCATCAACCACGGCCAGAACACGGCGGATGACGTGACCTATTCCGGCACCATCGCCGCTGCGATTGAGGGCACATTGATGGGCATTCCATCCCTTGCGATCAGTCAGGATGTGGATGAAGACGGTAGCAGCCCTGTAGATTGGGCCATTGCGCGTGACCAGGTGCCGCGTGTTTTGCAACACATGCAGGGCGTATCGTGGGACAAAAACGTGGTGATTAGCGTGAATATGCCGCAGGCCGTTTCCGGCGTAACACCCGAAATTCGCGTTCTGCCGCAAGGCCATTTCACCATGGAAAAACAGGAAATGATCGAGGCGACAGACCCGCGTGGCCGGCCTTATTTCTGGGTCGGAGCGCCGCCGGAGCGCGATGTGGACGATCAGGCCTTTGATGTGGGGTCGTTGCGGGCAGGGCATGTGACGATTACGCCGTTATCGCTGAACCTGACCCATCACAAAACACTCGAATCTTTGCAAAAGGTTTTTAAATGATATTCATGGCGCGGAAAATACGGCTGATTATGAAGCTGCGCAAGTCCGGCATTACCGATACGGATGTGCTGAGCGCGATTGAACGTATTCCGCGTGAAGCCTTTATTCCGCCGACGTTTCAGGACCAAGCCTATGAAGACATGGCGCTGCCCATTGGGCGCGGCCAGACAATCAGCCAGCCGCTTGTTGTTGCCATGATGACGCAGGAGCTGGAACTGAACGATCGCCACAAGGTTTTAGAGATTGGCACAGGTTCTGGCTATCAGGCTGCGATTTTATCAAAGCTCTGCCGCCGCGTTTATAGCATTGAACGCCACCGCCCGTTGCTTGAAATTGCGGAGCAGCGGTTTGAAGAATTGCGCCTGCGCAATATTACCACGATTGCGGGCGATGGGATGAAGGGCTGGATTGAACAGGCCCCGTTTGACCGCATTATCGTGACGGCAGCGGCAGGTGGTGATGCGCCAACGGCGCTTTTGGATCAAATGTCTGTCGGCGGGATCATGATTATCCCCATGGGGCGCGACAAGGCGAGCCAGTTTATTTACCGTGTGACGCGCACGGAAGAAGGATATGATTACGAAAAGCTGATGCCTGTGCGTTTCGTGCCGTTGCTGCCGGATATCGCGCGCGATACGCAGCCTGACTCTGTTGTGGATGACTCTGCCGATACGGGCGTGAATATGCCGCCCGTACACCAGACGGCATGATTTTCCCTCTCCCTTCGGGAGAGGGTTAGGGAGAGGGAAGGAGCGTATGTTTAAAAAGCCGCATTATTTAGACCGAGAAGGTGGTTCTGGTCCCTCTCCCCAGCCCTCTCCCGAAGGGAGAGGGGGCATGGTGGCGGCTTTTTTGTTGTGCATTTCTCTTGCCTCCTGCGCCCCACACCAGCCAGCCCCCGTCATGCATTTTGGTGCCAATGTAGACTCCCCAACAGGCGCGATGATCGTGCGGGAGGGGGATACGCTGTGGAGCATTGCTACCCGTTATCGCCTGCCATTGCGTGATATTATTGACCTCAACAATATGCACCCCCCTTATCATCTGGCGGCGGGGCAGCGGTTACGGTTGCCGCCACCTGCAGAATATAAAGTGGGTGCAAATGATACGCTGCATCGCGTGTCACGCATGTTCAACGTATCTTTGTCGCAACTGGTGCGAATGAATAATCTGCGTGCGCCTTACGGGTTACGTGTTGGCCAAACGTTGCGCTTGCCATCACGTAGTGGCCGTACAGTGACATTGGCGCAAAAACCTGCGCCCAGACAACAGGTACAGCTGCCAGCATCCAGCAGCCGTGTTGAGAAGCAAGCGTTACCTGTCCCGCCAAAGGCAACCGTTACACCTTCACCAACCGTAGCGGTTGTGAAAAAACCGTCTTATGTGCCACAGCCGCAGAATGCCGGGCGGCGCGGATATGTCTGGCCGGTGAAGGGGCGCATTATATCTTCTTACGGGCCTAAAAAGGGCGGGCTTTATAATGATGGCATCAATATTGCCGTGCCACGCGGCACGCCCGTTGCGGCAGCGGCAGATGGCAAGGTGGCCTATGTGGGTGACGGGTTAAAAAGCTATGGCAATCTTGTCCTGATCCGTCATAGCGGCGGCATGGTGACGGCTTATGCGCATTTATCGGCCGTGAGCGTGCGGCAGGGCATGACAGTGAAAAAGGGACAAGTCATTGGCGCTGTGGGCGAAACCGGGGCCGTGGATTCGCCACAATTGCATTTCGAAGTACGTAACGGGACGCGTACAATCGATCCAAAAACCTATTTGGGATAGTGCGGCGCTTACCTGATTTCTTCCAGAATGTTCGGGCGGCGGTGCTGGTTCAGTTTCAGGCTGGCGCGTGCGGCGTAGAGAAGGTTTAACTGCTCTTGCGCGCTGTAGATATCTTCCATCTGTACGTTAATATAGTTCTCAAGCGCCACTTGCTCTTGTTTCAGCGCGCCGGGGTTTTCGGCCATCCGCGTATAATATTCAGGGTCAAGGAAACGTTCCTTGGTCATGGCCAGCATAATTTCGTTATAGCTGGGGGTGCGTGAACATTGATCTTTGCTGGGGATGCTGCCAGCCTTGACGCGAATGTCGCAAACGATTTCCCAGACGGGGCGGGGCGGGTCAACATCAATCGCGCCGGCATAGACGGGGGCGCTTGTCGCCGGGTCCACAACGGGCGGCATCGGCGGAATTTTTGAGGGGTCGATGCCTGCTGGCGGTATGTAAGTCGCGCCGCAAGATGCGCTATAGCAAAAGCGGCGGCCCCCTGAATTGCGGACAGGTTTCATGTTGCATTGGTCGCGCTTATGCCGACGCTGCATCAGCGATGATATGGGCACTGCTGGCGGCAGCGTGTTCGTGGGGGTATAGCCCGCGCAATCGTGCGGAATGCCCGCAGGCATAAAGGGGGTTTCATAGCCGCCGGTTTTAATCATGCCGTGTGTATTGGAGCGGCCATATCCACCATAGTTAATGCACTGGCCATGTGTCAGCAAAAAGGCCTCAACGAAGCCGGCGGCCTGGTTTGCAGCGGCAAGAATGCCTGAAGGTGTGATAAGAACACCACCGATGTTGTGGCAGAGATACTGCAGGACACCGCCCGTTCTGTTGCCGCCAAATGTGGCGGAATCGGCCAGACCGCCGGTGCCGTTACCAGCGTTTGTCAGGCGTTGCCATTTTCTGCGCCAGGCATCTTCCTGAACAGCTTCCTGCGCGGCTGGGTTGTTTTTCCAGTCTTCAATAGACCTGATGTTGTAGCCGCCGCAGTTCCCGGTCCAGTCGTAGGTATGAATGTTTCGGTCACGCACGCCATCGTCATTGATGCAGCCCGCTGTGCGGAAAGCCAATTCACCAACCTGATATTTTCCGCAATATCTATCCGGGTTACAAACGGTATATGCTTTTGGCCCTTTACCACCTTCACCGGCACCAACGGCTTCCAGCCATTGCGTGAACGTGCCGCGCCCCAAAGAAACGGATGGCGGTGCAGGTGGCGTGGTTGTCGGGATGACAGGTGATGAACCAGCCCCGCCTGCCGAGGGGTTTGTGGGAACGGATGCAGGGTTAGGTGGCGCACCTGCAGCCGGGTCGCCTGTTGTGGGCGGCGGTGGCATGGTGGCCTGCATTTCAGGCGCAGGCACAGGAATAGCGGCGCGGCTGGAAAAAACAGATGCAATGGCGTCTGATGCAATAACGCGTGCCGACTGCGTATGGTTTTGCATGAGAATGCGTTCACGGCCTGCAGGCGTATTGATGAGCTGATCTGGGATGCGCGTAGGGATGGAGGGCTGCACAAGGTTTTTCATGAGCGCTTGCGCGCTGGCATAGTTATCAGGGTCACTGTAATCGACAGTGTCCTGCATAGCGAATTCTTCGATGTTAATATCCTGATTGGCGGCGGTTTTTGTGGATGGGTCTGGGCAGGTTGTCCAGCCGTTGTTGTTATCTTGGTGGTGAAAGCGATCGCAGTATTCTTGATATTCATCATACGTCAATATTGCCGAGATATCATTGGATGAGTTGATCGAGGCGGCTTGCGCAGCGGGTGCTGCAAGCATGACTGCAAAGAATGCTGCAAGGAAAAAACTTTTTTGGAGTTTCATATTGTGACTTCCCTGATTCGCCATGTTTTATAACCTTGAACTATCCCCGGTACCGGCCCTGCGGCGCAGGTCATTTCTGAACCCTTCGCGCAGGCTGTGTGATGCGCTTAGTGTTCTTACGAGACCAACGGGCGCTGACCCTGCCACGCAGGAATTTTCAGACGGCATGACGGACATTTTTGCATCCAGCTCTTGTTGCTGTGCACGCAGTGCGCTGCGCATCAGCGCAATACCATCTAAAGTAGCGCCGAGCATGCGGGTCTGGTTGATGATAGAGGCGTGCATTTGCGCCGTCATCCTTTTTAAGGTGGGAATCCATTGTTCTTGTACCCACGGTTCGAAATAAAGCGTCCATTGTTCACCGGCAAGATACTCTTGTGCATAGGTTAGGACAGGTTCGTCATCGGCATCCAGATACGTATCCCGCGTGAAATGATCGCAGGCATCATGGTCACCGTTTCTAGGATCGTTCAGGACGTCAAGTGTGCCCGACAGGGGCACATCTCCCGATGGGGCGTTGGGTGGCGTTTCCTGAGAGCCTGACGGGTCTCCTTGACATTCCGGATCATCATCTGGCGGCGTGAAACGGGCATCGTCACTCACAGGGCGCGCCGGGAATTGTGTGGGGCTAATGGCCGGACCTATGGGGTAGGCTGTGCCGGATGGGCGCGTGACGGCAGAACAGCTGGGGTCTGTCGGCAAGCACACCGGTGGCGCGTCGGCAAGATAGTCCGTTATGTCTGTCAGGTAGGTAACGCCTGTATTGCCAATGTAACCGGGTATGTTTGTGGGATCGCCTGCGCCCAAGACTGGCGGTGGACCACCGCTACCTGTGGGCATGGCGCAGGGACCTACAAAGGTGCTGCCTTGCAAAAATGATTGAATAACACAGTCAACCATGCCCTGCACGGCCAGATCCGGACCGCCTGGAACCAGACCTACAGCGCTTTCCAAAAGGAAATCGACAGGTATTTTATTATTCTCATCTGCCGTTGCCGGGGGCATGCCGGGTGCGCCGTAGCCAATGCCGCTGAGGTCATATCCGAGACCGTATCCCATGAGAGCCGTGATGGATAGCGATGCGGTTAAAGCATCGTACAAAGGAGAACTGAAGTCATAGGAACATGTGCCGGGGCCGCCGGCAAAGCAAGCCCCCCATGTTGTTGCTCCTCCTGTCAGGACATCGCCTGTAGGAAGGGTGGTTGTGTTATTTGTACCGTCAAGCGGGATATTGGGGTACGTCATTATTGCAGACATGATCGCTTGTGCGGCCGGGACCCCCGGATCGTTGTAGGTCACGCCGCCTGCTGTTTGGTTAATACAGACAGCTTGGGGGCTTGTTGTGGGATGGTTGCCAGCCGTTCCGTTACAGCGATAGGCTTTTGCCAGAGTATAGGCTGCATTTTGCCCTGTTCCACCCAGAATAAAGGTGAGACCGGATACGATCAAGTTTTCCCCGGTTCGTATAGGTGCACCGGTGGCTGTATCGGTCAAAGGAGTGGGGGGCGTTGCTGTTAAGTCCATGGCCTGCGGCATGAAACCGACACTTTCAAAGAATGTTTGCCCGTAAAAGAAGTTTTGTATCTGGTCCAGTTCGGCAAAAGTGCCACTGGTGTTGTTGATGGCACCATTAATTAAGGCGACGACAGTGGGAATGTCGCCGGGCGTTGCGGGATCGAGGCCGATCAGGATTTCATTAATCATGTAGTCAAGCGGGTTTGTCGTCGCAGGGTCGCAGGCAGCGACAATGGGGTTGCTTGTTACGATGTCTATCGGGCAGGCTGCCAGCAGCATGTCACCAAATACTGTGCGAGCGTTTGCGTTTCCGGGGTCTGCGGGGTCCAGCAGTGCAGCTAGCATGGCAAGGTCAGCCGGGGCCGGGTTTAACCATGGTGGTGGGTCGTAAAGTTGATAGTCGGTTGTGTTGGCAGCGTTGTTAGGGTCTGTGATGGTATAGACAATGTACTGCGCCGCTGCGGGTTTGGGGCAGGTGAGCATAACGATCACGAGACATGCGCACACCATGCTCAGTGTCGGCAAAAAGCTGCCAAGCTTACGAAGCGCTTTGAAAAAAGCAGTCATAGGCATACTCACCCTGCAGAAACCCATCTATCTTTTCATTTTACCATGAATACAGGAAAAGTGGGAATTTTTTAAAATTTTATGCATTTTCCTGTGGGGCGGAGAACAGGTGTTTAAGTGCCTGATTTGTATGTGAAATAATATCCTCTGCCGTCAGCCCAATGCCATAGATGCTGGCGGATTTGGCATGGAGCCAAACCCCGGCCGCAGCGGCCATAAAGGGGGGCATGTTTTGGGCGATGAGTCCTGCGATCAGCCCGGCCAGCACATCGCCCGATCCTGCCGTGGCCAGTGTTGCGGGGGCGCGGGTATTGATGATGGCCGTGCCATCCGGGGCGGCAATCACGGTTTCTGCCCCTTTTAACAATATGATAGAGCCAGATTTTACAGCAGCTTCGCGGGCGCGGTCGACCTTGTGCCCGGTGATTCCCGGAAACAGCCGCGCAAATTCACCTTCATGCGGGGTTAAAACCTGTTTGTCTGATAAATGGGCGAAAAGGTCTTGGGGCCGGTCTTTGTAAAGCGTAAAAACATCGCCATCAATAACGGCGGGCTTGCTAAAGGACAGGGCGGCTTCAACAGCGTCTTGCGTATCCAGCCCCGCGCCGGGGCCGATCACAAGCGTGTTTTTACGTGGATCACGGAAAATAGCCTTGAGCGAGTCGGCATCGTGCCAGATATCCGTCATCAGGCTGGCGCGGTAGGTTTGGTAAACAAGGGCCGCAGTTTCCGGCGCGGCCAGCGTGACAACGCCTGCTCCCGCTTTCTGCGCGGCGGCGGCGGCAAGGCAGGCTGCGCCTGTTCTTTGCTTTCCACCCAATACGCCAACGTGTCCACGGTCATACTTGTGCTTGTTTGGCGCAGGAAGTGGGAAATTAGCGAGCCAGAGGGCCGGATCATTTTCAAACAGCTGTGTATTGAGCGCGGCAACGGTTTCATCGGCAATACCGATGTGCGCGACATGAATGGCTCCGCAAAAATCTTTTGTAGGTTGAAGGGTATGTGCGATTTTCTTGCGGCAAAAGGTGATACTGGCGTTGGCGTGCAATGTGCCTTCGGCAACGGTGGCCGCAGTGGCGTCAATGCCAGAGGGGATATCCACTGCGATGACAGGCAGGTTTTTGGTGCGTACTTTGTCAAAGAACGTGACGGTTTCCGGGGGCAGGGCGCCTGAAAAACCAGTGCCAAAGACGGCATCAACAACCAGCCCGGCATCTTTAACGGCAAGGTTTGAATTCAGGGCCTCGACAGGCCCGTCCCACTGCTTTGCGGCTTTAGCGGCATCGCCCTTGAGTTGTGGTGTTTTGACGGTGCAGGCAACACGTACGTTCCAGCCTTTTTCTTTTAAAGTATGAGCAATAACAAACCCATCGCCGCCATTGTTACCGGGGCCGTTTAAAATAAGAACGGGGCAGGGTGTTGCTGAATCCATGATTTTTTGCGCAACGGCCAGGCCTGCCGCTTGCATCAGCGTGAATCCGGGTGTGCCGGATTCGATGGTTTGGGCATCGGTGGTTTTCATTTCTGCGGCGGTCAGTATCTCGAACATGAGGGGGATTATTGCATAGAGGGTGAGGCCGTAAAAGTGCCTCTTACGGCCTGCCTGCGGCTTTTGCCTTCAGAAGCTCTGCAATTTTCCCTTGCAGAATGTCGAGCTTAGGCATGTAACCAAACTGGGCGGCTTTTTTGCAATCGGCTTCAGCCTGTTCCAGATGGTTTAGCATATAATGTGCGCCGCATCGATATTCATAAAACCTGTATAGATTGGCTGAGCTTTGTTTGCGTTCATCATATATTTCCGGATATTCGTTCAGGATATCCAGCACGCCCTGAACGTCGTATCTCACGGCTTTATAGAAAGCGGAGTATAAAATGGCAGTGGACCTCAAATCGTATCTGCCGCCATTTTCAATCAGAATTTTGTAATCGGCGAGGGCGGCATCCTGCCAGTCCAGTTTTTGTGCAGCCCATGCCTTCTTGTAGCGCATGTAATCGTGTTCGCCCAGTTGCAGTTCTTCCCCGCAGGCGGCGATAGTGCTGCGGTAGGCTTTGAGTTTTTCAAAGGCAAGACATGTGACTGTCATGGGGCCAAGGTCTGCGCCCGCCAGTTTTTTTGCGGCCTGATGATAGACGATGGCGTCTTCATATTGTTTGTTGTCGTAGTAGAGTTCTGCCAGGTTGCTCAAGACAACGCCGCGCTCTATCTGCTTTGTGGTTGCGTCCGGGAACGCCATGTTGCTTATGTTGTCCAAAGCTTCTTTATATTTCATTTCAGCTTTGCCGAAGTCGTCTTTTTTCTCCCACATTTTAGCGGCGGCTACATCCAGTAAATAGTTGTTGTTGGGGCTTGGCTCGTTCTTGCCAAGGCGGTTACCGCTGCCCATTATTTTTGCTGCGGATTTGATAAGGATATCCACGTGGTCATCGGCTTGTTTGTGCCCGGCAATATCTTTGATGATGGATGATAGGATACGGCTAAAGACATATTTATCGTGCGTGTTGTAGAGGTTGAGTGCATTAAACGCTTTGCCTGCAAGGTCAGGAGTGAGGTATTTGCTGACCATTTTTTCCATGCACATTTTTTCAAGCATGGGGGTGCCTACGCTGTTTTTTTCATGATCCCCACAGTAAACCCATGCTGTGTTGACGATTTGGTGGTACAGTTCCAGATAAAGCATTTTCTTGGGGGAATTATTCGGCGCGGATCCGCCGTGTTTCTCCACGAAAGAAATCATCGCTTCAAGGCTGCCGCCCCATTTGGGCGCAAGGCCATTTATGTACTGGTCATACAGCACGTAGTAATCAGGGTGCAGGGCTGTTTCTTCATCAAAGGCTTTTTCCAGCATCAGGCTCCATCCTGTACTGCGCGAGATGAATATTCGCAAAGCGCCTCTGTACAAAGAGCTGTCGTCAAGGCGTCGCGCAGTTTCAATGTCGATATAGGCCTTTTTCAAATAGTCACGGAAGGAGTTGCCAGCGCTTTCCGAGACTGTTGAGTTAAAGCCGTGCCCTCGTTTTTTCCAGCCTGTTCTGTAATAGAACATGGCCCGCATCATATGGGGGAGCGGTTTATCAGCGCTTTGCTGAACCCAAAGATCAAGCTTGTCTAACGTATCGGCTGCTGTGTGCTCAAAAATATCCCACATGAATTTTTCAAAGGGAGCAAAGCGCCAGCCATCCATACGGCTTTGCTTCATAATGTTTGCGATTATGGCCTCGGCCTCTGGGAAATTTCCGTTTTGAATGGCAGCGCGGACAGCAATAGTTTTGTCGCCCAGCGTTTCTATCGGCGTGACGTCGCCCGTAATTTCATGCACGCGTTTATAAATACGGTCTGCGCGTTCCGGATTCTCCTGCCGTGCCGCAGCCTCTGTTCCCAGATTTTGGGATTGCTGGTTTGGCATCTGATAAAACAGGGCCCATCCGCTGGCAACAAGGAGGGCAACGAAGGCAACGATAATGAAGGGGAAAAGCCCCGCAGCGGCTGATTTTGTTTGTTTCGGGTTTTTTGGGGTACTTTCTGTTGTCATAGTTAATTTGCTTCCTGTGCCGATCATCGTCACGGCGATGATAGCACCCCTCTGTTGAGGAAGGGTTAAGGCAGGATGTGCATCTTTTTCCTTGTTATTAAGTTAAAGCCATGTTCTAATGACTATTCATCCAAAAAGGCTAACCATGAACCCCGTATCTAAATGCATTCCGCGCACGCCGGAAAAGGCGTTGTCTTTCGTATTCTATGTCCTGCGGCATTGCCCGCGGAAAATGAAGCTGGAGGCAGTGGCCGGCGCGGTATTTGAGGTGACGGCCGTATCTTGCGATGTTCTTGTCACATGGTCGTTAGGGCGGATTGTGGGTGTGATTACTGAAGCGCCGCCGGACATGTTTTGGCCTGCCATTTGGAACGAAATTTTAATTCTTGCGGGTATCTGGACATTGCGCAACGTTGCGTATCGCATGCGTGAATGGATGGATCGCCGTTATGTGCCTGTGCTCATGAACACGACGCGTGCGTTGTTGTTTAATCGCTTGATCCAGCAGAGCCAGGCCTTTCTGCACAGCAATTTTGCAGGTGTTTTGGCAAACCATGTGCGGCGTGCGGGTGATGTGATTGGCACGTTGCGTGACAGGTTGATGCGCGATGTTTTGCCCTTAACGGTGCGCTTTGCCGTGGGTGGCGCATTGTTGTGGAGCATTTCGCCGTTATTGACGTTGTTTGTTTTAAGCTCGCTGGCGCTGGGCGTTCTCTGCGCTGGCAAGACAGCGCCAAAATGGACGCATTTATCGGCGCGGCAGGCGGAAAGCGCATCGCGCCTCACAGGCTATATTGTGGATAGCACGACAAACCTTTCGGCAGTGCTGCAGAACACGGGCTGGCGGGAAGAGCAGCGCCGCATGACACGCGCGCAGGATGATCTGACGAAATCCTTTGTTGCGCTGAAATGGTTTGGCAGCATGTTTTGGGGGGTATTCGATACGCTGATGACCTTCTTTTTCTGCGGGTTTATGGCGCTGGTTGCTTATGGCTGGAAAACGGGCGACGTGACGACAGCGCAGCTTGCCATGGCTGTGGGACTTGTTACGAACCTGTTTGGCGCGGTTGCAGGCACCGTTTATATGTTGAGCGCAAAGTTTGACGACATTGGGATATTGAAAGATTCCTTGCAGAAAATATCTACACCTTTGAGCATTCTGGATAAAAAAGGCGCAAAGCCTTTGGATATAACGGGTGGCGTCGTTGAGTTTCGGGATGTCGATTTCACCTATGATAACGACCTGCATTTATTCAAAGGGCTAAACCTGACAATTCCGGCAGGACAGAAAGTTGGCCTTGTCGGCGTGTCTGGCGCAGGTAAGACAACACTGTGCCAGCTATTGCTGCGCGCTTATGACGTGACGGGCGGCGGTATTTATATTGATGGACAAAACATTGCAGACATCACGCAAGATAGCCTGCACGATAATATTGCTGTTATCCCGCAAGAACCGATGCTGTTCCATAGGACACTTGCGGAAAATATCCGTTATGGCCGGTTTACAGCGACGGATGAAGAGGTTGTTCAGGCTGCCCGCGCTGCAGAGGCCGATATGTTTATTGAAACGCTGGCTTTAAAATATGAAACGTTGGTTGGAGAACGCGGTGTGAAGCTTTCCGGCGGTCAGCGCCAACGCGTAGCCATTGCGCGCGCGATTTTAAAAGACGCGCCTGTTCTGGTGCTGGATGAAGCAACGTCTGCATTGGATAGCGAAACCGAAAGGTCTATTCAAACAGCCATGATGGAAGCGATGAAGGGGCGCACGACGATTGTGATTGCGCACCGTCTTTCAACATTAAGCAATATGGACCGGATTCTTGTGATGGAAGAGGGGCGCGTGATCGAGGATGGCACGTTCAATGACCTTCTTGCGGCCAAAGGCACCTTTGCGCGGCTCTGGGATATGCAGGCGGGTGGGTTTTTGCCTGATGCTATTACGTCTGAGGCCAAGGCGGCAGGGTAATTGTTATTGTCTATGCCTTATCTGGGGTACAGAACGTGATAGTACGTATAGTAGTTTCCCTTGCTCCCGCATTCTGTGGTGAGTGAGCGGTAGCACCCAAACATATGCCCGTCCAAAGAATTGAGCGCGACGGAAATTCCGTAGTGGTCGCCGCCGAATACGCCCTGAAATTTAGCATCCCATGAACACCCGGAATCAAGAGGAGGTTCGCCGCCTGTTTCGGGAATGCCTTCAAGTTGCCGGTTAATAGCAAGGCAGACATCTTTGGGGATATAGTGAAGCATGGCAATCATATCTTCGTTATCCAGCCCGTCTATCCAGCAGTCTGTATCATCTGCGCCAACGTCTTCAACGCAGGTATCCATCGGGAAATGCCACTGTCCATAGCCGGTTTCGCCGCTTTGGCTTGAATCCAGCCAGGCGGCAGGAGGGGCGCTATATGTGATTCCGCCGCCATCGGGGTGAAACAGCTGTTCTTGCGTGGTTGCAACGGGTGTGTGGTCATATCCGGTCAGCAGGGCGTGTTCGAAACTGACATCGGTTACAGGTGTGCCCAAAATAACCATGCGCGAAACGGCATGCTTCATTTGTGCACCGACCTGTGTGATTTGCGCGGCGGTGAGTACGGCTTGCTCGCTAGAAATTGTGCCGGACCCGCGCCCGGATTGTGTAACGGCGTAAGTCAAGGCTGCGAAAAGCGCAACGGCAATCAAAATCAAGAACAGCGCGTTACCGGCTGTAGCATGTTTTTTCTTGGGGCTAGCAAGCATGATACTTCGTAAAGGTTAATACATTCGTCTCAGTGTTTCACAATTGCCCAATGCTTTCAATGGCTTTTGTTATGTTTATATGGTGCGGTGATCGTTATTATTCATTCTCAATCGTATACTGTGACTGGTTTTCTTTACGTACGGTATAGAGGATCATATTGGCAGACAGGTAGCAGCCGCCCGCCAGCGTCATCCACACATTCCACGCCCACAACCCGGATAAGAAAGCGGCAAACCCTGATATTGTATAAAGCACGGCACAGACCTGCAGGCTGTGGAGTTTGAAAAACAGTTTATCCTGCGGCCAGAGCCAGCCGAATATTCCAGAAATTGCGCCGACAGTACCGAACAGCGCCAGCGGTATATTGCCTGAAAAACTGCCGGATATTGTGAATAATATTCCGCCCATGGTGAACACGACAAAGCTGGCATCCACAGGGTACCGCCAGATGAACAGCGGTTTTAGAAATATAGGCGGTGCTTTCTTTTGCGTTCCGGCTGTGTGTTTATGGTTGCCGCCTTTCCCCCAGATAAGGATAAAGCTGTGGCCCACAAGGCCGAAAATACCAGCGGTAAGAAGATATTGGTCAGATGTGTTTGCACCGATATTGAAAAGACCTGCTGCGCCTGCCGTACCCATTAAAAAATCCCCCGTCACGCAAAGGGTGGAGACAAGTTTTAAACGGTTTTCCTTGAGCCAGTTCATCATAGATAGATTATACAAATAGCAGGGCTGTGACTGCCACCGGAATTTTGCTACAATCAAAAAAACGCAGGCAAAAAACACAGGTTTTTCAATTAGGGCATATTTTTCGTGGATACTTCGCCATTACATCATTTCCCCGAACTTTTGATTTTGCTGGGCGTGGCCGGGCTGACTGTGCCTTTCCTCCACAAGCTGAAGATATCGCCCATTCTGGGATATTTGTTCTGTGGCATTGTTGTGGGGCCATATGGCCTTGGGCTGTTGAGTGCGGATATGCCGTGGATAGGCGTATTGACAGTACAGGACACGGAGGCTGTTGCGGTCTTTGCAGAGCTTGGCGTTATTTTTCTGATGTTCATGATCGGTCTGGAGTTATCACTGGGCGAGATATGGCGCATGCGGCACCACGTGCTGGGGATTGGCAGTCTGCAGCTGGGTTTGACGAGCATTGCGATTTTCGCGATAGCGCGGATGTTCGGAAACGCTGTCGAGATTTCAATTTTGCTCGGCGTGTGCTTTTCTCTGTCCTCTACCGCTGTTGTCATGCAATTGCTGGAAGAAAAAGGGAAGATGAAAGACCCGCCGGGGCGGCTGTGTTTTTCCATTCTTTTGATGCAGGACATGGCGGTTGTGCCATTGCTAACGCTGCTGACGGCCTTTGCGGCCAGAACGGACCAAAGCCTGTGGCTGGTCTCTGGCAAGGCGTTATTGATGGCTGTTGGCTCTATTGTGGTCATTTATATTGCGGGCATGAAGGTTTTAAAACCCGTGCTGCGCTATGCCGACCCGGCCCGCAACCGCGAATGGTTGATGTCCTTTGTCATGTTCCTGGTGATCGGGACATCGGCACTGACGTCTTCTCTGGGCTTGTCTGCTGCGCTGGGCGCTTTTTTGGCGGGGCTGTTACTGACCGAAACGGAATGCCGCGAAGAAGTGCGCGATATTATATCGCCGGTCAAGGGCATATTGATGGGCATGTTTTTTATGTCTGTCGGCATGATGATAGATGTGCGCGAAGTTTTGCGTGATCCGTTCTGGTTGATCGCCTCTGTATGTGGGATCGGTGCGTTGAAGGCCGCGATTTTGTTCTTGAGCGCAACGGTTTTCCGCGTGGGCAAACAAACAGCCGTCGAGGCTGCCATTATGCTGGGGCAGGGTGGGGAGTTTGTTTTTGTGATCGTGACAATGGCTCTGTCTTACAAAATCATCGCGCCTGCGGATGCGCAGTTTTTCATGTTGGTGACGGCGCTGTCACTAACGGTGACGCCGTTTATTGCACCGCTGGCACCCAAGATTGCGCAGGTTGTGGGGAGGTCAAAGTATTGAATTTAAATATATTTTCGAAGTTTGTATATTGACTCGCTTGACTTATGTTGAGAAAGCGGCCATTATCCGGGCAGAGTTTGACTAACGCTCCATATGAGACAAGAGCTTACAGAAAAATATTTCCCGTTACAGGGCATGTGAACTTAGAACACTCACCTTTTCCGCAAAGTTCAACATATAGTCAAAGCCTTATCAGGCTCGAAACCATGCACCTTGCATGAGGCAGGGTGCATATATGAACATGTGCAAAAAAGGAAAAAAGCATGTCGAAAACAGGTACAGTGAAATGGTTCAACGAACAAAAAGGTTTTGGGTTCATCGCCCCGGATGATGGAGGACAGGATGCTTTTGTTCACATCAGCGCTGTCAACAAGGCGGGCATGAACACGCTGCGCGAAGGGCAAAAAATTGGCTATGAACTTCAGCGCGATCCCAAGACAGGAAAAGACAGCGCAGCAGAGTTGAAAGACCTGCAGGACGCTGCATAAATACACTTTTTCTACCCGGTTTCAGCCACGTATACGCCTTTTCTCTGCTTTGAGGAGGAAAGGTTGTGCGTGGCTGTGACTTGGCTGCGATAAAAATAATAATAAAAGAAAGAATATTGCATGAAAAACTTTGACAGCTTTGATCTTCATCCCGCACTGGTTGATTCCCTGCGCCGCATGAACTATGCAGCGCCAACGCCCGTACAGGCGCAGGCCATTCCACCAGCCCTGCAGGGTCGGGACATCATGGGCTCGGCCCAGACAGGAACGGGGAAAACAGCGGCTTTCGCCATTCCTTTGGTGCAAACGCTCTTAAGCAACTCACGTGGATCGGCGCTTGTGCTGACCCCGACGCGAGAGCTTGGCAAGCAGATCATGGACATCATGACGCAACTTTTGGGCAAGGGTACGCCTATTAAAACAGCCTTTCTGATCGGCGGGGAGTCGATGGGCGGGCAATTAAAACAGTTGCGCAACCGTCCACGCCTGATTGTGGGCACGCCCGGACGCATTAACGATCATCTGGAACGTGGAAACCTGCGCCTGCGGGATACATCTTTCCTTGTGCTTGATGAAGCTGACAGGATGCTGGATATGGGATTCTCTGTTCAGATTGACCGTATTGTAAAGTGTATCACTTGCTCTCGGCAGACACTCATGTTTTCGGCGACGCTGCCAAGGAAAATTATCCAGATGTCGGAAAGGTATCTGGATAACCCGGAGCGTATTTCTGTCGGATCGACGACAAGCCCGGTCAAGGACATACAGCAAGAGGTTATGAAGGTTAGCCAAGATCAGAAGTATCCTGCTCTTCTTGAACAAATCGGTGCAAGACAAGGTTCGATCATCGTTTTTAGCAAAACAAAGTACGGTACGGAAAAACTGGCGAAAAAACTGTCCCGCGAAGGACATGCCGTCGAAGCCATACATGGTGATTTGCGCCAGAACCGGCGTGAACGTGTCATCCGGGAATTTCGTGACAAAAAGTACAGGATACTGGTCGCAACCGACATCGTTGCACGCGGGCTTGATATACCGCATATCGAGCATGTTATTAACTATGACCTGCCGCAATGCCCGGAAGATTATATCCACCGTATCGGGCGGACAGCGCGTGCTGGTGCGAAAGGCGCATCGCTCTGCCTGATTGTGCCACAAGATATGGGGAAATGGCGTGCGATAGAAGAATTGCTTAACCCTGGGCGCAAGCCATCTTCTTCTGCGGCTGCCCGTGGCGATCGGCGTCCCGGAAAACGTAAAAAGAAGAGCAAAGCGCAACGCGGCAAACAACGCTTTCATCGCTCATCTTCTGCGCAGCAAGCCGCCGCAATTTGAGGTTGGCTATTATAAGCGATTGAAAAATAAACAAATAACTATGAGCGTTGTGTGGGAAGAAAATGGGGCGATCGACGGGGTTTGAACCCGCGACATCCGCGACCACAACGCGGCGCTCTACCACTGAGCTACGACCGCCATAACCGGTAAACCCGGCCAGCCAAGCTTCATACCTTGATATATGACGTAACGTCAAGCTTGTACCGTTAATAATAGCACATATGCCTGTTTTTTGTGCAGCTGTTCGTCTTTTGTGCGGCGTAATCGCGTGCCCCCTGAAATAAGTCATTTTAAATCAAATGCTTAGGTTGATGCAGTTTCTGGCATGGCTTGTGCAATATATCGGCCCGTTAAAAGGATACAGACGATGAAAAAGATTGAGGCCATCATCAAGCCGTTCAAGCTGGATGAAGTAAAGGATGCGCTGCATGAAGTCGGCGTACAAGGCATGACGGTGACCGAGGTGCGCGGTTTTGGACGGCAAAAGGGGCATACCGAGCTGTACCGTGGCGCGGAATATGTCGTGGACTTTCTGCCCAAGATCAAAATCGAAGTCGTCGTTGAAAAGGCGCAAGCCGATGATGTGATAGAGGCCATTACCCGCGCCGCGCAAACTGGGCGCATTGGTGATGGCAAAATTTTCGTGACTCCCATTGAAAACGTCGTACGTATACGGACGGGTGAAATGGGTAAGGAAGCGATATGAGATTCCCTCTCCCGGAGGGAGAGGGGGAAGAGATAAAAATAGCCAACCAAAAGGAGGACACACATGGCGAAATCGACTGCAAAAATCAAGGAAGTCAAAAGCGCGGGCTTTGAAGACTTCTTTAAACTTCTAAAAGACAACGATATTGAATACGTTTCGTTCCGCTTTACAGACCTGCGCGGCAAAATGCAGCATACGGCGCAGCATATCTCGACGGTTGATGAAGACTTGCTGACAGATGGCGTGATGTTCGACGGCTCATCCATTGCGGGTTGGAAGGCGATTAACGAATCCGACATGCTTTTGAAGCCTGATCTTTCCACTGCATGTCTTGACCCCTTTGCAGCGCAGCCGACGGTGGATGTTTTCTGCGACGTGCTGGAGCCGTCAACAGGCCAGCCTTATGCACGTGACCCGCGTTCCATTGCACGTGCGGCGGAAGAATACGTGAAATCTCTTGGTCTTGCCGATACGGCCTATTTCGGCCCTGAAGCTGAATTCTTCGTCTTTGACGATGTGCGTATTAACGTGGGTATGAACCAGGTCTCTTATGCAATTGATAGCGTGGAGGGGCCCTATAACTCTGGCCGTTCTTACGAGCATGGCAACATGGGCCACCGCCCGGCGATCAAGGGCGGGTATTTCCCTGTGCAGCCGATTGACAGTTCCAACGATCTGCGTGGCGAAATGGTGTCCGTGCTGGCTGAAATGGGCGTGCCCATGGAAAAGCATCACCACGAAGTTGCGCCATCGCAGTGCGAGCTGGGCGTGAAGTTTGCAAACCTTCTGCGCAGCGCGGATAACATGCAGCTTTATAAATACGTCGTTCACAATGTGGCGCATGCCTATGGCAAGACAGCAACTTTCCTGCCCAAGCCTGTCTATGGCGATAATGGTTCCGGCATGCACGTGCACCAATCGCTGTGGAAAGATGGCAAGCCTTTGTTTGCAGGGTCCGGTTATTCAGACCTGTCGGATATGGCGCTGTACTATATTGGTGGTATCATAAAGCACGCCAAGGCCCTGAACGCGCTGACCAACCCCACAACCAACAGCTACAAGCGTTTGGTACCAGGTTATGAAGCGCCTGTTCTGCTGGCTTATTCGGCCCGTAACCGTTCGGCATCCTGCCGGATCCCGTTTGCGGCCAGCCCTAAGGGCAAGCGTATTGAAATTCGCTTCCCTGACCCGTCGGCCAACCCCTATCTGGCCTTTGCAGCCATGCTGATGGCGGGTATCGACGGTATCCAGAAAAAGATTCATCCGGGTGATGCTATGGATAAAAACCTCTATGACTTGCCGTCAGAGGAATTGGCGGAAATTGACACTGTTTCCGGTAGCTTACGCGAGGCTTTGGATGCGCTGCGTGATGATCATGAGTTCTTGCTGAAGGGGGATGTCTTTACCAAGGACTTCATCGACGGCTATCTGGATCTGCGTTACGAAGAGGTTGAGGCATTTGAGACGATGCCGCACCCGATCGAATTCGCAATGTATTACTCTGTATAATGCATGCGTATGTAACCTGATAAATGAGCGCTCTTGTGAAAACAGGGGCGCTCATTTTATGGATAGAATATGGATTTGACAGCCTATTATCCTT
>JAPPOU010000087.1 GCA_028817795.1 Alphaproteobacteria bacterium
AAAGGTTGGAATGTGCTGCACGATGGTGCGCCCATGCGGGCGGTGGATATACCGCGGGAATGCGGCGTGTCTGCAGCCACCATTCGTGCCATGGCAGAGGCTGGTGTTTTGCGTACGGTTAATATTGCGCCAGATTGTCCCGGCGTTATTGAAGACGTTCCCGCTCCCGCGCTGGATTTTTCCGCACAACAGGCGGAAGCCGCAGCGGCGCTGCGCGATGCCGTGGCGGCGCAAAAATATGCGGCTATCTTGCTGGATGGCGTGACGGGGTCTGGTAAAACCGAAGTCTATTTCGAGGCTGTTGCCGAAGCATTGCGGCAGGGAAAACAGGCGCTGGTCTTGCTGCCCGAAATTTCCCTTTCCGCGCAGTTTTTGGCGCGGTTTGAACGTAGGTTCGGCGTGGCGCCCGCTGTCTGGCATTCGGAAGTATCACAGGCAAAGCGCCGCGAAACATGGCGCGGTGTGGCCGAGGGAAAGACGCGCATTGTGATTGGTGCGCGCTCGGCCCTGTTCCTGCCTTTTTCCGATCTGGGCGTGATCGTGGTCGATGAAGAACATGATGCATCATACAAACAAGAAGAAGGCGTGTTGTATCATGCGCGTGATATGTCCGTTTTGCGAGCCAGTCTTGCGCAGATGCCTGTCGTGCTGGTTTCGGCAACGCCATCGCTGGAAACTATGACGAATGCGCGGCAGGGGAAATACCAGTACCTGCATTTGCCTGTGCGTCATGCGGGCGCACATTTGCCGGATGTTTTTCTGGTCGATTTAAAGCGCGACCCGCCGCCGCGTCGCGCATTTTTATCTGAGACTGTACGGGCGGCGCTGGCCGAAACGTTTCAGGCGGGGGAGCAGTCATTACTGTTCCTGAACCGTCGTGGCTATGCGCCATTAACGCTGTGCCGCACTTGCGGGTTTCGCTTCCAGTGCCCGTCATGCAGCGCGTGGCTGGTGGAACATAGGCGCCATGGGCATTTGCAGTGCCATCATTGCGGGCATACAGCGCGTGCACCGTCCACCTGCCCGGAATGCAAGGATGAAGACAGTCTTGTTGCCTGCGGGCCCGGCGTTGAGCGTATTGAGGAAGAAGTGAAAGCTTTGTTGCCCGATGCGCGTACACTTGTGCTGGCCAGTGATATTTTTACGGGCGCAGATATTCATGGCGCTATTAAAAAAATAGAAAATCGCGAGATTGACGTGATGATCGGCACGCAACTGGTTGCCAAGGGGCATCACTTCCCCGCGCTCACACTGGTGGGGATTGTCGATGCTGATTTGGGGCTTGCAGGTGGTGATTTAAGAGCAGGGGAGCGTACGTTCCAGCTCTTGCACCAGGTTGCAGGCCGCGCGGGCCGCGCGGAAAAACCGGGCCGTGTATTCGTGCAGACCTATATGCCCGAACAGCCCGTAATAGCCGCATTATCAAAACATGACCGTGACGGTTTTTTGGCGGCAGAAGCTGAAGAACGGGAATGCGCATTGATGCCGCCTTTTGGTCGTTTAGCCGCTGTGATCGTTTCGGGGCAGAACGAAGCGCAGGTGGATGCGCTATGCCGCAAAATGATTGTAAATGCACCGCGTTATGATGATATCACCGTGCTTGGTCCTGCACCCGCACCGTTGGCGTATCTGCGCGGCAAGCACCGCAGGCGGTTTCTGGTGAAAACGGGGCGCGATGTGTCGGTGCAGAAGTATATGGCGGGTTGGTTATCTGCCGTAAAAATTCCCTCGGCCATACAGGTCAAGGTCGACATTGATCCGCAGAGCTTTTTTTAGAGAGTATTTATAATTAGCGTTCCCCGGAACAGGTCCGGGGAACGGTGTTACCCTGATTGTAAATACTTAATCGCCGTATCTCGTTCGAACAAATACAAAAGCGTGCGCAGCGCTTTCCCGCGTTCTGTGGTGAGTTGCGGGTCTTTTTCCAGTGTCAGGCGAGCATCATCAAACGCCATTTTCACAAGGTCTTGCTGCGTTTCAAGGTTGGCAAGGCGGAAGCCGGGCAGGCCGCTTTGCCGTGTGCCGAGAATTTCGCCTGCGCCGCGCAGTTTTAAGTCTTCTTCCGCAATTAAAAACCCATCTTCTGTATCGCGAATGACGTTCAGGCGTTTTTGCGCAATCTCACTGGTGCGGGGGTTGTAGAGGAGGATGCAAACAGATTTCCCGCTACCCCGCCCGATACGCCCGCGCAACTGGTGCAATTGGGCAAGGCCAAAACGTTCGGCGTGCTCAATAATCATCACAGTGGCTTCGGGCACGTCCACGCCCACCTCGATGACGGTAGTGGAAACGATAATGTCCAAATCCCCTGCCGCGAATTGCGCCATAATTTCGTCTTTATCCTTGGGCTTCATGCGGCCATGCAGAATGCCGCAACGATCCCCGAAATGTGCTTGCAAATCGGCAAAGCGCTGTTCTGCTGCTGCAAGATCAAGTTTTTCCGATTCCTCGACCAGTGGGCAGACCCAGTATATACGCTCCCCATCTGCGATTTTGCGGGGCAGGGCAGCGATGACTTCGTTGATGCGTTCATTTGATACAAGGCGCGTATCAATCGGCTGGCGGCCCGGTGGTTTTTCATCCAAACGGCTGACATCCATATCGCCATAGGCTGTGAGTGTCAGGGTGCGGGGAATGGGTGTTGCCGTCATCACCAGCACATCGGCCAGATTGCCCTTGGATGAGAGCTGCAAGCGTTGGTGCACGCCAAAGCGGTGTTGTTCGTCAATGATGACAAGCCCAAGGTCTTTAAACGCGACATCATCCTGAAACAGCGCATGTGTGCCAATAACGATATGCGCATTGCCGTTGGCGATTTCTTCCAGTATGGCTTTACGGGTTTTACCTTTATCGCGGCCTGTCAGGGTTACGGTTTTTAAGCCGGCTTTTTCGGCGAAAAGAGAAATATTTTTTTCATGTTGGCGGGCAAGAATTTCCGTGGGTGCCATGATAACGGCTTGCGCCCCCGCCGCGACGGCATGTGCCATGGCCAAAAACGCCACAGCGGTTTTCCCGCTGCCGACGTCGCCTTGTAAAAGACGCAGCATGCGATCTTCCTTTGCAAGGTCGGCGCGGATATCGGCTGTGGCTTTTTCCTGCGCGTTGGTTAACTGAAACGGCAGGGCGGCAAAGGCCTTTTGGTATATCGTTTCATCTGCTTTCAAAACACGCCCTTTGCTGCGCGATTTTTGCTGCAGCCGGACAAGGCCGATCGTGATTTGATGCGATAATATCTCGTCATACGCCAACCGCTGTCGTGCAGGATGTTGCGGTAAAAGTACTTCCGGTGTTTCAGGGAGGTGCGCGGCATGCAGCGCGGCATCCCACGCGGGCCAGTTTTCCCGTTTCATCAGCGCGGCATCATGCCATTCCGGCAGTTCCGGCACGCGATCCAGTGCGGCGTGGATGATTTTTCCGGCAACTTTCTGTGTTAGTCCTGCGGTGAGCGGGTATACAGGCTCTATCGCCAGCACTTCGTCTTTTTTATCGGGCGTCGTGATAATATCGGGGTGCGGCATTTGCGGGGTGCCGTTATACATCTCGATCTTGCCGCTGACCACTCGCCATTCTCCGACGGGTAGTTGTATTTCAAGATAATTGCCACGTGCATGGAAAAACACCAGTTCTATCACACCGGTATCATCACTGCAGCGCACGCGTGTGGGCAGGTTGCGGCTTTTGGGCGGGATGTGTTGTTCGACTTTCACAGTCATAGAGGCGATTTCGCCAGCGCGTGCTTCCGCGATTTTGGGCGCATGGCGGCGATCGATCATGCCATTGGGAAGAGTCCACAATAAATCCGCGACTTTCTCGCCCGCCACTTTTTCCAGCAGTTTTGCAATGCGCGGCCCCACACCCGCGACAACGCGGGTGGATTGAAACAGCGGATCGAGGGCAAAGGGGCGGGACAATTTAACCTTGCTGCATGAATTTTTGGTTGATCTTAACAGCCATATGGCTAAGGCCGATCAACACCAGCCCCATAAACATCAACAAAATCGGCCAGCCCAGTGTATCGCGGAAGTGTTCTTCCGAGAAATAGCCGATGTAGCCAATAGTGGCGATGGTGCCGACTGTCAGCAGCATACGGCTGCGGACAAGGGTGCTAAGGTATATGACGCCAGAGCTGGCCCCTAAAAACAGAACTTCAAAGCTGGTGTTTTCAAGCCAGTCGAACAGCGGTGCAAGCACCATGATGCTGCCGAAGAAATAACCGGCCGGAGAAAGGATGGCGTGCCGGGTTTTATTGATCCCCCAGCCCAAAAAGGAAAAGGACAGGCCAAGGATAAAGATAATTTCTTTATCGCGTGCACCCATGATATCCAGTGCCGTACCCGTCATGACAGCACCAAAGAAGATGGCCAGAAAGGCCAGCGTTGTTGTTTTCAGGGAAATAAACGTCAGCCCCATCTGCAATGTCATGACAGTCGCCATGAACAAAATGCCGTGCATGGGGTCCCCCCCACGGCTGTATTCGTCAAGCGCCACCATAATGCCAGCCGATTCAAGAAAGGCGGCCACCAAAAATAACGGCGTTGCGGCGCGGGCCAGTTGTTCTTTTTTCGTTGCGGTTACGGCCATGATAAAGGCGCAAAAGCCGATGCCCAGCGTGGCAAATACGCGGGAAAAGCTGTTCATGTCATCCCACTGCATCGCAATGAAAATACCGACACCGCAGAAAAGAAGAATGCCGCCCATATAGCCGAACAGGCGGGAGAGTATGCTGGAGGATATATGCTCCCTGCTCTCCGGTGTGCCATGCAGTGCGGCGGTGATTTCCTTTGCCGTCAGGCTATGGCGTTTTGCGATGGCGGTGATTTCAGCCAGAGCGTCTTGCTTGCCCATCATGGTATCACCCAACCAATGAAATCAGTGCTGTTGGGGTAGAGGTAAAACGGGGAATTGCTGTGTGGCTGTTTCAGCTCATGCCGTGTGCCATTTTTTTCAAGTGCCGTACTGCGACGGCTGCTGCTGCCCCAGAACAGTTCCGGCATGATGCCGCCGCGATAGCGGTATCTGATATCCAGTTCATAGCCGTCTGGCGCTTTTGTGCTGGGGTTTATTTTCATGCCTTTTGTTGCGGCAACGGTTTCGGTCAGCGTGCTTTTTATATCTGCGAGATTATCAGGGTATGGCAGGGGCAGTTCCTGCACGCTTTGTGTTGCAGCTTTATAGATATAAAGCTTTTTCCAGTCCTGGCGTGAACCGCTGTTTTTTGTGTACTGGATTTTAAGCTCTCCATCCTTTACTAAAAACTGCGTTGTGACAGGAAGATGGCTGTTATAGTTGTACTTATCGACGGCAAACAGCATGTCGTATTTCGGCGGCGGTTCTGCGGCCATGCGGGGCAGGGCGGTTGAAACAAAAAACACCGCCATAACCATGACCGGCAGGGCAAGGCCTGCGATCAGCGCAAAATTTTCCTTGATGAATTTTCCGGCAGACATATTGTATTCCCTGACTGATGAAAGAGAGCCTGATTATGCCCGAAGCTGTGCCTGAGAACAATATAGACATAATGCGGAAAAAGCTGATCTTCCGCAGCTGGCATCGCGGCACGCGTGAGATTGATTTGCTGCTGGGCAAGTTTGCCGATGCCTATATATCCGCCTGCAGCGCAGATGAGTTGGTGCAGTACGATCGCTTTTTGAACAATAGCGATCCGGATATCTATAACTGGATTACGAGGGTTGAGCCTGTTCCTCCGGCAGAGGATTGTGATGTGGTGCAGGCGTTGTTGGGTTTTTATCCGCAATAGAGAATGTTAATGTTGACATAAACATTAACCCCTTATATTTTCGTGGCTTTAAAAAAGCGAGGCCGCATACATGCAACAAGGTCCTGCGCTGGATGAGCAGAATTTTCAACGGCACCCCCTCTGCGGCGTGCCCGAGGGGTATGATTCTGTCTTTTTGGCGGGGATGGCGCGGCAGAGCCCTTATCCTGTCCTTCATATCGCGGCAGATGATACACGGTTGGAGCAGGTGTATGAGGGGCTTTTGTTCTTTGCGCCTGATATAACTGTGCTGCGCTTCCCGGCGTGGGATTGCCTGCCGTTTGACCGTGTTTCGCCCACCGGCGATGTGATGGGGGAGCGGCTTAAGACGCTTTCAAGGTTATTGCGCTTGTTTCCCTCTCCCCAACCTTCTCCCGGAGGGAGAGGGGGTGTCATCATCCTTACCACAATCGCCGCCGCAACCCAGCGCGTCCCACCACGTGCGGCGCTGGAAAAATCGGCATTTGATATGCGTGCGGGTGCGCGGCTGGATATGACAGCGCTGCAAAGCTTTTTGGCCGCCAATGGTTATCATCGCACCGAAACCGTGCGCGAGGCGGGCGAGTTCGCGCAACGTGGCGGGTTGTTCGATATTTTTCCATCTGGTGCGGAGGAGCCTTTGCGCCTTGATTTATTTGGCGAGGAAATTGAAAGCATCCGCGCATTTGACCCCTTAAGCCAGCGTACAACTGAAGAACGCGAAGGATTGTCACTTTACCCTGTCTCCGAAGTTTTGCTGAATGAAGAAAGCATTCACCGTTTTCGCGCCCGTTACCGCGAAGCCTTTGGCGCAGTGCGCGATGATGATCCCTTGTATGAATCTGTCTCCGCAGGCCGTAAATATGCGGGCATGGAACACTGGATTTCGTTTTTCTACGATGCGTTGGAAACGCTGGCGGATTATTTGCCCAATGCAATGATAACGCTGGACCATCAGGTGGAGGAATCGCGGCAAACACGTTTGCAGCAGATCGAGGATTTGTACGATGCCCGCATGAGCCTGATGAACGCCGCGCAAAAAGGCACTGCCGTTTACCGTCCCGCGCCGATGGAGGATTTATATCTTTCCGGTCATGCGTGGAGCAGTGTTCTGGGTCAGCATGAAGTGTTTGATTTATCCCCGTTCCCCCCTGCGCCGGGGCAGCGGGATGCGGGTGGCAGAAAAGCGCGTGATTTTTCCTCTGTCCGCGCACAGCCGGATGCCGATTTATATGCGGAAATCCGCGACCATATTCGCAGCCTGAATAAACCTGTCTTGATTGCGGCGTATAGCGAGGGGTCAAAGGAGCGTCTTTCGAAGATTTTGACTGAATATGGGGTGAAGATAAAACGAGATGAAGCCCTCCCTCTCCCTAACCCTCTCCCAGAGGGAGAGGGAACAAATGGCTCCCTCTCCCGCGTGAGCGGGGAAGGGCGAGGGGAGGGGGAAACCTCCATTGCTGTGCTGGGCCTCGATCACGGTTTTGAGACCGAAGATTTCTGCGTGTTGACTGAGCAGGATTTGCTGGGCGACCGCTTGACCCGCATCGCCAAGAAGAAAAAGAAAAGCGAAAACTTTATTTTCGAGGTCAGCCAGCTGCACGAAGGCGATTACGTTGTGCATGAAGAACACGGCATTGGCCAGTTCCTGTGCCTTGAAACCGTTGTGGTTGATGATATCCCGCATGATTGCCTGAAATTACTCTATGCGGGGAATGACAAGCTTTTTGTGCCCGTCGAAAACCTTGATGTGCTTTCCCGCTATGGTTCAGCCGAGGCGGGCGCAGTGCTGGATAAGCTGGGCGGCGTTGCATGGCAGTCGCGCCGCGCCAAGGTTAAAAAAGATTTGCTGGAATTGGCCGAAGCCCTGCTGGCCATTGCCGCGCAGCGCGTTTTGCGCAAGACCGAGCCTGTGAACAAGGATGAAGCCAGCTATGATAAATTCAGCGCGGGCTTCCCGTACCCCGAAACCGAAGACCAGCAAAAAGCAATTGACGCTGTTTTGCGTGACCTAAGCCTTGAACAGCCCATGGACAGGCTGGTCTGCGGCGATGTCGGCTTTGGTAAAACAGAAGTTGCCCTGCGTGCGGCGGCAGTTGTGGCGATGGCAGGTTTTCAGGTTGCGCTTATTGCCCCCACAACTCTTTTGGCGCGCCAGCATTACCAGACGTTCCAGAAACGGTTTAACGGCATGCCTGTGCGTATTGGCCTTTTGTCGCGTTTTGTGACAGGCAAGGAAGCCGAGCGCGTGAAAGATGGCGTGGCCAGAGGTGACGTGGATATATTGATCGGCACACACGCGCTTTTATCAGAGAGTATCAAGTTCCGCAATCTTGGCCTGCTGGTAGTGGACGAGGAGCAGAAATTCGGTGTCAAGCAAAAGGAGCGCCTGAAAGAGTTGAAAGATGACGTGCATGTTCTAACATTAACGGCAACGCCCATTCCGCGCACACTGCAAATGGCGTTGACGGGTGTGCGTGAATTGTCGCTGATTACAACTGCGCCGATTGACCGTCTTGCTATCCGCACCTTTGTTTTGCCGTTTGATCCTGTAGTTATTCGCGATGCATTAATGCGCGAGCATCACCGGGGCGGACAGTCGTTTTATGTGTGCCCGCGTATTGCCGACCTTGAGGGGGTGGAGGAAACCCTGCGCGAGATCGTACCTGATTTGAAAATTATTGTGGCGCATGGCCGTATGGGTGCGGAAGAGATGGAAGCGAAGATGACAGCCTTTTACGAAGGTGCGTATGATGTGCTGCTGTCAACCTCCATCGTTGAAAGCGGGCTGGATATCCCCAATGCAAATACCATGGTGATCCACCGTGCCGATATGTTTGGTCTTGCGCAAATGTACCAGATGCGCGGACGCATTGGGCGCGGTAAGCAAAGGGCCTATGCTTACTTGACGTATGATGCCGATAAAAAACTGACCAAGGGCGCGGCAGATCGTCTGCACGTGATTGAGCAGCTGGATACGCTGGGCGCGGGCTTTCAACTGGCCAGCCACGATTTGGATTTGCGTGGTGCGGGGAACCTGCTGGGCGAGGAACAGTCGGGGCACATAAAAGAGATTGGCGTTGAGCTGTACCAGCAAATGCTGGAAGAAGCCGTGGCCGTGGCGCGTACGGGCCGTGCAACAGAGGATGAGCAGCCCGAAGCGCATTTCGCCCCCGCTATTAACATGGGGATGCCTGTGATGATCCCCGAAGGGTATATCAAGGATTTGAACCTGCGCCTGTCGATTTATCGGCGCATTGCCGCTCTGGCCGACCGGGCAGAGATTGAGGGTTTTGCGGCAGAATTGATTGACCGTTTCGGCCCGTTGCCAAAAGATGTCGAAAACCTTTTGGATCTGGTGGAAATCAAGCAGCTGTGCCGCCAGGCCGGTGTTGACAGGATTGACGCAGGGCCAAAGGGGGCGGTTGTGTCGTTCCATCCGCTGGCCAAGCTGAACCTGCCCGCGCTAGTGGCGTATATTTCCAAACAGTCCGGTACGGTGAAGCTGCGGTCCGAAGACCAAAAGCTTGTATTCATGCGCCCGTGGGAAGATTTGCCCGACCGTGTGAAGGGTGTGCACAAGGTTTTAAAGGAACTGGCGGCTTTATAGTTTTCTCGTGAACAATATGATATCCATGCCCGCTTTAGGCGGGCATCCGGTGCGCGGCGTAGCCGCTTGTTTATAAAGGTGTTCGCATAGGCGAACGTGTGCCAGACCCCCGCCTTCGCGGGGGTGGGCATGCTGTTTATTTAAGCGGCTGTACGACTATTTTTTTTCGTGCGGATATGGGCAATATGACGGCGTCCGTTAGAATACCCCCCTGCACCGTCAGTTCATCAGCGGCCTGCTTCAGCATTGCGGCACTGATTTGCTCTAGTGGAATAACAGCAGTGCTTTCCATTTTGGTAGCGGGGTTATGCGTGATGGTGGTATGCGTGCCGCTCGCAAAATTAAAAATTTCGGTGATTTTATAGCCTATACTGTTTTTTTCACTGATACGTGCAATCTCGCTTTCATCTGTCATCTGCCATGCCGAATTTTTGTTTGCAGTGGCTGTATTCGTATCGGGCGTGGTTTCAGGTTCAGGCTGTTCCGTTTTCTTTTGTTCTATTTGTTCCGGTTCTTTGGCGGGTTTATCCTGTTTTATTGGTAGGGTGCAAAGGTATTTGTATCCTCTGTAATCCACGGCTGCAGCCATATCGGAAGCTGTTACATCGGCAGCGTTGTGTATGTGGGGGTTAATGATGTCGGGAAATTCTGCTACCAGGAAAGATGCCGTATTAAAATGCTTGGCAGATAAAACCTTGTGTAAGAGAGTTTCTTTTTTCGGGTCTGACGTTTTATTGATGTCGCAGCCGACATTGCGGACAAGGTGTGTTATAAATCCTCGTCCGGGACAGTGCGGAGATGAAATATCTTGGTTTGCATAGTATTCCGCGCTGTAGATTTTTTTGATGTTTTTATGCCATGCAAGCAGGGGGGAGATGCCTGTGTTCGCATCAGCCCCTTTTTCGTGCAGCCAATGGGTGAGTGATTGGTTATCCTTGAGCACCGCAAAATAAAAAGCCGTGTGTCCGCTGCCGTCTGTCAGGTTAATGTCAAACCCCTTGTCCAGCATATTTTGCAGGGTTTCGGTATCGCCTTTTTTGGCGGCCTTGAACCACGCGCGCTTCTCCCAAAACCCTGCTTCAGGTGCTTTTGTTTCTTGCGGAGTCGGTTCAGGCTGCTCAGTTTGTTTTTTGGCAGGCTCTTTTTTCATTGCTGTTTCTTGTTGTTCTTTTTGGGCTTTTTTTCTTTTTGCAATGGCATCAAGCTGTTCATAGCCGGCATATTTCCCTGTCGCTGCGGCATCCAGAATAGAAACACCCTTTTTGTTGCAGATAGTCGGGTCAATTTTCCGCTCGAAATTCGTCAGGAAAAAATCGGCTGTTGCAGTCAGGTTGCGTGCCAGCGCCCTGTGAAAAACTGTTTCTTCCCGTGGCCCGCTTTTTTTGTTGATGTCGCACCCGGCAGTATTCACCAGATAGCGCATAAGATCATTCCCTCTGTTGCCTGAATAATCAATAGTGACGAAGTCATCACCTTTATATCTTTCATGGCCAAATGTTTTTTCAATATCTGTCAGCCAGGCTTGCAGGGGGGAAATACCTGCATCAGGGGTCGCGCCTCTTTCCATCAACCAGTATATAAGCGCTTTGTTGGTGCTCTTTACGGCATAGTAAAACGCGGTTTTGTTTGACCCGTCTGTTTGGTCGATATCAACCCCTTTATCCAGCAGGGTTTGCAGTGTGCGGGTATTCCCCTTTTTTGCCGCACGAAACCATGTCTGCCTGTCCCAAAAGGACGGCGGCTCGCTGTATGCGCCTGTGACTTCGCTGCTACCTGTATCCATGGCAATCTTTTAACATATTATTGAACGTGGAGTCAAGTAAATACTGCTTAAGGTATTGTTTTTTAGGCATCTATTATTTTGATCGCCGGGCCTTTTTTGCAGATTTTCATGCCTGCGCCGTCTTCGTACAGGCCGGGGGCAAGGCCATATTCGCCATCAGGTTTGCCACTGTTGAGCGCTTCGGTAAAACAGCGGACTGTTTCGGTGAATTCGTGGTTTTTGATGCCGTAAGTTTTCTTTTCAGGCAGCATTATAGTCTGTGTTTTTTTCTGGAACGGCGCGATCAGGAAGCGCACTGCATGAATAGCGGCGCGCTGGAATACGACGGAAAGCTTGCGCCCGGCTCCGAAGAATTCATGGTGTAAAGAACGTGTTGCGAGCAGGGCTTGATCTCCCCATTGGCGTGAGACATAGGGCTTAATAAGTGTGCGCGCAACAGGGTCATTGATTTCAGGGTCGTTTTCGGAGACAAGATACGCAGCCAGTGTGCCGGATTGTATGTCATTTGGAACATAAACGAAGTTCTTTTTGTCTGCCGCCATGCAAGAGTGCCATGCCCGTCCGGTAGACATACGGGCAATGTCGTCGGCGTTACGCGTAATGACGATCAAAAGGTTTTCGGAACTGCGTGTTTTATCTTGACTGAAAGCGGCAGCCAGTGCGGGCTGGTCTTTTAAAAGCTTGCCAATCTTGAATCTTTGCTTGCCTTTGTTGTCGGTAGCATAGCCTGCATTATAGTCCAGCACGGTATATCCCTGCCATGACAGCAGGGCGGTGACTTGCTCTTGCGTCTCGCTGATGGCCGTGCTTTTTACGGGTTTCATGTAAATACGGTCCTGATCCCCGAAAATTTCTTCGACATTCTGGACTTCGCGGCGCTTTTGTGCGGCACTGGCAATCTTCTTTCTTTGTGCGGTTGTAAACAGGCTTTCAGGTTGTGGAATATTTTTTATTTCCCGCGCCAGGGCTGCCATGCCCTCTGAAGTAATTTCCTTTAGTTTCTTCAATGGAATTTTCTTGCGCATGCGTTCTGCTCGCAAAAGAAGGTCTACAGCGCCTTCGTGCACATCGCTTTGTTCGGGGGATATGGCCTTGGTTGCTTGCCGTGTGATAGAGGCGCGATGGGCATCGCGTATGCTCTTGATTGCATGAGCGCACAGGCGCAGACTGTTGATGGTCTGCAGACTGGTTTCTGTTGTATTGGCCCTCGTTTGAGACATTACCCACCTCCTGAAACAAATAATTGACATAATGCATGTTTATAATAATTATGTCAATTAAAAAATATTTTCCTGTATATTCAATGACCTGTTTGTATTACCCTTAAAAAAGATAAAGGAGGCCAGTATGAGCAGGGAATACGCCATGTCACGGGTTCGTGACGCCTTGGAGAAATCGGACGGTAATGTGCTCAAGGCGCAGCGGCTGGTCATGGGGTGGTTGGAAAAAGACCATAGTCTCTTGATTGGGTTGGCCGGGCCGCATTTGCAGGGGATTGTGTCCCATGCCGTAAACCATGTGGCTGGTGGTGGCGCGTTGGAAGCGG
>JAPPOU010000134.1 GCA_028817795.1 Alphaproteobacteria bacterium
GGGTAGCCGGGGGCGGGGCGGATACCGCGATAGTCTTCGGCAATCAGGGATTCGTTATCCAGTTTTTCATCGGCGGCATATCCCCATAGTTCGCGCCGTACTTTTTCATGCATGTATTCGGCAAAGGCTTCTGCAAAGCGGTCGGCGACGGCTTTTGCCATCATGGCGCGATATGTATCGTTATCGGATTCATATTCCGCAACCAGTTGTTCCAGCCCGTCGCCGGAAGTTACGGCAAAAGCGCCTATATAGTCTTTTATGCCTGTATCATCCCGCGCAATGAAATCAGAAAGGCAGTAATGCGGTTTTCCTTCCGCCTTCTCGTTCTGCTGACGTAGGCCGAAAATACGCATATGTTCTGTTTTACGGCTGTCATCCGCATATATAATGACATCTTCATTAATGCTGTTGGCAGGGAACAGGCCCACAATGCCACGTGGCCTGATGTGGCCATCTTTTATAAAATGCGCAATCATGTCCTGCGCGTCATCATAAAGCTTTTTGGCCTCGGTGCCGCGTTCCGCGTCTTCAAAGATTTTGGGGTATTTCATCATCATGCCCCAAGTGTAAAAGAACGGCGACCAGTCGATATAGGGGCGCAGGTCTTCAAACGTAACATCATTGAAAACATGCAGCCCCGGTTTTAAGGGTTGTGGCGGCGCATAGGCTAACCAGTCCGGCTTAAAAGCATTGCTGCGGGCACTGGAGAAAGAAACAAGCTTTTTACGGCTCTGTTTTGCCGCATAGCGTTCGCGTGCGTCAGCGTATTTCTTTTCAATTTCGGCCATATAAGTGGGGCGCAGCTTGTCGCTTAAAAGGTTGCTGACCACGCCTACGGCGCGGGAGGCATCGGGTACGTAAATAACAGGGCCTTTGTAATGTGGCGCGATTTTAACGGCGGTATGCATTTCCGACGTTGTTGCGCCGCCGATCAGCAAAGGTATTGTAAATCCCTGCCGCTGCATTTCAGATGCAACATGCGACATTTCCTCCAGTGACGGCGTTATTAGGCCGGAAAGCCCTATGATGTCGACATTTTCATCTTTCGCTGTTTGCAATATTTTCTCGCACGGCACCATCACACCAAGGTCAATCACCTCATATCCGTTACATTGGAAGACAATACCCACGATGTTTTTACCAATGTCGTGCACGTCGCCTTTGACAGTCGCCATCAATATTTTTCCGGCGCTCTTGGCGTTTTTATCTTTTTCATCCTCCATATAGGGGAGGAGATAGGCGACAGCCTTTTTCATCACGCGGGCAGATTTCACAACCTGCGGTAAAAACATTTTTCCCGCGCCAAATAAATCTCCCACCACGTTCATGCCGGACATCAGCGGCCCTTCGATCACGTCAAGGGCGCGGGATGATTTTTGGCGGGCCTCTTCTGTATCTTCGTCAATATGGTCGGTTATCCCTTTGACCAGTGCGTGTTCCAGCCGTTTTTCAACGGGCAGGTGGCGCCAGACTTCGTCCTTTTCCTCGGCGGCTTTGCCGCTGCCGCGGTATTTTTCGGCCAGATCCACCAGCGTTTCCGTGGCATCAGGGTTGCGGTTGAGAACAACATCTTCCACCGCATCGCGCAGTTCTGCGGGAATGTCATCGTAAATCGCCATTTGCCCCGCGTTGACAATCCCCATATCCATTCCGGCCTTGATGGTGTGATAAAGGAATACGGCATGTATCGCTTCGCGCACAGGGTTGTTACCACGGAAAGAAAACGAAACGTTCGAAACACCGCCGCTGACCATGGCATGGGGCAGGGTTTGTTTGATCTGCCGCGTGGCCTCGATAAAATCAACGCCGTAATTATTGTGCTCCTCAATACCTGTCGCCACGGCAAAAATATTGGGGTCAAAAATAATATCTTCGGGCGGTAACCCCACTTTTTCCGTAAGGACTTTATAGGCACGTGTGCATATTTCTACTTTGCGTTCTATAGTATCCGCCTGTCCTTTTTCATCAAAAGCCATCACGATAACAGCCGCGCCATAACGGCGGACAAGGCGGGCATGGTGGATAAATTCTTCCTCGCCCTCTTTTAAGCTGATGGAATTGACAATGCTTTTACCCTGCACGCATTTCAGGCCCGCTTCAATAACCTCCCATTTCGATGAATCAATCATCACGGGCACACGCGCAATATCGGGTTCTGATGCGATCAGGTTTAAAAACGTCGTCATGGCGGCAACGGCGTCGATTAGGCCTTCATCCATATTGACGTCGATGACCTGCGCCCCGTTTTCGACCTGATTGCGGGCAACGGAGAGAGCTGTTTCGTAATCGCCCTGTTTAATCAGTTTTTTGAATTTGGCAGATCCTGTTACGTTCGTGCGTTCACCCACGTTTACGAACAGGCTTTCGCTGTCAATCGTAAACGGCTCCAGCCCTGACAGGCGGCAGGCGATGGGTGTGTCCGGTATTTTGCGCGGCGGCAAACCTTCCACTGCTTTGGCAATGGCAGCGATATGTGGCGGCGTCGTGCCGCAGCAGCCGCCAATAATGTTGAGGAACCCGCTTTTTGCCCATTCGGAAATAGAAGCCACCATTTCTTCCGGCGTTTCATCGTATCCACCAAAAGCATTGGGCAAGCCTGCATTGGGGTGGGCGGACACATGCGCGTCTGCAATGCGTGATAAGGTTTCGACATATTGGCGCAGTTCTTTCGGCCCCAGCGCACAGTTCAAGCCGATGGACAGCGGGTTTGCATGGCGGACAGCGTTCCAGAACGCCTCTGTGGTTTGTCCGGACAGTGTACGGCCTGAAGCATCCGTAATTGTGCCGGAAATCATGACGGGTAGGCGCAGGCCTTTGTCATCAAAGTATTTTTCAACGGCGAAAATGGCGGCTTTGGCATTCAGTGTATCGAAAATCGTTTCGATCAAGATAATATCCGCGCCGCCTGCAACCAAGCCATCAGTAGCTTCGTAGTAAGAGGTAACAAGCTGGTCAAACGTAATATTGCGCGCACCGGGGTTATTCACATCGGGCGAGATCGAGGCTGTGCGGTTTGTTGGCCCGATACTGCCAGCGACAAAGCGAGGTTTGTCAGCAGTGCTTGCCGCATCTGCAGCGGCGCGGGCAAGGGCGGCTGCGGCTTTGTTTAGTTCAAAGCTTAGCGTCTCCATTTTGTAATCCGCCATGGAAATACTGTTGGCGTTGAATGTATTGGTCTGGATAATATCCGCGCCTGCATCCAGATAGGCCTTGTGAATGTCCGAGATAATCTGTGGCTGCGTGAGGGATAGCAGGTCGTTATTGCCTTTGAGGTCATGGGGCCAATCTTTATAGGCATCACCACGGTAATCTGCTTCAGACAAATTATATGACTGGATCATCGTCCCCATCGCGCCATCGAGGACAAGGATGCGCTGTGAAAGCGCGTTCAGGAGTTGTGCTGTGCGGTCCATATGGATGTTTGTCCGTGGCTTGCCAAAAGGAAGGGCATTTTACACGGGCAAGCGGCTCTGTGCAAAGGGTATTGCTTGTCATATATATAAGGCGTTTTTTTTGCCCTTGCAGGTTATACGTGTTACCGTGCTGGAAACATCAAATCCGCAATATTCGGAGGCATATCATGGTCATAGGCAGTTTCGCCGTGTTCCTGCTGTTGTTTGTTCTGGTGGGAGTGCTTTCAGCCCGAAAGCGCAAGGAAACCAGCATGGATTACTTGTTGGCCAGCCATAACGTAAAGCCATGGCTGGTGGCTTTGTCTGCCGTGGCGACCAATAACAGCGGTTATATGTTTGTAGGGCAGATCGGTTTTACCTATGTGGCGGGCCTGTCTTCGATATGGCTGATGATTGGTTGGATATTGGGGGATTTCCTGATGTCGTTTCTGGTGCATAAACGCCTGCGCACCGCCAGTGAAGAACGTAATGCCTTAAGTTTTGCTGGCGTGTTGAGCCAATGGCAAGGCGGAGATTATAAATATGTGCGCTTGCTGGGCGGTATTATTACACTTGCTTTCTTGTCCATTTATGCCGCTGCGCAATTGAATGCAGGCAGTAAGGCCTTGCATGTTCTGTTCGGGTGGGATTATGCGGCGGGCGCAATTATTGGGGCAGTGATCGTGCTTTTATACTGCCTTGCCAGCGGTATTCGTGCGTCTATCTGGACAGATGCGGCGCAATCTTTTGTCATGATTGGTGCTATGGGCTTGATGCTGGCGATGTCCGTGTCGGCTTTGGGCGGCTGGGCGCATTTTCTTGCGCAGCTTGATGATGTTTCGCCAATATATATGAACTGGTTGCCACAGGATTTGCCGTTGGGTGGTTTTGCAGGGCCAGCGTTATTCGTACTGGGGTGGTTTTTTGCGGGTATCGGCGTTATTGGTCAGCCGCATATTATGGTGCGGTTTATGGCGATGGATGACCCGGCGCGCATGCGCCGTACGCGTATGTACTATTATTCATGGTATGTGCTGTTTTATCTCATGACGATTGCCGTTGCGTTGGCGGCGCGGATTCTTTTGCCTGCGGCAGACGTATTTGATGCTGAACTGGCGTTGCCCTCATTGGCGCAGCAATTGCTGCCGCCCGTTTTTGTGGGGTTGGTGCTGGCAGGGTTGTTTGCGGCCACGATGTCGACGGCGGATTCCCAAATTTTGAGCTGTACGGCAGCTCTCACCCACGATCTTTCCGGCGGTAAGCTCAAAAACAGTTATGTGGCAAACAAAGTGGCAACGGCAGGGGTGACATTGTTCGCTCTGGTTGTGGCGTTAAGCGATAATGACAGCGTATTTGCATTAATTATTTTTGCATGGTCAGGTTTGGCCGCTGCATTTGCGCCATTGCTGATTGTTCTGGCATTTGGCTGCAGGGTGCCACAGGGCCTGGCGGTTACGATGATGCTCAGTGGTGTCTCCACAGCCGTTGCATGGCAGAAAATGGGTTATGGGGATATTATATATGAGGCCGCGCCCGGTATTGTGGCCGGGCTGCTTATCTTTGGTGCCGGGAAACTGTTGTGTTCGTTACGGTCCTGACGGGCAGTTCCGTGGTGGCGCGGGATTGGCCGCATCAGGTTCATTGGCGGGAGTGACGCAGTGAATATCTTTATAAGCGTCCGCCGCTTCGTTGAAGGCATCGCGGTTTTTTGTGCCAAGCTCTGGCAGTGAAAGGCTGATGGGGTTAAGAATCCCCGCAGGGCTGCCCTGCACGACGGCGTCACTCAGGCGCATGAGGTATAGGGCCGAGCGGGCGGAAACAGCAGGGGGTTCCGGAGGCGTAGTCGGTTCAAGGGAGTCACGCGCAAAGTTGACGACAGATTCGAAAGCCTCTTCAGTGTCTTCGTTGGCCTCTCTTCTTGTATCACCTTCCGGATCGTTTTCATCAGTGTTATCCGGGTCCGTCATGGCGGGAAAATCTGCCCATACGGCTTTGCGTGCAGCATCTGCAGCCATGGTCGCTAGCTCGGAGGGTGTTTTGTCTTTCAGCGTTTCACGGAACCCTTCGGGGTCGATATCAAATTCATTAACGACCTCATACATACCCAGTGCGACATCCCGCTGCATATCTTTGGTATAGGCCGTTTCCAGCTCCTTGAACTGGGCCAGCGCCCATATTTTGCTGGGAATGCGTGGTTCGTTATCTTGAATGCGCATAAGGGCCGAGAAAATTTCTCCTGCAGCATTCACGCGGCGTGTTGTGACGAGGGGGGTTTCACCTGTTAACGGTTTATTCCCGATGATGGCGCGGCCAAGTGATGCAATCATGTCTGTGCCGCTGTCGGCATCGTTCAGGTCTGCAATAAAGGTATCATAGACGGGGAATTCCGTATCACGCACCAAATCCCCGGCATAGGGGCCGGGCTTGGGGAATACGATATGAATTTTCCCAAGGTTACTACCGCCTACAGGAAGATCCGCCAGCGGGTTATCCTCAGCCTCATCGGTGGAGATGATGCTTTTTCCTTCAAAGAACTCCTTTAGGGCTTCTTCTCCTGCCGTGATTTCATCAAGGCCTTTGGCCATGTGCTTGGCTGTTTCTGTTTCCAGTTTGTCGCGGATTTCGTCTGCAAGCGCGCTGGCTGCTGCCGTCGCTGCCAAAACACGTACTTCAGAGTCTTCCTTGTCGTTGTCATCATAAAGAAAGTTATATGCGATGTTTTCGTAGGCGCGGCGGACATCATCCACAATGTATGAAGGGCGGATATGACCTGTCATATAAGGCGTGGGATCAAAGCACAGTACATGTCCGGCCAGTGCCGGATCGGCATTGACGCGCTCTTGCAGCGCGGCCGTCATATGTGCGCGTTGTTCTGCCTGCGCACCGGGGATGACAAGGGGGCCTTTGCTGATGGAGGGGGGCGGGGCGGCATAGCTGCTGTTAATGTCCGCTTCAACATTCGGCAATATTTCGATGGAACACCCCGCTGTGCCAAGCATGGCCGCTGCGGTAACGCTGCGGAAGTAACGTGATAATTTTGTTTTCAGATTAGGGGTCATTTCGGAATTCTCGTACCTATTTAATGGCAAAGTTGTAATGGAACGTTATTGTCTTATAAAGACTGGCTTTTGCGGCGTCAATGATAGGGAAATATGCTGCGGTGCGATAAAGCCCGTATTTCATTAAGGGAAAACAGCCGCATAAATGCCATATTTCGTATCAAAATCCTGCAGGAGTGTGCAGAGGTAGGTGGTTGAAAAACAACTAGGTTATTCAAACATTTAAAATGTCTTTTATCCTTAACGTGATCGCAACCATTTCATGATTGAATGGTACAAGCGGCACATATTGTGTGCTCGCGACTGGTGGGGTTATGGCTATAGACGAATCCGGCTCTGAATTATCAGGGCTGTTAGATGATATAGATGATACGGATAATGCGCCGTCGATTGCTGGCGAAAGTTTTTTGGATGCGCAAATCCTTTCTCCTGTAGATACGGCCATTGCAATGACAAAGGGCATTCCTTCTGATCCCGATACCATGCCGGGCGGGCAGTCGCAGTGGCATCTGGTGGGGACATGGGGCTTGCACGCCGATGACGTCTGGAATGATTACACGGGCGAGGGCGTATTGGTGGCTGCCATGGATGACGGATTTCAGTATACGCACGCAGAAATTGCCGCCAATTACCGCACCGATCTTGATTACGATGCCTTTGCAAACGATACAGATGCGGCACCGGTCATTCCTATAGAGAGCCACGGTACGTCCGTTCTGGGTACAATCATTGCCGATGACAACGGTGTCGGCGGTGTGGGCGTTGCTTTTGATGCCGAAGGTTTTGGCATACGCATCGACTTGCATGGCCAAGGTGGTACCGTGGGCGACATGGTTGAGGGCTTTCAATACGCGTTGACCAGTAACGTCGACGTCATGAACAATAGCTGGGGTTTTTCCACGCAGTTCTCTGATACGACGCAAATAAATTTTTCAGGTCTTGATTTTATTGACATTGAAAACGCGCTTATTGATTTGGTGAACACGGGGCGTGGCGGTTTGGGTACGAATGTTGTCTTTTCTGCTGGTAACTCCCGTGCGGCTGGCGATAACGTGAATTATCACAGCACAAAAAATACGCCTAATGCCATTATGGTGGCGGCAATTGATTCAGATGGAACATATTCGTCATTCAGCACGCCGGGCGCTGCTTTGATGGTGTCCGCTGGTGGTACACAGGTTTACACAACCGACAGGGAAGGCTCTGCCGGGTATAACACGTCAGGAGACTATACCAATTTTTCAGGCACGTCTGCAGCCGCCCCCATCGTTGCAGGTATGGTGACTGTTCTTTTGGAATCTAATCCTGATCTGGGCTGGCGGGATGTGCGGGAGATTCTTTCCTACTCCGCGCAGCATAATGACCCCGGCAGCGGCGGGTGGGATTACAACGGTGCAACGAATTGGAATGGTGGTGGTCTGCACTTCAGTCATGATTACGGTTTTGGCGCGGCGGACCTATATCGTGCCGTGCGCCTTGCGGAAACATGGACGGGGCAGCAAACCTCTGCCAACGATGTTGTTACGGCTCCGGTGGCATCCGGCGGTTCCACAGCCATTGCAGATTTGGGTACGGTGACATCTGATATCATAATTGCGCAGAACATAGAAATTGAAACTGTGATTGTGGATTTGAATATCACGCATGCACGGGCGGGGGATTTGGTTGTTACGTTGGTCAGCCCTGATGGTACGGAAAGTGTTTTGATTAACCGCCCTGAAAATGGATCGTTCACAGGCATTTATAGCTTTAGCGGTATTGATTTTGAAACCACCAGCAACGCCCATCGCGGCGAAGAAAGCGCGGGCACATGGACACTGCGGGTGCAGGATGCGGCAGGCGGCAATACCGGTACGCTGGATAGCTGGAGTATTTCATTTACGGGGCAGGCGATATCAACGGATGATACGTATTTTTATACGCCGGATTACGCTAACTTTACAGGAGCAGAAGCGCTTGCACGCGGCACATTGACGGATGTAGACGGTGGTACGGATGCTATTAATCTGGCCACTATCGCGACGGACACTATTTTGAATATGAACGGCGGCACGGCCAGCACGATTGCAGGCACAACATTGAACATTGCAGGTGGTACCGTCATTGAAAATGCCTATTTGGGTGATGGCGATGATACGGTGACGGGCAATAGCGCCAATAACTATATTTACGGTGGGCGTGGCAGCGATACGATGGATGCCGGTGCGGGCAACGATACGGCAGGATATCTTGAGGATATTTCCAGCTTTTCATTTAATTTCATTAATTCTGTAACCGTGCAGATCACGACAACGATTGGCGATATATGGACAGATGTCCTGACCAACTTTGAGAACTTTGAGTTTAATGGCGACAGTTATACACGTGCCCAACTGGAGGTTTATGCAGGAGCGGGTTCACCGCAAACAATCGTTGGCACGAATGGCCACGATACGCTAACGGGCGGTACCGCGAATGACCTGATAAACGGTAATGCGGGCAATGATACGATCAACGGCGGCCTTGGCGCGGATTTGCTGTATGGCGATGGTGGGTTTGACATTCTTTACGGTGGCGATGGTGATGACCTGCTGGATGGCGGCGCAGGCAACGACAGGATGGAAGGCGGATTGAATGATGATACCTATGTCGTCAATTCTTTTGGTGATATCGTTGTTGAAAATGCAGGCGAAGGGAACGATACCGTACAGTCCAGCGTGAATTATACGTTAGGTGCGAACATTGAAAACCTTGTTTTAACGGGGGCATCTTCTCTGCGTGGCACAGGTAACGCGTTGGATAATACCATTACGGGCAATGCGGGTAATAATGACATAGATGGCATGGCAGGCGCAGATACCATGGTTGGTGGCGATGGCGATGACACCTATTATGTTGATAACGTTGGTGACACTGTTACTGAAAACGCAAATGAAGGCACCGATACTGTAGAATCGAGCATTAGCTTTACGTTGTCGGCCAACGTAGAGCGCCTGGAGTTAACCGGGGCCGGTAATACAAACGGTACGGGCAATGCATCTGATAACCTGCTGATTGGAAACAGTGGCAACAACGTACTGGATGGTAGCACAGGCGCGGATAGGATGCTGGGACATGATGGTGATGATACCTATTATCTCGATAACACCAGCGATGTTGTTGTTGAATCTTTTGGGCAAGGGAATGATACGATTTATGCCTCTTTCAACTATACGCTGGATGCAAACGTCGAAAATCTTGTCCTGACTGGCGGGGCGTTGACGGGGTTAGGCAATACGCTTGCCAATACCATCACGGGTAATAGCGCAGATAACGTACTGAATGGCGGCACTGGCGCAGATGCGATGATTGGCGGCTCTGGAAATGACACTTATTATGTTGACAATGTCGGCGACACGGTTGTTGAAAACACGGGCGCGGGAACAGATATTGTTATTTCAACAGTGTCTTATTCTCTCTCCGCCAATGTTGAAAACCTGACCCTAATGGGCTCTGCTGTGACGGGAACGGGGAACAGTAGTGACAATATCCTGATCGGTAATAACGCGGCCAATACGCTGAACGGTGGCGGTGGAAATGATATTCTGGATGGCGGTGGCGGCTCTGATACGATGGCTGGTGGCACGGGTGATGATACATACTACGTCAATAGCGGTGGTGATGTCGTCACAGAAGGCGCGGGTGCCGGTACAGATACGGTATGGGCAGGCCTGAGCTATACATTAACAGCTAATGTTGAAAATCTTTTCCTTTTAGGGTCCGGTGCATTCAATGCAACAGGCAATACGCTTGATAATACGCTGACCGGAAACGCAGGCAATAACATCATGGATGGCGGCGCGGGCACGGATACCATGGTTGGTGGCGCGGGGCATGATCTTTATATCGTCGATAATACAAGTGATATCATCACAGAGAATATGAACGAAGGCGTGGACGTTGTGCAGGCCAGCGCCAGTTTTACCCTGTCTGCCAATGTTGAGCATTTGAATTTGATGGGTAGCGGCAATATTAACGGCACGGGCAACAATTTAAATAACATTATTAATGGCAATAGCGGAGATAACGTGCTGGATGGTGGCCTTGGCGCAGATACGATGACGGGTGGTCTGGGTGATGATACCTATGTTGTCGATGATGTGGGAGATATTGTTGCAGAGATCGCTGGGCAGGGGACGGATACAGTACAGAGCTATATTAACTATGTACTGGCTGCTACTATTGAAAACCTGACGCTTGTGGGCGCAGCGGATATCAACGGAACAGGAAATAACGGCAGCAACATTATTACTGGAAATACCGGCAATAACTATATTGATGGCGGCGCGGGCATTGATACGATGATCGGCGGTGCCGGGAATGATACCTATATTGTCGATAACTCGCTTGACGTCGTGATAGAAAGTTTTGGCGGCGGTTCTGATCATATCTATGCGAACATGAGCTATATTCTTGGCGGAAATATCGAGAATTTGACGCTGACAGGCAGTGGCAGCCTCAGCGGAACGGGCAATACGCTTGCCAATACGATTACAGGGAACAATTACAGCAATGTGATAGATGGTGGCGCGGGCGCGGATACGATGATCGGTGGACGCGGCAGCGATATTTACTATGTCGATAACGTTGGCGATGTGATTATCGAACAGGCATCAGGCGGACATGATGTTGTTTTTGCCTCTGCATCGCACGTGCTGGGTACTGAAGTTGAAGATTTAACGCTGACGGGCAGTGGGGATATCAGCGGCACCGGTAATGCGCTTCGCAACGTTATTGTTGGTAATAGTGGCGATAATATACTGAGTGGCGGCAGTAATAATGACGTGATGTACGGTGGTCTGGGCGACGATATATACTATGTCGACCATGCCATTGACCTTGCTTTTGAAAACGTGGGCGAGGGGACGGATACAGTGCGTTCCACGGTTTCTCATACATTGCGTGAAAACGTTGAGAATCTTGTGTTACTGGGCAGTTCCGGGCTGAATGGAAACGGCAATGCGGGTGATAATGAAATCACTGGTAATGTAGGCAATAACACCCTGCGCGGCTATGGAGGGAATGATATATTGCGTGGCGGCGATGGCGATGATGACCTGCAAGGCGGATCGGAAAATGATATTTTATATGGTGGTGCCGGCGCAGACACTTTGAGCGGCGGTAATGACTCAGATATTTTTGTGTTTGAAGCTGCCACAGCCTTTAGCGGTCTTGATACAATCACGGATTTCCGCACGTTCCAGAACGATGCATTAGATATCAGCGATATGCTGACAGGCTACGATCCTCTTGCCGATACGCTAACAGACTTTGTAGAGATTGCTACAATCGGCTCACATAGCGCTTTGCGCGTGGATATGGACGGCACAGGCGGCGTTCATAGCATGACCCAGATTGCTATCATTTATAATAACACCACTCTGACAGATGAGGATGCGCTGGTGTTGAGTGGACATCTCATTGTTGTTTGATAGGGATGATCGAGGTCTAATATTGGTTACATATGCAGGTCTATTTTCCTAAAAAAATATATTATCAATACTGATAGAAAAGTTTTGACGTGGACTGCGAGAAATATCGTGTAGAATAAGCCTGAGAGTGTTTGGTTTTTTTTGAGGGTGTCATGGTGGGGCGTGAAAAAAAGGAAAATGTAACACAGGTAAAAGATTACGTCGTATATTCGGCAGTGTTGTTTATTGTGTTTTTTGGAGCCGTAGTATCACTGTCGGTGCAGGCGGAAAGCGATGATTTGGAGGCTTTGAAACAGCTCTACCAGCGTCCAACGGAAATTCCTTATCCGGCATCAAACCCCTATTCGCCAGCAAAAGAGCACCTTGGAAAGATGCTGTTTTTCGATCCACGCTTGTCGGCTTCCGGCACGCAGTCATGTGCAACCTGCCATAATCCTGGATTGCGTTGGGAGGATGGGATGGCACTGGGCACGGGGCATGGACATCAAAAACTTGAACGCGCAACGCCAACAATTTTGAATTTGGCATGGGATGATCTTTATTTTTGGGATGGGCGCGCAGATAGTCTGGAAGCGCAGGCGAGCATGCCAATTGAATCCGAGGTCGAAATGAATATGACTGAGGAGAAGCTTATCGCAATCCTTGCAAACAT
>JAPPOU010000032.1:0-10774 GCA_028817795.1 Alphaproteobacteria bacterium
TAGTTAACGCTTTAAAACATCTGCAAAGTTTATAAGAAACAATGCTTTATTTCTTCTCCGCTTCTTTCAATTAAGGCCGTCACGCTCGGAAACCAAAGATTGAAACGCCGGTACAATTGCCGCCCAGACGAATTCACAGGCCACCATAAAAAAAACAACTTGCGGGGTAAAGTGCAGCACGGCAACGGCTACCCCAAGGGAAATATTGTTCGCACCAGAACTGACAGCCAGCGTACGTTTCATTTTCCGGCTTTCTTTTGCAGCAAAAAGCCACCCGGCTACGAAATAAAAACTATATAAAAAAAAGCCGATAACAAAGCATTTCGCAAAAAACAGCCAATCCGCCTGCAGCAGATGGCGCTGCTGGGCAATCACAACCGCAATAATAACACCAACAAGAAATGTTGATACGCCAAATGAAGCCTTTTTCGTTACATGCGCAACAGACGGAAGGCATCTTACTACAAGCGCATAAGCCATCACAGGCAGGAATATAACCCAAAGCAGCATAAAAAACATGCGCGATACGTCAATGGACACATCGGCATAGCCAACAAGCAAAAAAACAAGCGGTATAATAAACGGCGCCAGAAAGTTGCCTACAACCGTGCTTCCCAGGGTATACGCCGTATTCCCCTTTACGATCATGCTTACAGCGGGCGCCGCCGTTGCGGACGGCATAAGCGACAAAAGCAGGGCCGCCACCGCCCACTCAGGCCACAGAAAATAAAAAATAAAATACAAAACAAGCGGCAGAATGACAAAGCGGGAAACGTAAAACACCCCCATATTGCGCAGGTTCAACCGCCTGATATCTTCGTATGAAACCTTGGAACAGGCAAAAAAGATCATAACCGCCAGAATGACCGCCACAACGCTCTGTGGCAGCGAGGGCAAGCCCGGCAGTGTCATTCCCGCTACCATGGCAACCAACATTACAAAGAAAAGAAGATATCTGCCAAAAATATTTTTCACGACGCACCCTTTTGGCAACAAGAAGGCATCACCGCACCGTCTTACCCACCTTGTCCAGCACGGCATTGATGAGTTTTTTCTCGGTCCCCTCGTAAAACCCCACAGTCACATTCAGGTAATCGTTGATGATAATGCCCGTATCAACGCTGCCGTGCGCAATCATCTCGTAAACCCCGGCACGCAAAATACAATCCAGCAAAGGTTCCACCGTTTCGCGACCACCGTCTGACAAGGCGCTGGAAACAATGCCGTCCACATCCGCCCAGCGCGTTTCAACGCCATTCACAATATCGTCCAGCAAATCGGCATCCGGCGTTACCAGCGTATCGCCGTCCATGTCCTTCCCGGCGCGGTGGCTGGCATATTCAGAAAGAGCGCTTTTCGCGTTTTGGTTGTTCAGGCGCATTTGGTATAAAACCTGCACCGCTGCAAGACGCGCCGCCGTTTTGCGGGCAATGGCCGATCCTTTTTGCGACATTTAAGCCGTCCTCGCCTTTTTGCACACGCTTTCAACGTCTGCCAGAAACGCGCTGTAATCTTCGACCTCACGAAAATCTTTATAGACAGATGCGTAGCGGACATAAGCCACAGGATCGAGCGCCGCCAAGGCGTTCATGGCTTTTTCACCAATCATGCGCGTTGTCACGTCGGTATCAACGGCTTGCTCTAGCTGGCGGACAATATCGTTGACGGCACGTTCCACAGCGCCCTCTTCCACCGGGCGCTTTTGCAATGCCAAACGCAATGAACGCACCAGCTTTTCCCGCACAAACGGTTCACGGCTACCATCGTTTTTCGTCACAACAATTTCGCGCAACTGCACACGCTCAAACGTTGTAAAACGCGCACTACACGCCGGGCACTCCCGGCGGCGGCGAATGGCCGCGCTATCCTCGGCAGGGCGCGAATCCTTCACCTGTGTTTCTTCACTTTCGCAATAAGGGCACTTCATGTTTCACCTTTACTCTCGTCCATAAATGGGGAAGCGGTTGCACAGGTCCAGTACCTGTGCGGACACGGCGTCTTCAACCGATTTGTTATTCTCAATGCCGTTTTTCACCAAACCGTCCAGCACCTCAACAATGTACTGGCCAACCGCTTCAAATTCGGCCTTGCCAAAGCCGCGTGTTGTCGCGGCGGGGGTGCCCAAACGCACGCCCGATGTCACCATGGGCTTTTGCGGATCAAACGGAATGGCATTTTTGTTGCAGGTTATCCGTGCATGCTCCAGGCTACGTTCCGCATCACGACCTGTCAGGTTCTTGGGGCGCAAGTCGACCAGCACCAGATGGCTGTCCGTGCCGCCCGAAACAATATCAACACCGCCTTTTTTCAAGACATCTGCCAATACACAGGCATTATCCAGCACATTTTGCGCATAGACCTTGAACGAAGGCTGCAGTGCTTCCCCAAAGGCCACCGCCTTGGCCGCAATCACATGCTCCAGTGGGCCGCCTTGCAGTGCTGGGAAAATCGCGGAATTGATTTTCTTGATAATGTCCTCATCATTCGTCAGCACAAGGCCGCCACGCGGACCGCGCAAGGTTTTATGTGTGGTCGACGTCACGACATGCGCGTGCGGCACGGGATCGGGGTAAATACCCGCCGCGATCAGCCCTGCGTAATGCGCCATATCCACCATCAAATACGCGCCAACGCTGTCTGCAATATCACGAAAGCGCTTGAAATCCAGATGGCGGGGATAGGCAGAGGCACCTGCAATAATAATTTTCGGCTTGTGTTCTTCTGCAAGGCGCGCAACCTCATCCATGTCAATCAGCGCATCTTCCTCACGCACACCATATTGAACTGCATTGAACCACTTACCGGAAACATTGGGCTTGGCCCCATGCGTCAAATGCCCGCCAGATGCCAGCGACTGGCCCAGAACGGTATCCCCCGGTTTTGCCAGCGCCATAAAGACCGACTGGTTCGCCTGTGATCCAGAATGCGGCTGCACATTCGCAAATTTCGCGCCAAACAATTCACAGGCGCGGTCAATCGCCAGTTGCTCCGTCACATCCACATGCTCGCACCCGCCATAGTAACGCTTGCCGGGATAACCTTCGGCATATTTGTTGGTGAGCACACTGCCCTGCGCCTGCAACACAGCGCGGGAGACAATGTTTTCAGATGCAATCAGCTCAATCTGCTCCTGCTGGCGTTTCAGTTCATCCTTCACCGTTGCAAAAACTTCGGCGTCTGCCGTTGCCAGATCGGTTTCAAAAAATCCGTTTGCCATCTCCGTATCCTTTTTTTGTGCCAATGCCATGTTACACCCCTTTGTTGCCAAGTTTATTCACGCGGCCCTCGTGTCGCCCGCCTTCGAAATCTTCTGATAAAAACGTATCGACACAAGAAAGCGCCGTTTCAACATCTATCAACCGCGCCCCCATCGCCAATACATTCGCATCATTATGCTGCCGTGCCAGTTGCGCCATTTCGGCATTCACGCACAACGCCGCCCGCACAACCTTGTACCTGTTGGCTGCAATACCAATCCCGACACCACTGCCGCAAACCGCAATACCGCGCTGGGCTGTGCCAGCAGCAATCGCCTCTGCCAGTTTGTAACCGTAGTCAGGATAATCCACCCGCGCATCACTATCGGTTCCAAGATCCAGAACCTTAAACCCGGCTGCGCTGAGATGCGCGGCAATATGGCCCTTCAGCTCATAGCCCGCATGATCGGCAGCCAGCGCCACTGTTTTGACGTTTTGAGACACACCAGGCACCCTATTCTGGATAATAATGGACACAAGATAGTGTCCCACACGCCGCCTTGATACCAGATGTAGTGGTTAATATCTATATAAATCTGTCTATGCCGATTGTTCAGGCTGCAACTGCAGCACCCGCGCCAGCACAGCACCGGGGCTTTCAATTTCACCAATACCATTGACTTGCTCGAAATGCTTGTACCAGCCAAAATTCATCATTGCATTATGGAATTGTATGGCCGTATTTCTGTCCGGCACCTGATAAACAGAACAAAATGTAAAGCCGGTATCGTGGCCAGGCGTAACCGCATCCAGTTGCAGCCAAGCCAGCGTTTTCAAGCCCTGCTTGGCAATCTCTGCCATCCCGTTCTGGGCACGCTGGACAAACTCTTGCCTGTCTTTCGCCGGCATGTCGAGCCAGGATTTCCTAGGTTTCCAAAACTTAACGAACATATACATGCCTTCACCTTAAGAAAGCAGCCCTCTTTTATCAAGCACATACGCAAGCCTTAACAGGGCATTTTTTTGAAAAACCGCTTCCCCTGCCGTGAGGGGGCATTGGATGGTAATTTCGGTCATCGTGGCCGTATCCATGGCCGAGACCCGCATAATTCCGCCAACAGGGCGAAATTCAAAAATCACCTCGCGGCTTTGCATTTTGTCGATGGGGGGCGGTTTTGCGTTCATAATCATAACAATACCCCTGATTTTAACCTGTACAAAGCCCCAAAATACCGCCAAGCTGATTGCCATGACAAACACAGCAAAAGCCGTACAGCCCATGACATCCAAGAAACCAAAACCCGCCTTTGCGTGGGAAGACCCGTTATTGCTTGACGAACAGCTCACAGAAGACGAGCGGATGATCCGCGACACCGCACGCGATTACGCGCAGGAAAAACTGCTGCCCCGCGTGATCGAGGCCAACCGCAACGAAGTTTTCCACCGCGAGATCATGAATGAAATGGGCGCGCTGGGGTTGCTCGGCTCCACCATCCACGGCCATGGCTGCGCGGGTGTCAATTATACATCATACGGTCTGGTTGCGCGGGAGGTCGAACGGGTGGATTCAGGCTATCGCTCTGCCCTGTCTGTCCAATCATCGCTGGTCATGTACCCCATTGATGCCTTTGGCACCGAAGAACAAAAACAAAAATACCTGCCCAAACTGGCCAGCGGCGAATTTGTCGGCTGCTTTGGCCTGACGGAACCCGATGGTGGCTCTGACCCCGGCGCCATGAAAACACGCGCGGAAAAAACAAAGGGCGGCTATACGCTTAAAGGCGCCAAGATGTGGATCACCAATTCGCCCATCTCCGATGTTTTTGTTGTCTGGGCAAAAGATGACAACGGTGACATTCGCGGCTTTGTGCTGGATAAAGGCATGAAGGGCCTGTCCGCACCCAAGATCGAAGGCAAATTCTCCCTTCGCGCCTCCATCACCGGTGAGATTGTGATGGATGATGTATTTGTGCCCGAAGAAAATATGTTCCCCGACGTCAAGGGCCTGACCGGGCCGTTTTCCTGCCTGAACAATGCGCGTTACGGCATTGCATGGGGCGCGATGGGTGCGGCGGAGGCCTGCTGGCACCAGGCGCGGGATTACGTGATGGAGCGCATTATTTTCAACAAGCCGCTGGCTGCGCAACAATTGATCCAGAAAAAACTCGCCGACATGCAGACCGAAATTACGCTGGGCCTGCAGGGCGCATTGCGTCTGGGACGTTTAAAAGATGAAAACCGTTGCCCCGTCGAAGCCATATCGCTTTTGAAACGCAATAACTGTGGCAAAGCGCTCGACATCGCCCGCGTCGCCCGCGACATGCTGGGCGGGAATGGCGTTGCAGATGAATACCACGTCATCCGCCACATGATGAACCTTGAAGCCGTCAATACATACGAAGGCACGCACGATATCCACGCGCTTATTCTGGGACGTGCGATGACGGGGATTCAGGCGTTTAGCTAAGGTCGCGATTTATCTTTACAGACAAAAAAACAGTCGCGGCAAATAGCGCCACCATCACGGAAAAGGCCCATAGCGCAACAATCGGCATAGGCACAGCCATAAGGGATGCCAATTGCGAAAAGTCGCCCTGTATTTCGCCGTTTTTTTGCATGGCATAGGCCACCCGCGCCACATCGCTATAAGCAAGGCCATAATACAACAGCGCATTACGCCCCAGCGTGACAAAGCCGAAAACAAGGTTTAAATAGCGTTCAAGCTCTTTATGCCCTTCTTCAATACTGTTGGTAAAACCGCGCAACAGGCAAAAACAAGCCACCAGAACTTCCGCGCCATGGCCCATGTAATAGCAGAAAATGCGACTATCCCCGGCCATCAACGCAATCACGGCAAAGGCAACCACATAAAACAAAGGCAACGCCAGCATCCTTTCACCGGATATCCAAAGACGCGCACCCCCACCCACCAGAACCGCAAAAGAAAATAAAGACAAAGGCAAAGAAAAGGTGTTGTCGACAATCGTCACACCGCCGCCATGCGCAAAGTCAAACGCGGGCATTGCAAGATAGCCGTAAAGGCTCCACGCCACTGTATGCCCGATCTCGTGAAAGAAAACAGCCATGTAAGAAAACGCAGTGTAAGGTATGCGCAACAAAGCGCCGCCATCAAAACGAAAATCAAAATACTGCGCCAGCTCCGGCAGCAAGATGACAACAGAGATCAGCAACGAAATAAAAACAACACGCATGTCTGCATTCGAGCACGCGCATCTTCAGATTGCCAGCCCGTTTGCACTGCCGCTTATGTGAATCAATTTTTTTTGCCCCGATTCGTTTTTTCTATTTACGTGGTGATTCGCACTGCGTATACTCAAGACATCAAGACCGGACGGGGGTGGGTAATTTTGAGGTTCAGGGCCTCAGCAACACAAAGTCCGGCAAGGCGGGTCACCGCCCAATCAATAAAAAGAGTCCGAAGCGACGGGGTGTTATGGGGGACTTCAAGTACGATTCATTCGCCAAGCTGGCGCGTAATTTTAATATGCGCCGGAACCAAGCGAGCCTGACGCGCAAGTGGCGCGTGCAGGTTCATTTGACGCAGGCGGAAATCGTATTTCATAAAACCGCCTCAAAGTTCTATCCAGACCTCTATCAGTCAAAATTCCTTGATCTTTCGCCGTTCAAGCACCTGATTAAGCCGCCTGCACAAAAAAAACCGGTGCTGACTGTTGTGCCGAAAGAGCCTGCAGAGCTTCCGAAAGTAGACTCCATCTTTATGGGCGGTGCGATACCCAAGCCTGTGTCGCTGAGAAAACCTGTTTCTCTCAAAAAGCGCCCCAAACCCGCTATCAAGGCCCTTGTTCAGGACGCCGCGCCGCAAGCGCCCAAAGAAACCGCGCCGGTTTCACTGAAAAAGCCTTCTGACGCAGTTGCGGCTGCACCAAAAGCCGAAGCCGCCGCGCCCAAGCCCAAAACGCTGACATTAAAAGCCGCGCCTGCGCTGGCAAAACCCGCGCCCACCGCACCGGCTGCACAGCCAGCCCAAACCGCGCCGCGCCGTACCTTGACCCTGCAGAGAAAAACGCCGGAGCAAAACAATACGGCCCCTGCCCCCCGTGGCACGCTGTCTCTTGGCAGCAAGCCCGCAACAGAAAAAGCCGCCATGGCCGCTTTTGCCGCACGCACAGGCAAAACAGTGGCCGAAGCGGAAAAGCCGCGCCGCACGCTGTCCTTAAAACGCGAAGTGGCTGTCACGTCCGCTTCCCGCATCAAGACAAACAGCAGCACGCAGGATCTGGCCAAAGTCTTCAAATCCGAGATGCATCGCATTACAGAAAAACCACTGGAAGAAGTCGCCGCAACGCCTGCAGTATCCGCATCCCGCGCCTTCACGGTACAAAACCGCAAGCCCTCCGCCGCCATGGAAGCCCGCAAGCAAAAAACATGGGCCGAGCTGGAAGCCGAGGCTGAAGCGTTGATTAAACAAGAGAAAAAGAAAAAGCCGCAATTCGATCTGGCCTCTGCCTTTAAAACCGAAATGCAGGCATTAATGGCAGAGCAAGCTGGCGAAACAGCGCCCCGGAAATCTGCGCCTCTGTCCACAGCCTTTGGCAGCAAGCGCGCACCCAAGCCGGGTATGGCGGCTTAAGAAAACCACCTGAAAGCGACAAGAGCGCCCCTAGATCGTGTTTACAACGATCCTCCTGCGTCATCCCTGCAGTATAATCGTGTGAAACGCGATTATACATTAACGGCAGGGATCCATATTTGCGTGCCGCTGTGCGGCACACCTTAATGGATCCCGTTCGTTCGTGTTTTGCGCTAGGTTTTGCTGACGCAAAACACGCAAAACCAACGGGATGACAGGTCTTTCATTGTAAACACGACCTAGCCTTTTTTCATCTCTTCCAAAATTCTTGCCGCCACGCCTGCCTGATCCGGGTGGTCACGCAAATAAATCTCAATCACTTTTTTCGCAGCGGCGCGATCATAGGGCACGCTCACCTTGTTATCAGGCGGCGCATCGCTATTCAGCGCTGTCACCACTTTTTCGACCGAGGCCAAGACATCAGGGTTCAGCCGCGCGCGCTGGCGGCGGATCTGTTCTTTGAGCATCATGAGTGCAACATCCCTTGGCGTCATAATATCTAACCCCCTGATCTTCCTTATATTTTAACACTTCCTCTGGACAGGGCGCAAGAAAGGCTTCAAAATCCGGCCTTCACTGTTTGGAAACTTGGTGCAAGATGTTGCTTTCTTTGTATAAATCAGCAACAGGCGCGGCAACGCCCCTGATCGCGCTTTACCTCGCCCGCCGCGCAAAGCGGGGCAAGGAAGATATGGCACGCGCACATGAACGGCGGGGCAGGCCCGATATGCCACGCCCCAAAGGACGGCTCATCTGGCTCCACGGGGCAAGCGTAGGCGAGTCATTATCCCTCTTGTCCGTCATCACGGCACTGTTAAAAGCAGACCCCGCGCTGCACGTGATGGTCACAACAGGCACGGTAACATCCGCAAAGCTAATGCAAGACCGCTTGCCCGACGGCGCGTTTCATCAATATATACCCGTCGACCACCCAGCCTGGGTCAAAAGTTTCCTCGACCATTGGCAGCCAGACGTGATTGGCTGGGCTGAATCTGAATTTTGGCCCAATATGCTAAGCGAAATCTGCACACGTGACATTCCCGCCGTGCTCTTAAATGCCCGCATGTCGGAAAAATCTTTCAAGTCATGGCGGCGTGCACCCGGCATGATTGCCAGCATGCTGCAATGTTTTTCCACATGCCTTGCGCAAAGCCAGCTTGACGCGGACAGATTGAAAGCACTTGGCGCAAAAAATGTCTCCATTGCCGCGAACCTGAAATACGCTGCCGCCCCCTTGCCCTGCAATACGCACGCACTGGAATCCTTGAAAAATACTGTGGGCGGGCGAAAAACAATTCTCTGGGCCTGCACCCACCCCGGTGAAGAAGACATTGCCGCAGCAACGCACAAAACATTGAAAACAACTGCGCCGGATTTACTTACCATCATCGTGCCGCGCCACCCACTGCGCGGAGATGACATCACGGCCATGTTGCAACAACGCGACCTGACCGCAGCGCAAAGGTCAAAAAACGCCACGCCGTCACATGCAGACGATATATATATCGCCGATACACTGGGCGAGTTGGGCGTGTTCTTCAGCCTGTGCAAAACCGTTGTCATGGGCGGCAGCTTTGCCGATATCGGCGGGCATAACCCCATCGAGCCTGCGCAATACGGCTGCACTATTTTATACGGCCCACATATGTACAACTTCCGCACCATTTCCGCCGATTTTGAAAACAGGCATGCGGCCCTTCGCGTTCAAAATGCCACAATGCTGGCAACAAAGCTGAAAAAAATACTGCAGGCCCCGGAAAATTACGCAAGCATCGCTACTGCGGCACAGGCATGGGTAGAGGAAAAATCGCATATTGCAGATGAAACGGCTGCTATTTGCCTGTCATACCTAAAAAACCCTCAGGAGGCCGCCCATGCTTAAAGCGCCTTCATTCTGGCAGTCTCCCCGTACGCTAAAAGACAAAATCTGTATCAAGGCGCTTACGCCTTTGGGGCTTATTTATGGTTGGGTTGCGAAAAAACGGTTTGACTTCCACTATCCCGTACCATTGGCACGGCCTGTCGTGTGTATCGGTAACATCACAATGGGCGGCACAGGGAAAACGCCCGCCGCCATGGCCGTCTGCGATATGTTGAAAGAGCGCGGCCATAACCCGCATTTCCTCAGCCGTGGCTATGGCGGGTCGGAGGAAGGCCCCTTGCAAGTCAGCCCTGATCGCGACACACCCGCTGACGTCGGCGATGAACCGCTGTTACTCGTCCACAAAGCCCCAACATGGATTTCCACCAGCCGTCCGCTGGGAGCGCAAGCCGCCATTGATACGGGCGCCAGCGTCATCATCATGGATGACGGCTTTCAAAACCCATCACTGCACAAAGATTTCTCCCTTGTCGTCATTGATGGTGGTGCAGGTTTTGGCAATAAAAAGATTTTCCCGGCAGGCCCCTTGCGTGAAGATATCGCCTTTGGTCTATCCCGTGCAGATGCCGTAGTGATTGTGGGTGAAGACGCAACAGGCGCAGAAAACGAGGTGATGAAACACACGCCACACCTGCCCGTGTTCAAAGCGCATCTGAAACCAGACACAACAAACCCCGATATATCCGGCAAGACAGTTTTCGCCTTTGCCGGTATTGGACGGCCCGAAAAATTCCGTGACAGCCTGATAGCCGCAGGTGCCATCATCGACACGTGGAAAAGCTTCCCAGACCACTTCCCCTATACTGAAACTGATCTGGCAGATTTCATGAACGCCGCCGAGGAAAAAGGTGCTATAGTTTTGACAACAGCAAAAGACCATGTGCGCCTGCCCGCATCGTTGCAGTCACACGTATCAGTCTTCCGCGTCGAAATGGCATTTGATGATCCGGGTAGGCTTGCGGACATGCTAGATACCGCACTGGCGGAGCACTAACATGCCAACTCTTGCCGAACGTAATGTTTCCTTTTCAAAACGCATCGTATATGTGCTGGAAACGGTATTGGTATACATCATTTACGGAC
>JAPPOU010000032.1:10784-12510 GCA_028817795.1 Alphaproteobacteria bacterium
ACATTCTGCCGCTGGATGCCGCATCATGGCTGGGCGGATGCATTATGCGGCATGCCGGGCCATTCCTGAAAGCGCACCGAACGGCGGAAAAAAACATCTCCCTCGCCCTGCCTGAAAAAACACCCACCGAGAAAAAAGCCATTCTGAATGACATGTGGGATAATCTGGGCCGCACCATCGCGGAATACCCGCATCTCCACCACATCGCAAGTCGCATACGTATTACCGGCAAAGAACATATGGAGCATGTGCGCGACAAAAAGCAGGGCACCATTTTTTTCTCTGCCCATCTTGCGAACTGGGAGCTTTTGGCAGTCGGGGCCAAAACGGTGAACCTGCCTGCCGCCCTTGTCTACCGCAAACCAAACAACCCATGGGTCGATGGCCTGTTACGCCGCGCCCGCAGTTCTGCAGGCGGAACAGACCACATTGAAAAAGGCCCTGCCGGGGCAAAACAAATATTGTCGACTTTAAGAAACGGCGGCGCGGTTGGCATTTTACAAGACCAAAGGCTGAACGAAGGACTGGCGCTGCCTTTCTTCGGGCATGACGCCATGACGGCCACGGCCATCGCCCAATTTGCCCTGAAACTTGGCTGTCCTCTTTACCCCACCCGCATTCAAAGGCTGAAAGGCGCGCACTTTGCCATGGATATTTTACCGCCATTAGATTTCAGTCCCGGCAATAATACGGAAAATATTCAGGCTGAAATCCTGAACAATATCAACAAAATCATAGAAAACTGGGTGCGGGAGGCACCCGCGCAGTGGCTGTGGACGCATAAACGCTGGCCGGACAAAATTTACCAATAATCATTGACATAACAATGAACTTTCGCTACATTCCCCTCATGGAAAAGCGCCCGGACAACCCCCTTCCCGTCATCAAAACCCTGCGGACCGTACCGCAGGGTAATCGCATTATTCGTGCAGACGCGTGGGACACGGCTTCGCAGAGATATCGTACCGTCACATTCGAACAATCACGCATTGATTACATCACGCAAGATACAAATGAATCTTCCTACATCTGCCTGAAAAGCGGGGCCAAAATTTCCGTGCCTGTGCCCCATGCGGAGTTGGAAAAAAAGATTTACACGCCAGAGCCATCCAATGACCCCATATTGGATATACGCCGTAACAAAGAACTGCCGCATAAAACCGGGCCGCAACCTACGCTGTCTGGCGCTTTCCAAACGCAGGTTGAAAAAAACGATGCCAACGAGCCTTTGACGATTACAGCCTTTATAGGCGTACCCAAAAATTCTGGGCAAACAAACTACATGCTGCATTCCTTTAAAGAAACAGAAATTATATTCCGCGATGTTTCCTCTTGGAATAAAGGGGTCCACATGCCCCTCAAAAATGGTAAAAGCCCCTTTGGAGAACATTACCTTTGGCTCAATATGTCTCATGATACCTTTACCGCGCTATATACGCATGCCAAGTCTCAGGGGCAAAACCACCTTGACCTGCGTGATGCCAGCCTTCCAGAAAAGGTGAAAAACAATATCCATGAAACGAAAAGTAAGGGCTGGACTTTATGAGCACCCCCCCAATCCTGAAAAGCATCAAAACACGTGCGGATGAAATACTAATCCGCGCAAAAGCCCGTGACGCCGGCACCAATGATGAGCGTGTTGTCACCATTCCACGGACGCGGATTAATTACCTTGCCAGTGACGGTGAAGACCAGTCCTTTATTTGCCTGCCCGGCGGGGAAAAAC
>JAPPOU010000142.1:0-7707 GCA_028817795.1 Alphaproteobacteria bacterium
CTTCAACAATATGTAAATTATTCAGCTAACTCTTGCAACACAGCGCACAAAACCTCTGCCCCTTTTTGAATATCTTCCATCGCCGTGTCTTCTTTGGGCGAATGGCTGATGCCATTGATGCTGGGCACAAAAATCATGCCTGTCTTCGTCAGCTTTGCCATGTTCTGCGCATCATGCGCCGCACCGGACGGCATGACCATGGCAGGGATGCCCTTCTTTTCCGCCACGGCAGAAATTGCGGCAACAATTTCCGGGTCGCAAGGCGTTGCCTTGATACGAGACAACTCACGCACAGACAATTCAAGATCACGTTCTTGCGCCATACGCTCAAGCGCATCGCGGTAAACACCATCAAGGCTATCAAGCAAAGCTTGATCTGTGTCCCGCACCTCCAGCGTGAACACGCAAGCGCCCGGCACGACATTTGGAGACCCTGGAAACACGCCCACTTTTCCAATCGTCGTTTTAGAAGACGAAGATCCATGTTTTTTTAAAATGTCATCAATCTGCACGGAAAATACCGCAAGCCCCTGAAACGCATCACGCCGCATATCCATGGGCGTCGTGCCTGCATGGTTGGCCTGCCCCCTTAACGTTACTTCCCATTTAAAAAGGCCTGTGATTGCATCGACAACGCCAATAGGAATTTGCGATTTTTCCAGCACAGGACCTTGTTCGATATGCAACTCCACAAAAGCCTTCAAGTTTTTCGCTTTTTCTTTGGCGCTTAACGCCTCCGAAGGATCAAACCCCTGATCTGACATACATTGTGCCAGCGCCATACCGTTTACATCGACGGCAGACTGAATATCATCTTGCGTCAGCATCCCTGCGAAAGCGCGTGACCCCAGCATGCCGCCAAAACGCCCCTCTTCATCAGAAAACGCAATAACCTCTACGGGGTGCGACAATGCCACACCGGATTCTTTCAAGCTTCGCAGCGCTTCCAACCCTGCCAGCACCCCCAACGCGCCATCCAGATGCCCACCACAATTCACGGTATCAATGTGCGATCCGCAAGCCACAACAGTATTGTCATTTTCGCACACCAAGCGCCCGCGAATATTGCCTGCGCCATCCACACGCACCTGTAAACCCGCCTCTTCCATCCGGCTTTTCAACCATGCGCGGGCTTCCATTTCAGGCGCAGAAAAAGCGCTGCGTGTAATGCCGTTTTCCGTCCGGCCAATTGTGGATAGATGCTCTATATCTGATTTTAAACGGGATATATTGATGGCCATACAACAATCCTTTCTTATTTTTCTTTAATATTCTCATCAATGCACATTTTCAGCCCAACCTCAAGAGAGGTTTGCGGCACATTGCCGAGCCAACGCTCCAGCCTGGACGGATTGCCAATGGAAGTACGAATATCGCTACGGCGCTCTGGCTGATAATCGCAAGGGATCTCTTTTTGAGAAATTTCCCCAATCGTCTGTACCAATTTATGAATGCTTGTCGCTTTGCCTGTGCATATATTAAAGATCCCAGCATCTTGGTCATTCATTTTTCCCATGCTCTGCATCAACACGGAAACGACATCCCCCACATAGACAAAGTCACGCACTTGCTCGCCATCGCCATAAATCGTGACAGGATTATTCTCCGCGCAACGCTTTAAAAAGACAGATATCACGCCGGAATAAGGGGAATTCGGGTTTTGTCCGGGGCCATAGACGTTAAAAAACCGAAAACCTATATTCGGAATACCGTAAAGCGTCCGCGCCACATAGGCATGCTGCTCGCAACCCAGCTTATCCGCGCCATAGGGGGTAAAAGGCTGCACAGCCATATCTTCGCTTAAAGGGTTTTCCGCGCCATTGCCGTACACGGCAGCAGAGGAGGCGTAAACAACAGGAATAGGCACACTGTCATTTCGTTGCGCATACCTACGCACGGCTTCAAATAACGTAATCATGCCGGAAAGATTGATGCTATGCGTTTCCTGCCATGCCTCGCGGCTTTGCTGAACAGATGCGACTGCGGCAAGATGGAAACAAAAGTCCACACCCTCCAACACCGATTGAAAAAGCGGCGCATCACGTATATCACCAATAACAAGCTCTACGGAAGAAGAAAGGGCCTCTTTATCGCCTGACGACAGATTATCAAGCACGCGTACATGATGCCCCGCTTCTTCCAAAGCCCTGCATAAATGAGAACCGATAAACCCGCACCCTCCCGTAACAAGAACCTTCACGCCACTTAATCCTTTTTATCTTTCGCATGGGAAAACCCGGTGCGGGTCATTTCCCCCCATTGATTATTTTTTCTTAGATACTGCCACCACCCGATAATGCGCCAGATGTTGTTCATTTGCCGATAGCCAAAATTCTCGATAACCGCCACGCCTGCCAGTATGGCAAGATCACGCGCATGTGGCACACGACGCAGCTCCATTTCCTCCAGCACCAAAGAGCTCACGCTGATAAAAACGCCAAACAAGAAAAACATGGCCATAAAAGCAAGTATAAAATCCGTATTCAGCACACCCGTCATCCAAAATATGGGGATGAGGATATACCCAACTGCTTCGGCCAACGGCCCCAAAACATCCACAATAAAATTATGCGGCAGGGCAAACATGCCCATTTTCCCGTAGCGGGGGCGGAAAAGCATGTCTTTATGCTTGAAAAAAACCTCTAAAGCGCCGCGCTGCCAGCGCTTACGCTGGTTCCCCAGCATCTTGAAACTATCGGGCGCTTCGGTCCAGCACACAGGTTCTGGCACATAACGCATGCTATAGGGGCGCTTGTCTTCCATCATTTTGCGATGCAGTTTAATCACCAGCTCGTAATCTTCTCCCACCGTATCCGCAGAAAATCCGCCCACATCCACGGAAAGTCCTCTGTTAAAAATGCCGAACGCACCGGAAATAATGCTGAGCATCCCCCAATGACTCCACGCCAGGCGGGACATAAGAAAAGCGCGAATATATTCCAAAGACTGGATAAGGGGATAGAAATTACGCGGTAGCCTCACATCTTCCACCTGTCCTGATTTAACAACACAGCCATTCAAAACGCGAATTGTCCCACCGACAGCAATCATTTTTGCATCTTCCATGAACGGGCGCAGGGAGCGCAACAAAGCTTCGCCCTCCAGCAGAGAATCTGCATCAACCACGCAGAACAACGGATGGCGCGCAAATGTTAGCGCCGCATTGCTGGCATCCGCCTTGCCCTTGCCGTTCACCTTGTCAATGACAAAAAGATTGGGGTAAACGGATGATCCATAGACACCCTTTACAGGCTGGTGCCTGACCCAGAGCTTATGCGCACGCGTTATCGGCCTTAACGAAAACGCTTCTATCAAAACATCAAGAGTCTTGTCTTTTGACCCATCGTTCACGACCAGCACTTCAAAATCAGGGTATTTAAGGGAAAGAATGGAGCGCACATTTTCAACGATCGTTTGCTCCTCATTATACGCCGGAACCAAAAGGCTGATAGGAATTGCAACATCAGATAGAAGCAGTTGCCACGCAGATTCCGTATCCTCCGCCTGCGAATGGCGGCGCAACTCAATAAAGGCCGCCGGAAGCTGGAGCGCATACACAATATTCTGGATCAAACCCAGTATCAGGATACTCCACGACAATCCCGTAAAAAACCCCGCGTGCGCATGTAAAAAGTCGCTAACCTCTTGTGCAAACACGCCTTCCATCATGCCTCCGCCATCTCGGCCAGAACCTGCATGGACATCACGCCCACGGCATCTTGCCGACCACTCAGAGAACGCAATAAACTGATGCCCTTATCCCCTATACGGACAAGCGCTTCAGCAGCACGGAAACCGACCCACCAGTTTTCATCGCCCAACCGCTCTGCAAGCGCGGAAAGGGCGCCTTCATCTCTCAACCGCCCCAATGCTTGTGCCGCCTGAACGCGCACACCAACGCTATTGTCCGTCAATGCTCTGGCAAGAGCCGCACCGGTGCGAATATCCCCCATTTCCCCCAACGCTTTTGCAGTTTGCGCACGCACATCTTCATTCGCATCTTGCAACAGGGGAAGGATGGCGCTCACGGCAGATAGGGGGTGAATCATCCCCAAGGCCATTAAGGCCGATACGCGTACGTCAATCTGTTCTGCATTGCGCGCCAGCCGTGCAAGCGGCAGTGCCGCCTCTTCCCCAAAATGACGCAATATGTCCGCAAGCATCAATCTATTCGTGCTCTCGGTACGTGAAAGAATTTCAACAACCGTTTCCACATGCCCTGTATCATACTGCGTCGCAATTCCCCGCAAGGCCGCCAACTGAACATAGGTATCATCTGATTCAGCGTGCTTGAGCAAGACACGCAAATTTTCTTCGCCGCCAAACAAGGAAAGTAACGTCAAGGATTGTATCTTTTCTCCGCGCCTGCCTTTTTCAAGAGCCTGCAAAAGATAGCCTTGTATTTGCCATACATCCAACAATGCAAGAATACGATCACTATCACCGCCCTTCACGGCACGCAACATGTCAAGCGCTATGCTGCACACAACATCCATATTCCTTCTTTTAACAGCAGGAAGAGAGGACTCTCGCACAGAATCAGGGGAAGAAATAGCGGCATAGAAATACCGCGACAACTCTTCACGCAATCTATCCTTATGTCGCTTACGCCATTCAGAGTGATACCTGCACACAATCAGCAAAAACAGCACCGCAACAGAGGCTAGCGCCAAAACAATTGTCGATTGCCAGATCATCTGCAGCACGACATCAGAATTTTCGACTAAAGGCGACATTGTAGACATTCCTTATGTATGAATTCTCGCGATCGTCGCGGGTATAGCCAAAATGCAGCGTCAACGTTGGCAAAACATCAACAGAGATACCGCCATATACCGTTGCCGTATCAACCGTAACGCCGGATTCCGTTTCCGGCGCATCAGCATAACCTGCTCGAAACCGCCACCCCGGCGCAACCTGCCCATCCAGACGTAGCTCCTGCCCGTACAAACGGTCTTCGCTACGTTGCCCTACGGTAATAACGCGGCCCGATACAGCCCAACCATCAACCGGTTCTATTTTCAGGCCCGGATTCATGGTCAAAACATCGGTATTCGCATAACCGTCACGGCGCGCATCTAACGTCAACCATATGGCTGGTAAATCCGGTGCAGCGTCCAGACGTGCCGCACCGCCGGCAGATATGCGCCAATCCGGGCGAAAGTTCGCGCCCGGTGATATCGACCCCGATAAATACCCCGTGAACCGTGGCATAAAAACATGTGAAGCACCCACCTGATAAGCGCTATCTATGTTTGAAAACTGGTTATACCGCTCAACCCGGCCATGCACCACTGTCTTCCGGTCACTGAAAAACCGGTTTATCTGGATAAACTGCTGGTGCCAAGCCTTTTGATTGCGGCGAGAGAAATGGCTGTATTCATACCCCGCATCGGCTTGCCATTTATAGACATCATCTTTCTTATTGCCCTGCATGGCACGACGAACATTAGCAAGGCCCTCTGCCGCGTCCGTGTAATCGGGGTGTGCTGCCAAAATCTTTAAAAACACGCTCTCAGCGTCTGTAAACTCTTTCCTGTAATAATGCAAATAAGCCTGCAAAAGCCATACATCGGCATTCGTTTTTTGAGAGGGGGGCATGATATCCAGTTCGCGCTGCGCCTCTTCATACCGCCCCATCCAGCTTAGCGTTCTGATTTTAGCCAAACGCACCTCAGCATTTGAAGGCATTGCATTTTGTGCTTTTTCAAGAAGGGCCAGCGCTTCATCATATTTCTTGGATTCAGCAAGTTTCCGCGCCTCTTGCAGAACAAATGCCGTGTCTCCCCTATCCGCCAAAACAGGAAAAGAGATTAGCAAAACCAGAAAAGCAAGAAGAAGGGGGCGCACACGCATGCCTAGCCCCCTTTACGCTTTCGCACAAAACGCATGCAACGCGCCACGACTTCTTCTGGATTGAATGGTTTAACGATATAATCCGCCGCGCCCAGATTCAGCCCTTCCAGAACAGCCTGTTCCTGGTGCCGCGCCGTTAAAAAAACAACAGGCACATCAGATAAAATTTCATCTTCTTGCATCTGTTGTAAAACAACCAGCCCGTCTAGTCCCGGCATCATCCTGTCTAGAACAGCAAGTTGCGGCGGTTTTTCCCTCATGATTTCCAATGCACGTGTGCCATCAGATGCCGTGACCACGCTGCACCCTACAGCCTTAAATCGGTGCGCCAGAATATCGCGCACGGGCGCGTCGTCATCCGCGATAAGAATCGTAATTTTTCCGCGTGAAATACGCTGCATCGCCTTATCCACAAGAGCCGCCGGGTCAAACGGCTTGGTGATGTAATCCACCGCACCCGACACAAGACCGCGCATCACTTTTTCCGGCGCGGCGCTGGCTGTCAACATCATAACAGGCACCTCAATCCCACCAGCTTTTTCCAATGCCTCCAACATTTCCAGACCTGTCATACCGGGCATCTGGTCATCCAGAAAAACCAACGCAGGATTTTCACTTTGCAAAACCTGCATCGCGGCGCCTACATCTGTCACTGTACGAACATGGGCTTTTCCCGCAAAAACGCTCTGGATCAATTCCACAATATCCGGGTCATCATCAACCAAAAGTATAACAGGAAGATCCATCTCTGCCGCGTCTGCGCTTTCCGGTTCATCTACCGACACGTCATCAGCCTGGTCGTTTTCCAATGCAATCTCTATACTATCCATCAACGCCCGCATGGCGTCTTCCACATTCGTAGCGCCAGCAAGAAGCTCATCCTCCAACCCTCGCGCGGCCAGGCTAATCGCCATATAGCCATACGTTTCTCCACTGCCGTTCAGTTTATGTGCCAATACGGTAACAGCTTTACGATCCGCCTCTCCCCACGCGCCTTGCGATTGATATTGCGCCAGTACGGTGTAACGCTCTCGTAATTGCGTCAGATATTTCTGGCGCAGGGGGCGCATCAAGGCTTCCATTTTTTCTTTATTCTGGTCCATGAGACTCTTTCCACGCCTGCTGCACTTTCCCGGCAAGCGTCATTGGGTCAAATGGCTTTTCGATCACAGCGATCGCGCCATAACTTAAATACTTCTTTACTTCTTCCGGCTGAACGCGGGCCGTCATAAAAACGACGGGAATACCCTTTAGGGCATCATCCTGTTTTATTTTTTTCAAAGTTTCCGGCCCATCCATGCCGGGCATCATGACGTCAAGAAGGATCATATCCGGGTGAACGCTTTTGGCACAGGCAATTCCTTCAGCGCCGTTATTGGCACGACTTACCTGCAAGCCGCCGACAGCCTCAAGGCTCATGCCCGCAACTTCCAGTATATCTTCTTCATCATCAATACATAGAACATGTTTTAAATCAGCCGTCATGGTTTTAATCCTCTTTTTGGGGAAGGTAGGAAAGTATGGCCTCTACAATTTTCTTCTCGGACGTCCGGGACTTCACGATAGAGGCCACAATATTATCATGGAAGCTTGGAGGGGCTTCATCTGCTGAAAGTATGACAATGGGCGTATGAATTCCCTGCTTTCGCATCTCATCTATCAACACAAGCCCTAAACCATCTGGAAGGCCAATGTCTATAATGACAAGCGAGAAATCAACCTCTCCCAAAACCCCTCGCGCCTGCGCAAGTGTCGTCGTTGTCATGACACGCGCCTTATCCTGCAAAGCGGCAGTCAGCATTTCACTCAAGTCCGTATCGTCCTCTACGTGCAGAATATGCGGCACTTCTT
>JAPPOU010000142.1:7717-12471 GCA_028817795.1 Alphaproteobacteria bacterium
GCACTTCTTCGTCCGTCACGCTTCCGGTTGCATAGGCGATGGCAAGTAAAACGTTTTCCTTTTCAGATGCTGCATGCTTCATATCCGGGAACTCAAACCAAAATGTCGTTCCCTGCCCAACTTCCGTGTCAAACCCAATCGTGCCACCCATACGCGTCACAATCTCTTTACTGATATTCAATCCAAGGCCAGTACCGCCTTTCTGTCGCGTCATAGCCGAATCTGCTTGCGAGAATTTGCTGAAAATGCGCTCTCGGAACTCAACCGGAATACCCGGCCCCTTATCTTGCACCGAAACACGTATATTTCTTTCTACAGCCTCTACTGTTATAGCAACCCCACCCCCTTCTGGAGAAAACTTGGCGGCATTTGATAAAAGGTTGGAAAACACCTGCTGCCACCTGTCCGCATCCACGTTGACAACCAAATCTTCCGGCAGCGCTTCCGCAACAAACGTCACGCCATGCTTTTCCGCATAGGCGGCATTGATCTCAACCCCCATATAAACAAGGCTGGCCGTATCTTCCGGCTTCAGGGTAAAGCGCATTTTCCCGGCTGTGATTTTATCCAGATCAAGAATATCGTTAATCAGCAAAATCAACCTTTCGCTATTTTTGTGCGCTATTTTAATCAGGTTCATGGCTTTTTCAGGTATATCACTGAACATGGTGCCCTCAAGAAGCCCCAAAGAACCGCGAATGGACGTTAGCGGCGTGCGCAGCTCGTGGCTGACAATAGAAATAAATTCATTTTTCATGCGGTCCATTTCACGACGTTCCGTTATATCTTCTGCTATGCCAAGATAGCCCGCAATGTTTTCCTTGCTATCCCTCAAGGGCGTTACCGTCAAGCTGACAGGGAACCGACGGTTATTTTTATCAATAAAGGTCCAATCTCGCGTTTCCTGCCCCTCAATTTCCGGCTTAACGGCAAACACATCAAAATCCGGAACGACAGGGGCTCCCAATTCCTGACTTAATTCCTCTGCACGCTCCGTCACTTCATGGGCATCATGCCAAATTGCAGGCGTAGATCTACCAATGACCTCTTCCGCTTTATATCCCAGATGTTTTTCTGCCGCGTTATTAAACAAAATAACACGACCCGCAGAATCTGTCGCGACAATCATATAAGATGCGCTTGATAAGATACCCTCATTCAAGCGATTAGAACGCTCAAGATAGGCAGACTTGACACGAGAAATCATGACATAGCGTACGGTCAACGCCAAAAGTAAAGAAATCATTAGACCGGAAAAAAGAATAATATATGGCGTATCTGTTTTTAGATCTTCAATAAAACCCTCTACTGGCGCTATATGCATTTTTATGGCCTTATCATGCAAGGCAATAACCTTGGTGACTGCCAGCTTATCAACCGTTTTTTTATTTCCCCTACCTTTAAAAAACACCTCACCTTCATAAGAAAGGTCAACTTGATAATTCCCCGATACCTCAGAAGAAATAATTCTTCCAAAAAACTCGTCTATCGAGAAAATACCCGCAATAAACCCACCGAACCGGCCCTCAATCTTGATCGGGGCATAGGCTATAAAAGCCTTATACCCCTGCACCAAATCCAACGGCGGCGTAAGTGTCATAACAGACTTCTCTGCCGCCCCCTTAAGCGCACGCTCACGTTGTTCATCAAAGACAATATTAAGCCCTATCGCTTTTTCATTTCCTTTTTCAGGCTCGACCAGACGCACATGATAGGTCTCGTCTATCCACTCCACTGTCTTCAAACCACTCAAGTCAGACACATAACGCTTTGCATCTGCACGCCACTGGTCTGGTGGCGTCCCTTTTGCCACTTCCCATCGCTGCGCCATACGCTGGAGAACCAGCATTTTTTCGGCCGCTTGTATATCAATAATTTTTTCAATTTTCTTGGCTTCCTGCCCAACAGCTATACGCGCATAATCAAATTCCGTTTTCTTCAACGTGTCATAGACGTAAAACACGCCCGCAACAGACACCGTAAAAACAATAGCTGGAAATACAACATATCTTCTGCCCGCCATCGCCTCAAAAACTTCGCTGCTACGGATTGCGACCGAAAGCAAAAACAAACCAAACAAGCCCGTAAACAAAAGGCCGCCAGCCAAAATATATGTTGGACTATTGTCGCGGTTTTGCGTTTCGAATAAAGATGTACTTTCCCACACCAACGTCCAATCCGTTTGCATGACGCTTATCTTTTTTTGAATACGGAAGTCAGAAGGGTGGCGCGCACTCCTGTTTTCAGCCAGTTCATCGCTAAAAATCACGCTGGATTCTGATACATCATCTCCATCATAAACATGCAGGTGCAACATCTTTCCCTGTCCCTGCGTCAAATCTTTCAGAAAGTTTTTTGCAATAAATGGCGCATAGACCCAACTTTCAAATGCCTGTCGCCTCTCCTCCACTGTTGTGGTCGGCATGCCCGGCTTATACAAGGGGTGCAACAGCAAAAATCCAGGCGTTTTTTCTTCATCCTGCACCAAAATTATTTTTCTTGTAATCGCAGACTCGCCTGTATCACGCGCCAAATTCGCAGCCTCGCGCCGATTATCTTCGAACCCAATATTCAGCCCTATCGCCTGCGCATTTATACTTTCAGGCTCAATATACTTGATAACATAGTAAGGTCTATCTACAGTTTCAGGGTGCACACGAAAATCCGGATACCCGTCATCACGCGTTTCTTTGATAAAGGTATCAAGGTTATCCGGCTTAACATCTAATATAATGCCAATACCGTTAATGCCCGGAAAGTTGCTTTTAACGTTAATAGCGCGCGTGTACTCTCGCCATTCCTGCCGAGATACATATTCCGACCCCTGCAGAAAACCTTTTCCTCCAAGAATAGCGTAATTATAGGCATTAACGCGACTCAATAACGCCTTTTCACTTTCCAGCGCCATCGCGTTAAACCGTGACATAGCGTCTTGATAAACATTCTCTGAAGTAATTTTCCAACCATAGAAAGTCAACCCCAACGGCACGACAAGGGATGCAATCGCCAACAAAGGCACGCGGCCAATCGTGTCGCCGCGCCATGTCATAGATCTTGTTCCTCTCGCAGATAAGAGCACCAATGGCATAAAAACAAATACACCAAACATATCGCCCAGCCACCAAGTCAACCAATTGTCCGTCATTTTCTCAATCGGCATGACCCCTGAAAACACCAAAGACCCCACGCCCACGGTTGCCGCAATCAAACACGCAAACGGCCCCGTCATCAACAAAAGCGCCAGTATATCTCGCCCCCTTTTAAACGCGAGGGGAAGCCCGACAAAACGGGCGGCCAGCATGCGCCCCACCAATGCCTGCATCGTTGAGCCACAGGCAATGCCTATAGCCGCCATAACTTTATGGGTCACAAAAACGCCCTCCGGCGTCACCGCTTCAGAGACATGGCAATTCAAAATAAAAGAGCCAATTAAAATGCCCGGCCATAGCCCTTGTCCATAGACCAACAGCATCCCCACAGCAATTCCAGACGCCGGCCATATAATGGTGGCATACCCCGGCGGCACAGCAAGCATAAGCCCCAGCTTTCCTGTTGCAATATACAGTATAGACAGCAACAACAATTGCGCTGTGTGTTTCCATGCAGGTATTTTCATCACCGCGCCCATCAGAACAACACCCATTTTAATTGTAACTGCGGAACAGATTCCGTTGCGCCGCGATTGCCTGCCTTGTTATGCCAGTATTGCCATTCAATACCGCCGTACAATCTATCACCCTGCATTCCCGCCAAAGAGCCGATATCAAGAAGCAAGCGCGGCACTACAGATTGATTGGGCTTATAGGTTCGCCCCTCGCTACCGGCAATATCGGCAAAACCCTCCGCGACAAATTGCAGTGCTCCCACCTGAAAGGGACGCTTCCATACCAGCGTGGCCTGCCATGTCGCACCGCTTATATCCGGATTATCCCGGCGATAAAAATTAACGCTGGCTGCCTTGAACCCCTTCAAGTTCAAATCTATCCCACCACCATAAAGATACGTTTTGCGTCCCTGTTTTCCATGCTCCAGCGTTGTCGCAAGCAATAAATCCTTAACAGGACCACGAGAAAGATTTTGCCCTGTTATTTTCCCCAAACTGAAACGCGGAGAAAACTCCGCATAGATGTTTGTTCCCCCTTCATCAAAGCGCGTGCCATCCGTGAACATAAAAAAATCGCCATAGTACCAGCGGTTGAAATACTCAAATGTAGCAATGGCCCTGTTTTTTGGGCCTAGTTTATAATCCCAGCCCTTTAACAATTGAATATTAGCTGTTTGATACTCTATCGGACTGGCATATACCGCTACTGACGGTATCAACATGCAGATAACAATAAAAAGAAATCTCTTCATAATTTATCCCCACTATGCCTTTTTAAATGTAAGCTTAAGCCCGGCGCGCCACCTCTCTCGCCCGTGAACTCAACACCTTCATTCTCAAGCGCTGCTCTAATTTTCTTGAGCGTGCTAACCCGCGAATCTGCGCCACGCTCTATATTATTCAACGTTGCCAGCGAAACCCCGGCCTTTTCAGCCAGTTCAGATTGCTTCATATCCAGCATGGCACGCGCAGCCTTTATTTGCTCTTTCACTATCATGCCTTTTAAAATACCGGGAAAAAATAAAATATTAGTTACTATACCTAGGGAAATTGAATACATACGCATGTGTTTAGGATAATTTAAGACTTTCTTATTACTATGGTGATGCAGGAAAGGAAGACAATGTCTCAACCATCACCGGATTTAGAC
>JAPPOU010000136.1 GCA_028817795.1 Alphaproteobacteria bacterium
CTCATTTACCTCGCGGCCAGCATGCTCTGGATGAAATGAATGTCAACAGAACCTAGGTCATGCCCATATGCTCTATCCCTTAATTGGGGCTGTTTTTGCCTTTGTGCGCAGCCCGGTGATCGGTCTTTTTGTGAGTTTTTAGGGTATGTTCTCGTGCAGTTTCGGCATCTTCCAAAACAGCTTCCCCCAAAGCCTGAGAGGGAGCACCTGCTGTAAAACTGTCTGAAAGCTTCAGAAATGCGGCCATATTTTGTGTGGACTGGATCATTGCAGCACTGGGGTGGGCGAGGGCGGCTGTATCAGGTCTGTTAAACGGGCGCGTCCAAAAACTATGCTTTTTTTCTTGCGCCTTTATGGCTTGTGCAAGCGGATCTTCCGCCGCATATATGCGCGCAATGACGCGTTCATGAACGACCTCTATGCAATCCATCGCTCTTTGGCGCTGGCTACCATGGGCATCATCACCACCAAGCCCGACAAACAGACCGTTTAAATCAGGCTTGTAGGTGCTTTGTTCGGTGTCTTCGCTCTGCTTCAACGCCAGAATGACGCATTGTGCTGCCAAGTCGGCCCATTGCGGATCGTTATGCGCTTTCTTTGTAAAGTCACCTTGCAAAATAACATCTATCTGCGATAAATGCGCGCCTTCGGCAACAAACAGCATGTCCGGTTCGGCTGCCAAAAGATGCTTTGCTATTGTGTAATTATCCTGTTTTTCTTCGGCAAATTTTGAATCATCGCCGTACAAATGCCCCCACGCCGTCAGCGTAATGGCCAGTGGTAAATCTTCTTGAAAGGGAGAGGTTTGGACGTTGACGTCCGCACCTTGTTCAATAGCGGCGCGCACGCCTGCTGGATCGCCGTTTGTGAAAGCATCAATGAAATCTTCTGTCGATTTTTTTGAATACATCTTTACGTCCAAGTTTACAGGACCAGTATAGCAAACCCCTGTAATTATGTCAATTTTTAGGCTGAAGCCCCTGATTTTTCTGGCCTCCGGGCATTAGCCTCGGTAGAAATATTTTAAGGGTTATACAACACATGACATCAACCGTTTTACTTTGGTTCAGGCTGGATTTGCGCCTACTGGATAATCCCGCGCTAGCGGCAGCATTACAGTCTGGCAGCGCGGTTATTCCTGTATTTGTTTTGGATGACAGCACACCGGGGACATGGCCGCTTGGGGGCGCATCGCGGTGGTGGCTGCACCACAGCTTATCAAGGCTTGATACTGCGTTGCAGGCCAAAGGTTTTCACTCGATGGTTTATTTAAAAGGCGATGCCTTTTTGCAAATACAGGCACTGGCCAAAGATGTAAAGGCCAAGGCCGTATACTGGAACCGTCGCTATGAGCCGTGGGCCATGGAACGGGATACCCGCTTGAAGAAATCTTTAAAGGCGCAAAAGATTCTGGCGCAAAGTTTTAGCAGCTATCTGCTCTTTGAACCGTGGGAGGTCAAAAACAAAACAGGTGGTGATTATCGTGTTTTCACGCCGTTTGCAAAAGCGTGCTTGTCTCACCACATCCACCACCCGGAAAGAGTGCCGCCAGATAAACCGCAAATGCCAGAGCAAGTCATCAAACGCCTTTCTCTTAACGATTTGGGGTTACATCCTTCCATCGCATGGCACACCACAATGAGCGAGACGTGGGAGCCGGGAGAAGAGGGGGCACAGAAAAGGCTGAAGACATTCTCAACAACAGCAGGTGAATATAAAAACACGCGTGATTTCCCGGCTATGGATGGCGTTTCCCGTTTATCGCCTCACTTGCACTTCGGGGAGATCAGCCCGCATCACGCATGGGCCTCTCTTAAAAATGAAGCGTTTCGTCGCCAGTTATTGTGGCGAGAGTTTAGTTACCACCTTTTGTATCACGCACAAGATATGCCGGATACGGAATGGAACAAAAAGTTCACGCATTTCCCGTGGCAGAAAGATGGCCATCTGTTGCGTTTGTGGCAAAAAGGCCAGACAGGATACCCCATTGTAGATGCCGGGATGCGGCAGCTTTGGCAAACAGGGTGGATGCATAACCGCGTCCGGATGATTGCGGGATCATTTCTTGTCAAGAACTTGCTTTTGAATTGGCGTGAAGGAGAGAAGTGGTTTTGGGATACGCTTGTTGACGCTGACTTGGCCAATAATGCCGCAGGATGGCAGTGGATTGCAGGGTGCGGCGCGGATGCGGCACCGTATTTTCGTATCTTCAATCCAGTCCTGCAAAGCAAAAAGTTTGACCCGGATGGCGCGTATATTAAAAAACATGTGCCGGAATTGCAGAATTGCCCGAAACAGTTTATTCATGCCCCATGGGATGCACCGGAAGATATAAAAGGCCGGTATAAAGATTACCTGCCTCCTGTTGTTGACCATGCCACAGCGCGTACGGCAGCGCTGGCTGCTTATGAGGAATGTAAAAATGCAGAAATTGACTGACCGCAGCCTTATCCACATTACAGGCGTGGATGCTGAAAACTTGCTGCAAAACATTGTGACATCGGATGTGCGGCAACTGACGCCGGAAACGCCTTTGCAATACGGCCTGATCCTTGGTCCGCAAGGGCGTGTGTTGTTCGATTTTTTCCTGTCCATACGCGGAGAAAACGGCTACTTGCTGGATTGCGGCACAGAGCACAAGGATGCGCTTATCAAGCGCTTGTCCATGTATAAATTGCGCGCCAAGGTTGATATTACGCCCGATAGCGAAGGGTTGCATGTTTACGCTACGCAGGATGGATTGCCAGACCCGCGCAGTCCGGCAACAATAGGGGGGCGGCTTTACACGGCAGATAAGCTTTCCGCCACAGATGATTCCAGTGCTTATGTCGATGCCTGTGTTGCGCAAGGCGTGCCACTATCTTCAGCTATACACACAGACAAGGATTACCCTGCAGACCTCAATCTTGATATATTAGGTGCAATAAATTGGGCAAAGGGTTGTTTTATCGGGCAAGAAACGGTGGCACGAATGCACCACAAAGGCCGCGTCAAAAGAAGACTATTCATCATTTCCGGGAAAGCGTTGCAGGTGGGCATGCCTATTGTTAACCAAAATGAGAACGAAATGGGAACAGTTCGTATGATTAACACAGCGGGAACGCAGGGCTTGTCTGTGCTAAAAATAGATGTTCTGGAACCTGATGCACGCCTATATACTGCAGAAAGCGTGGATGTAGAGGTATCAAAACCTGCTTATCTTCCTTGATAAGAAATTAACGATTACAGTATACTATTGGCAGATGCGGGGTGGGGGAGAACAAGCAATATGTCCGACAAAGACACAGACAAAACCGATAAGAAGCCGACGAACGGCGAGAGGGACTCCCTTGACAGCCTCTCTCTTTCAATGATTCCGCTGGGCAGCAATACGCTTAAAAATGCAAAGTTAATTAAGAACTCCCGTCTTGAAACAGCAGTGGAACTTTACAACGATCCTATTGCAGGCAGCTTGCAAATTTATCCAGAGGACATTGCCGACCAGATTGCCGCATCGGAACGTGACCAGGAAATCATCAACCAGTTGGCCGGCCTGCATAGCTACGATGTTTACTCGCTCCGCAGCAGCTTGAAAAAACTGGGTATCGAGACTGAGGAAACAGCTTCTCTTGAACTGTCGAAAGACATGAAAGAAGCTTTGAGCGATATGACGGTTCAGTTCACGCGCCCATTGATTGAGCGTATTTTTGGTGATGGCGCCATAAACGCAAGTGATGCGCAGGCATTGCAAAAAATATTCCGCGACCCTGACGTCAAGCGTGTGCGTGATAACCTGCGCCAAATGCAAGAAGCGACAGGCATTCCGCTTGAGGAAATCCCAAAGTTCCTTGAAGAGTACAGCGACATATTTCTTTCTGTCGCTTACTACAAATACAGCTTTGACAATGTCGGGCGGGATATCGACCGCTTCATGAAATGGGTCAAAGAATTGCGCAATCACCGCGATGTTTCCTCCACGCCACAAACGGCGGCGCATTGCAAAAATGTTGAAGATCACCTTAGCTTTATTATCGATTCCATTCGCGAGCGTTTGGTCAAGTTTCAGGTTAGCTTTGAAGTCTTCTGGCAGAACATCAGCCGTGAGTCTTTTGAAGAATTGAGAGCCCAGATTGAAGAAAACCACTCTAGCATGGGATCAGTCCTTTGCGGCTTGTCTGTGAAAATGAACGGCTGGGCGGAGGCTTTTCCGGACAACAATGTCGGCGGCCCGCAAAAACGCGCCAAATATGTGGTGACAGAAATTGAGCCGGGTCTTGAAAGGTTGCGGAAAGAGGAAGCCACCGCCCGCAGCAACCTTGGCATGCCACCGTTGAAATAGGCCATTATGCCTCATTTCTGTATTGTGACCATTTTGTAGTTATGGTATAAATCTACATCTTTCAAACGATTAAGGACAGGAAACCGCTATGTCAAACGCTACCGCCGTCAAGCAGGAAACAGCCGTTCCCGGCAAGGTGCCCATGGATGAACTGGTCGCGCTGTGCAAGCGGCGCGGGTTTATTTTTCAGGCCTCTGAAATTTACGACGGCATCAACGGCTTTTGGGATTACGGACCGTTGGGCACAGCATTAAAAAACAATCTGCGTGATCGCTGGTGGCAAGACATGGTGATTGCGCCACCCATAGGCCCGGATGGCAGGCCCGTGCAGATTGTGGGCGTTGACAGCGCGATCATCCAGAACCCAAGGGCGTGGGAGGCATCGGGGCATGTGGATACGTTTAGTGATCCGATGGTGGACTGTAAAAAAACCAAGTTACGTTACAGGCAGGACCATCTGGTTGCCGTAATCGACGAACGGAATAACCAGATATTTGCGTTTTACGAGGGTTCTTTAGAAGATACGCCTGTTCTTAAAAAGTTGAAGAAGATGGCCGGCACGGATGAGCTGTCGAAATTGAAGACAGCACCATTCACAGAAATTGACGTATCTGCCTATACCAATGTTATCGGCCCTGACTCAGACGAAAAAGGCACATTAACCGAGCCGCGCCAATTCAACTTGATGTTTGAATCTCATGCCGGACCAATTAAAGATGAGAAAAATAAGGTTTACCTCCGCCCCGAAACAGCACAGGGGATATTTCTCAACTACAAAAATATTGTCGATAATATGCGCGTACGCGTTCCCTTTGGCATTGCGCAGATCGGCAAAGCCTTCCGTAACGAGGTGACACCGCGTAATTTTATCTTCCGTTCCCGCGAATTTGAACAGATGGAAATGGAATGGTTCTGTCACCCCGATGAAGCACAAAAATGGCGCGATTTCTGGGTGGAGGCCCGCATGGACTGGTGGAAATCCGTCGGTGTATCCGGAGATCACCTGCAATTGCGTGACCACGACAAAGATGAACTCTCGCACTACGCCAAGGACGGCGTAGGCACGGTGGATATCGAATACAAATTCCCCTTCACCTGGCCCGGTTTTGGCGAGCTGGAGGGGATTGCCCACCGCTGCGATTACGACCTGAAACAGCACGAAAAGCATTCGGGCAAGAAACTGGAGTATTTCGATGATATCACCAAGGAGCGTTATATTCCCCACGTGATCGAACCTGCGTCAGGCCTGACGCGTGGTGTGATGACATTGCTGGCCGAAGCTTATACGCCAGATGAGACCCGCCCCAGCAAGATGTTTATGAAGTTCAAGCCCTCGATGGCGCCGATAAAAGCCGCCATCCTGCCGCTGACGAACAAGGATGGCTTGCCGGATATCGCCGAAAAGCTGTACATGGCCGTGCGTGGCAAATTCATGACCCAGCTGGATACAAAAGGCAACATCGGCAAGCGTTATGCCCGCAACGATGAAATTGGCACGCCGTTCTGCATCACTGTCGATAACGACACGCTGAACGACCAGACTGTTACCATCCGCGACCGAGACACCATGACGCAGGAACGCGTGGCGCTGGATAAAGTTGCAGAATACGTCAGCAAAGCTATAGAAGACTAATGGATAAAAAACTGTTCTTTCTGGATGGCCCTGATGGCGATATTGCCGCATTCTACCGCGGCCCGAAGGAACTGGGGGCAGGGGAGTTCCCTGTTGTCATCCTCTCGCACGGCTACGGCGCGAACACAACCATGGCGGAAAGCGCCCGGCTGTTTTACAACACGCTGATTCATTTCACGGGCCATGGCATCGGCGGGTTGATGTTTGATTTTACAGGTCATGGACTGAGTGATGGCGCTTTCCATGACATGACACCAAACAGTCGTATTCAGGACCTTTCCACTGTCATAAACTGGGTACAGGCCCGGCATACCGGGGCTGTGTTTCTTTTGGGATTGAGCATGGGTGGCGCGATTTCCATTCATATGGCACAAAAATATCAGGAAAAACTTGCTGGCTTGATTACATGGAGCACTGTGCCCAGCCTTGATCCTGACAGCCTCTCCAGTCACTGGTACCTAAAGAATAGTGATGAGGCGAGTGTCTATTTTACCGGCAAAAATTTCCAGTCGGAAAGGCCAGATTTGTCCGTTGGTGCGGCTTATGCAGATATCGCCATTCCCAAGCTACAAGTGCAAGGGGATGGTGATTACCCTCATTTCGCAGAGGAGTTTTTCCAAAGCGCGCAGGAACCCAAGACGTATGTTAATATTCCCGGCGGCGATCACACGTTTACAGATAAAAAAAACCGTGAGCATGTTTTGCGCACCACATCAGAGTGGGTACTAAAACACGCAAAAGTCGATTAAATCCCCAGTTCGCGCCGCGCCGCACGGTTCCATTTGCGTGCTTTTTGCACGTTTTTACTGACATAGGATTTATCCATCCATCTATCAGGCACATCTGCGCGCAGATCATCCGTAATTTTCTTGGTGTGCCTGTCTTTACCGACAACAATTGTCATCTCAGGAACATCTTTTGTAACGATCGCACCTCCAGCAATGACGGACCCTCTGCCTATGCGTACATATTTCCCTTCTTCGGCTATGATTTTAGCCCCAACGCCAACCCATACTTCGGAACCGATATCCAAAGTCGCGTCTTTTTCAGATTTTATCGTGGCGCACGGTGCCATTTGCAAATTGGGACCAATGTTCACCTTTCCTTCCGCATAGATCACACCATTCCTGTTAATGAAGCAGTTATCTCCAAAAGAAACATGTTCAGGCTTTCGTAGGTATATTGGCGCTATAACGCGAACGTTGGGCGATATTGCCAGACCCTCTTCAAAATGGCTAATTTTCTTGCATCCCGTACAATCCGGAGGATGCCCGGCTTGTGCAAATGAAACACGTAGTTTTTCAGACAGATCAGAAATACATTTTGCTGGCACACCTCCAACCATAGCGCTATCAGGTACATTTGCCGTGACAATACTGCCCGACAAAACTGTTGCCCCTTTGCCAATAACAAGAGGCCCGGAGCTTTGGCAAGTATTAACAATTTTTACGTTGTTTCCAATGACCGCGCCATCTTCTATGATAATTGGTGCGCAGCGCGACAAAAATCTTTGTGTGGGGTGTAAACCATGACCTACGGTAATGATTTGTGCGTCCTTGCCAATTTTAACATCCTCTCCAATCATCACACCACCATGCGCAAGAATATTGGTATTCTCGCCAATCTTAACCCGCAGCCCCAAAGACAGACGTGACCACCATTCGCCTGTAATGGAAGGGGGGATCGTACATGTCTTTAAAATTTTGGATGGAATGTGCGACAGCAAGTTCGCAGGCTCACCATTGCGGACAAAAGCTGCATATCCGGCATCATCTGCCAGTTTCGCTTTTAGGATGCGCTGACTCTCAAATGTTGTAAAAAGAGCGCCTTTTGCTTCCTGAAATCTATCCCACGATACGTCTTTTATTATATTTTCCGTACATCATTTTATACATTACCTTTATGACAAATTCAAGCGCAAAAGTAAGTAATGCTTAACATTTTGATTTATATAGTAAATATAGAGAATTCCACCGTTAACAAAGGGCAGTGATGGTGATGGGTTGGTTCAGAAATGCACTTGATAACTTAAAAACACGCGCCGAAAAGCGAAGCACCGGCCTGCATCCGGCAGCCTGTGCCGGTGATCCTGTTGCGCAGAAAACAGAGTGGGGGCCGCTGACGTCCTTCATGACATCAAACATAACCATGCACAAGCTGGTGCCGGATATTGGGTATGGCCTTGCCTATAAGCCAACATGGGGCATGAAACTGTTCTTTGGCATGTTTGTGCTGATAGGCTTGGCCTGTATGGGTTTTGGTACCCAGCAGGGCATGACTGATGACGATCCGCAATGGTGGATATTGCCGATTATCGGGCTTGTGTTTTCTGCAACGGGATTTGGTTTTTACAAGAACATGGCAAAGACAGTCATGTTTAGTTATGCAGATAGCGCATTTATATCAAGGGGAACACAAACACCGTTTAACGACATTCATGCGCTGCAACTGTTATCGTATACTTCGGAATACAGGGTTTATCAGATCAACCTTGTTTTAAAAGACGGCAACCGTGTGCATGTGGTGAACCATGCCGCACAGGAAAATGCCGAAGCAGACGCTGAAAAAATAGCGGAATTTTTAGGCAATAAAGTTATTTGGAATACAATAAGCTAGTAAATTGACATATTGTCTACGCATTGATATAATACCCCTAATAGGAACGGGAGACCATTAAGACATGCGTAACGGTTTTTGGCGGAAACTGGCTACCCGATTTTTTGCAGCAGCTTTGGCTCTTCAATCTGTGCCTGCGCAATCGCAAGAAACTGCAAGCCCCTTGCCGGATGCATCACAGTCACCCGTAACAGAGGACGATGCCGCCAAAGCGGTGGCTGCGACAGTGCAGGCATTTTACGATCAGACAACCAGCATCAACGCGCACTTTTACCAAACCTATGTGAACAAACTGTACCAACGTACGGACAGGTCGAAAGGCACAGTGGCATTTGAAAAACCCGGAAAAATGCGGTGGGACTATGGCACGGCAAACAATGTCCCTAATAAAAAAGTTATCGCCAGCGATGGGCAACGCCTGCAAGTATATGAACCCGGCGAAGAAGGGGAGCAGGGGCAAATATTCACGCGCAGCGGTATTGCCGGACAATTGCCGCGTGCCATGTCATTCTTAACAGGCGCGGGACGTCTGGAAGAAGATTTTGATTTCCGCCTTCTTGACTCAGCGCGCAACGGGTTTCCAACAGGCCATGTGCTTGAAATGCGTTCCAAAACGCCTACGCCGGAATTTGATCGTGTTGTGCTTTATGTTGAAAGTAACCCTGCATTACGCGGCTTGGTACGGCGCGTTTTGATTGTTGACCATGATGGCAATCGCAACCGCTTTGATTTCAGCCGCCTAAAATTTAATTCACCAAACCCGCAAACGAACTTCAGCCACATTGCTGTTCCCAAAGGTACGCGGCAATTGGAGATGTAGAAGCATCAGCTACTACTACTGATTTTCGCCGCACGCAATGTTGCCTGCGCGGCTGACAGCCTTGCAATGGGCACCCGGAAGGGTGAACACGATACGTAATCCAGCTTCGCGCCTTCAAAAAAGGCGATGGAGGAGGGGTCGCCGCCATGTTCGCCGCAGATGCCGAGCTTGATGTCAGGCCGGGCGGCCTGTCCGCGTTCGACAGCCGTTTTCACCAACTCGCCTACGCCTTTGACATCAATGGAAGAGAAGGGGTCTTTCGTGAAAATGCCTTGCCGTTCATATTCAGGCAGGAAATATCCTGCATCATCACGGCTGATGCCAAGTGCTGTTTGCGTCAGGTCGTTCGTACCGAAGCTGAAGAACGCAGCATGTTCGGCAATGTCACCAGCGGCCAAAGCGGCGCGTGGCAATTCAACCATAGTGCCAACGATATAGTTTTTATTATCCCCGGCAACACGCTCCACAAGCGCTTTCATAATTTCCATCTCTTTTTTCGTGGAAATAAGGGGGATCATGATTTCGGGCACAGCGTTGGTTTCTGCTGCAGCTTCCAAAATCGCCCGAACCTGCATTTCATAAATTTCAGGATACAAGATGCCCAAACGTGCCCCGCGCAGGCCCAGCATGGGGTTTGATTCATGCAGACGACTGATACGCTTGCGCACAGCGGTTTCGGGAAGGCCCAATGTTTTTGCCAGCTCTTCGATCTCCGTGCTGCCTTGCGGCAGGAATTCGTGCAACGGCGGATCGAGCAACCGCACTGTAACCGGCAGGCCTGTCATGATTTTAAATAGCGCAATAAAATCTTTCTTTTGGTGGGGGAACAATTTATCAAGCGCCGTGCGCCGTTCTTCAGACGTTTCCGACAAAATCATCTGCCGCATATGCAAGATGCGAGCCGGATCAAAGAACATATGCTCTGTTCTGCACAGACCTATCCCTTCCGCGCCAAAATCACGTGCGATTTGCGCATCATGCGGTGTTTCTGCATTGGCGCGTACTTTCATGCGGCGCACATTGTCAGCCCAGCCCATAACGGTCGAGAAATGCCCGGTAACTTCAGGCTCACGCATGGGAACGCGGCCATGCAAAACTTCGCCTGTGCCTCCATCCAGCGTGATAACATCGCCTTCTTTCAGCGTTTTACCGCCGACGGACATGGTTCTGTTCCTGTAATCAATGGCGATATCACCTGCACCGGAAACGCAAGGCTTACCCATGCCGCGTGCCACAACGGCCGCATGGCTGGTCATGCCGCCGCGTGATGTCAATATACCCTCGGCAGCGTGCATGCCGTGAATGTCCTCCGGGCTGGTTTCCATGCGGCAGAGGATAACTTTTTTCCCCTTGGCAGCCAGCTTTTCTGCGCGATCGGCATCAAAAACAATTTCACCAGCTGCCGCGCCGGGCGAGGCGGGAAGTCCCTTTGCCAGCACGGTTTTTTGCGCATTCGGATCAATGGCCGGATGCAACAACTTATCAAGAACCGCAGGGTCGATACGAAGAAGAGCTTCATGCTGGTTAATCAAGCCTTCTTCCACCATTTCAACCGCGCAGCGCAGCGCTGCGGTTGCAGTGCGTTTGCCATTACGGGTTTGCAGCATATAAAGGTTTTTATTTTGAATGGTGAATTCAATATCCTGCATGTCATGGAAGTGGTTTTCCAGCGTACTGCGGACTTTTAAAAGCTCTTCATATGCCTCCGGCATGGCTTGTTTTAAAGTATCTAAAGGCTGTGGCGTACGAATGCCAGCCACAACGTCTTCACCCTGCGCATTGACAAGATATTCACCGTAGAAAATATTCTCTCCAGTGGATGGATCACGCGTGAAAGCAACGCCTGTTGCGCAATCATCTCCCATGTTACCGAAGACAACAGCCTGTACGTTCACAGCCGTGCCCCAATCTTCGGGAATGGAATTGATCCGGCGGTATGTGACGGCACGCGGCGTCATCCAGGAATTAAACACAGCACCAATCGCGCCCCAAAGCTGTGCGCGTGGGTCTTGAGGGAAGGGGTGCCCCGTTTCCTTTTCTACAATCTTTTTGAAGTGTACCGTAATTTCCTCAAGACCTTCGGCATTAATATCCGTATCATTCTTGAGGCTATGGCGTTCTTTATACGCATCCAGCACATCTTCAAATAAATGGCGCGGCACGCCCAAAACGACGTCGCCGTACATTTGGATCAATCGACGATAACAGTCAAAAGCAAAGCGTTTATCATTTCCCAGTGCTTTAACTGTTTCATCATTCAGGCCGATGTTTAAAACCGTATCCATCATGCCCGGCATCGACACCCGCGAACCGGAACGGACAGCCAGTAATAAAGGCTTGCGCGCATCCCCGAATTCCATATTCGTTTCCTGCTCCAAAAGCACGATCGCGTTATTCACTTGTTCTTGGAGATGCTCTGGGTATTTGTTTTCATTTTCGTAGAAAAACGTGCACACCTCGGTCGATAACGTAAAGCCTGGCGGTACCGGCAAGCCAATACGGCTCATCTCGGCCAAGTTCGCGCCTTTGGAGCCTAAAAGGTTTCGCTGGGAGCTATCACCATCGCAACTTTCCCGCCCGAAGCTATAGACCCACTTAACATTCGAATTCTGGTCTGGCTTGCGTGCGGCGTTGGCTGTCATGGCGGGATTACTCCTTGGGCTTTGGATGATGGCTGGATGGGATAAGATGGTGATGATTGTCCGGGCGATTTGAAAAGATCATGATGGCAGACCACGCATCTGTTTTAGAGGTGCGTCGTTGCAAAGAATGGCTCTGGCCGGTTCTTTTTGTCATGCTTTCGCTCATCTGAGTCTGAAGTTTGATGCAAAAACTATAACAGGACAAAAGCCAGCTTGAAAAGCCCTGTAAAGCATGTCTGGAAATTATGGGGTTTTGGATACACTTATTATTTTCCGTAATATAC
>JAPPOU010000146.1 GCA_028817795.1 Alphaproteobacteria bacterium
TAAAGAAATAAAAAAGCCGACAGTATGTCAGCTTTAGACTCAGGGTTCGTCTTTCTCGGGCGAAGGCTTGTCATCGAGTTCATCAAGAACTGCGGGGATCTTCCCAATGAATCCGTCAAGTATTCGCTCGAGCTTTGTGAAGTCGTTGAGCAGTTCACCACTTCTTTCCTCGAGCGCTTCAACGAGAGCGACTCCAAATCTGAGCAGCAGACGCACGATCTCCGCCCTGCTCGTGTTTGTGTGGTATCCGATCCGTTTCAATGCCCGATCGTCTTTTACGCGAATGTGGAAGGACCGCAGAATGAAGTCCCTTGGTTCAGCGTCTGACATGTTCACTCCTGCTCATATCCATCCGGATCAAGGACGAGACGAGACAATAATGTACTAAGATAAAGTCATTTTGTCAATATATGTGGATGAAAATCTTTTTATATCAAATTGTTAGTTTTCTTTACTGGAATAGAGGTGCGCTAGGGCGCTGGAGGAGAAAAAGCGCCCTAAATATTTCATAATATTGATATTTTTTCTTTTTCTTAACGTTTATATGCAATGCTGAAGGCTGGAATTTTCGGGAGCGGGGATGTCTATTTTTATGAAGCCAGTTGATACAGAGGGGAAGGATACGGAGCAGGCGGTCGCGCAGCCCGCAGCCCCTGCTGCCATTCCTGCGTCTACGCCACCGGCGGGTGGCGATGCGGCGGCTGTGCCCGCCGAAGGAGGCGGCAAGCACAAAAGAATTGGTGATCGCCTTGTCGAACAGGGGATGATTACCGAAGACCAGTTGAAAGTCGCCCTGCATGAAAAGCAAAAATCAGGCCGGATGATCGGTGAAATTCTGGTCGATCTGGGCTTTATCAGCCCTGAAATCCTGACGGGATTTTTGTCGGAGTCAACGGGGTTTGCGCAGTTCGATATTAAATCGACCATGCTGGACCCGGAGGCGCTGGAACTGGTGCCCAAAAAAGATGCATTGAAATATCAAGTGTTGCCAGTTGCGATTGATCGTGAAAAGAACGAAGCGATTGTCGCCATGGCAGATCCCTATGACATCGTCGCACTTGACAAACTTAAGCAGATGTTGCCCAAAGCCTGCCACATAGAAACGCAGGTTTGCCCACCCGCCGTGATGGCGGATGCCATTCACAAAGCCTATGGCATGTCGACATCGATTGATGCGATTTTGAAAGAGCTGGCGGGCGATAAAGCGGCGGCGCAAAAAAACGTTGAAACCCTGACGGAAGAAGAGGCCTATAGCCATCCGCTGGTGCGCCTTGTGAACGCGCTGGTGTTTGAAGCTGTGAAAATGGGCGCGTCAGATTTGCACTTTGAGCCGGAAGAAAACTTTATCCGCTGCCGTTATCGCATGGATGGTGAATTGATTACCGTGCATACGCTGCATAAGGAGTACTGGGGGGGGATGTGCCAGCGTTTGAAAATTATGTCGGATATGAACATCGCAGATAAATTGGCGCCACAAGATGGTCGGTTTTATTTGAATATCGGCGGGCGCGAGGCGGATTTTCGCGTGTCGTCCCTGCCGACCGTGCATGGCGAAAATATCGTGTTGCGTGTTCTTGATAAAAGCGCGTCCATTGTGCCGCTGGAAAAGCTGGGCTTTTCCGAACACAACATGAGCCTGATTAAAAAATCGCAATCTCGCCCGGAGGGGATCATTATCGTAACCGGCCCGACGGGCTCGGGTAAAACGACGTCGCTCTATTCCATGCTGGGCGCGATCAACACGCCTGATGTGAATATCATGACACTGGAAGACCCGGTGGAATATTCGCTGGGCCTTATTCGCCAGTCGAACGTGCGCGAGGGCTCCGGTTTTACGTTTGGCGAAGGGGTGAAAGCGCTTCTCCGCCAGGATCCGGATATCATCTTCATTGGCGAGGTGCGCGACAAGGTCACAGCTGAGCAGGCGCTGAAAGCCGCCATGACCGGCCACCAGGTATATACGACGCTGCACACCAACGATTCCTTTGGCGCGATCCCGCGACTTTTGGATCTGGGGATGCAGCCCGGCATGCTGGCAGGCGCGATTATTTCCGTTTTTGCGCAGCGCCTTGTCAGAAAACTGTGCCCGCATTGCAAGGAAGCCTATACGGCCAGCGCCGAGGAGTGCCGCTTGATAGAGGCCGATGCCGCCAACCCGCCCACGCTGTACCGCCACACAGGCTGCAAAGAATGCAATGACATGGGCTTTAAGGGGCGTACGGCTGTTGTCGAAATTCTGTATATGGATGAAGAATTGGATGAAGTGCTGGCCGCTGGTGGACATAAAACGGAAATCAAAAAGCTTGCCCGCCAAAAAGGGTTTAAAAGCATGCTGGATGACGGTGTTGAAAAAGTGCTGGAGGGCATAACGTCCCTTGAGAAGCTGATGGAAGTCGTCAATTTTGCAGAACGTATGTAATTGCGGCCATGTGGCCCTTGGTTTCTTTCGGTAATTATTGTATGAATTGAAAGAAGTTAAGGGGGTATCGGGCGACATATGCCAAAGTTCAGTTACAGGGCCGTCAATGACAAGGGAAGACCGGTGCGCGGCGTGATTGCCGCCGCGAACGAGGCTGACCTGTTCAACCGCCTGAACGAAAGCAATATGGCACTGGTCGACTGCAAGCAGGTCAATGAAAAGGCCAGCAAATTGTCGGGCCTGACGATGAAGCGGGTCAATGTGCGCGACTTGATCCAGCTTTTTGTGCATATGGAGCAGTTGCAAAAAGCAGGCGTGCCCTTGCTGGATGCGTTGTCTGATGTGCGCGATACCACGGAATCCGCCCGCCTGCGCGATATCATGAGCGATGTGTACAGCGAGGTGTACGAAGTAAGTTATCTTTACACAGCCATTGAATAGCATCACTCTGTGTTCGAGCCTGTTTTTGTGTCGTTGATTTCTGCGGGCGAAGAAACCGGGAACCTGACCAATTCGTTCGAACAGGTCATCAAGCATCTGAAGTGGACGGATGCGATGAATTCCAAGGTCAAAAAAGCCACGCGCTATCCGAAAATACTGATCGTTGTCGTGATTGGCGTGATCTGGATGATGATGAGCTATGTTGTGCCAAACGTGGTCGGCTTTTTGCAGGATATGGGCCGGGAATTGCCGGGCGTGACGACGGCTTTGATTTCAACGTCAGAATTTTTTGGCGCATATTTCCTGTATATCGTTTTGGCGATGGTGGCTTTTTACATTCTTGTCGTGACGGGGCGTTCGGTATCAGAGGAGTTCAGGTATAGAACAGATTATATCGCACTACATTCACCTGCGTTTGGGCCGTTGATCCGCAAGATTGCATTGTCCCGTTTTTGTCAGACATTCTCGGTGTTGTTCAGTAGCGGCCTTGAAATTTTAAAATGTCTTGAGGCGGCGCAAAGAACATCGGGCAACCTTGTAATAACCTCCGCCCTTGAAAACGTGCGCCAGCAAGTGCAAGAGGGCAGCCCCCTGTCGCACGCCATGAACAATTCGGGCGAATTTCCCTCGCTGGTCGTCCGCATGATCCGGATTGGCGAGGAATCGGGGAATTTGACGGGCGTTTTGGAGCAAGTGTCTGAATTTTACGACAAGGATGTGAACGAAGCTGTTGACGGCATGATCGCGTTGATCGAGCCGACGCTGACGGTTGTTCTGGGTGGTTTTATTTTGTGGATTGCGGCGGCGGTATTCGGCCCGATCTACGACACGCTGGGCGATATGGGGGCGTAGATGGTAGGTTTAAGTCCAAAGCGCCGGGTGTTGATGGTTGGGGGCGAGGGCGTCGTCCTTTACGCGCCGCAAGGGCGTGGCATTGCGCGAGAAACAGCGTTGGCTTGGGACGTGCCGAATTTTGATGAGCAGTTGGTGGAGGTTTTATCCGAAAAAAACAGCGATAAATCTGTCGTTGTGATTTTTGATGGTCTGGACCAAACGTACCGCAAGGAAGAAAACGTTCCAAAGCTCAGCCCTTTTGATCGCTCCCGGTTTGTGAAAAGAAAGCTGGAGCTGGCGTTTCCGTCTTATCCTGTGCGCGCCGCGCTTGAAATCAAGCCACCAAAGAAAAAAGGCATTCAGTTTAAGGCGGGGCCCAAGGTCGCGCCATCATACCTGTTTGTCGCTTTGCCGGAAACGGAGGGGCTGGATCGCGTAGGCAATGCCCTGTTCGAATCTGGCGTGCCGGTTGCGGGCTTTGGTCTTTTGCCTGTGGAATCCGCAGAGCTGGTGATGGCGTTGCGGGAAAAAGCTTTTGATAAATCTGCAAAGCCGTCACGCTGGGCCGTTTTGATCGGACAGCATGAAACGGGTGGTTTGCGGCAGGTTGTGGCGCGTGACGGCCAGCTTGCAATGTCGCGCCTGACGCCAACGTCGGAAGCCGGCGTGTCTGGCGCGGGCTGGGCGGAAGAGGTGACGCGTGGTTTTAAAGAAACCTTGGCTTATATCTCCCGCCTTGGCTATACACCGGAAGACGGGCTGGATGTCATGGTTGTCTGTGGCGAGCTGGAAAAGCAGTTTTTTGACGCAGGTGCCTTGCAGGCAACGCAGTTTAAGTGCCTAGGCGTTGGTGAAGCGCTGACCTTGATCGGCGCGAAATCCTTTGGTTTTGAAAAGAGCAATTTTGGTGATGCTTTGCACGCAGCCTGGGTGGCGCGGCAAAACAGTTTGCGCCTGCCTGTACGCTTGCCCAGCATTCACCGGATCATGGCCCCGCGTTTAGGGGCGCGTGTTGCAACGGTGCTTTTGTTCCTGTCGGCGCTGGGGGTTGCGGGGTGGACGGCGAATGATTACACCTCTTACCTGTCCTTGCGCGAGGAGTTGGGGATTAAGGATAACCAGCGCGCCATGATGCAGCGCGATTATGATGAAGAAACCAAAAAATTTGATGAACTTGAAGTGCGGCCAGAGGTTATTAAGAATACATTGGCCATTAAAAAGCTGTTGGAAGATAACACGGCAAATCCCGCCAAATTCCTGAACCGGTTCCGCGCCGCGCTTGGTGGTGATATTTATTTGCAAGAATTCAAGTATGAACATACGCCGGGGGCGGGCTTGCAAATTGGCAAGAACAGCAGTGGTCCGCAGCAGAATCGGCGCGGCGGGCGGCGATCAACGCCGAAAAAAGACGATCGCGGCATGATAAAGGTCACGTTCTCCCTTGCGCTGCCGTCATCGATGGCGCTGGAACAAAAAGTAACGCGCGCGGAAAAATTGCAGCAGGATCTGGCGACAGCGTTCCCGGATTATGAAGTGCGCATTGCAACGCAGTTTGGGCGCGTGTCGCGTGGCGGCGCTTTTCAGGGGGGTGCGGGCGGTTCGCAGTCGGACGGTTCATCCGGCACGGACAGTGCCGTTTTTGTCATGGAGGGTGAACCGCTATGATTAAATTGATTGGCATCAAACGCGCTATGCTGCTTGCGGGCATTCTTATCGTCAATCTTTTGTTTGTCGGTGTGTTCATGGGGGTGATCGACCCGATGCGCGCTGAAACGCAAAACAAGTTGAACATGACCAGTTCAGATATTTCCCGCCTGTCCAAAGAGATATCGAACATCAAAAAAGAACTGAACGATTATGCCGATAACCTGTCGAAGTATCGCGCTTTGGGGGATCGCGGGTTTTTCCGGTCGCAGGACCGTTTTCAGACGGCACGTCTTTTGGAAGAAATGCATGAACGCTCCGGGCTGATTGGCTATACGTTTAATATCGACGCCATTAAATCTGTATCCAACCCGGATGCGGAAAAAAGCAAGTCCTCCCTTATTACCAGCCGCATCACCTTGAAAGATGTGGCGGCGCATCTGGACATGGGGATATATACGCTTTTGTACAATCTGGAATATGTGTTTCCAGAGCATGCACGTATCCACGCTTTTTCTATCGAAAGATCGGGAGAGCTGGATCAGCGGGCCTTGCAAAGCGTGGCGCAAGGGACCAGCAACGGCCTTGTTGAAGCTTCTGTGACGTTGGATTGGCTCACTGTTGTACCGCTGCGTGATGATGACGACAAAAAGAATGGCCCACGTGGCTTTCGGGGGCGCTGATGAGAAAGGGGCTGCGTATGAAAACATGTTTGTTCCTTGCTCTGGCCGTTGTGGTGATGGGGTTGTCCTATCCTGTTGTTGCGCAAGACAATACAGCGGAAGCAACTAGCGCACCGCCGCAGAGCGCGGCGGAATATTTTTCCCAGTCTTTGCTGTTTACGCCGGCGGAAATTGCGCTTATTCAACGCGCCTTGACGGGAACAGTGGGCGGCACGGAAATTTTAAACGATACAACGGGCGAGGCTATACCGACGCGCCGCATCATCAAGGTTGCGGGCGTTGTGTACAGGTCAGATGCGGATTGGATTGTCTGGATCAACGGGCATAAAATCATGCCCGGAAAACTATTGCCCCAGATTGTAGATATACGCGTGCAAAAAGACATGGTGGATTTGAAATGGTTTGATCGCGGCATTAACGGCGTGATCGATATTTCCCTGCGTCCGCACCAAACATATGACATCGTTACCGGTGTTTTGTTGCCGGGGTAAGACAAGCGATGGTATCGGCATTGGAACAAAAACAGGGCAGCGCAGATGTAGCGGCGATATCGGTTGAAGACGTCGCGGCAGATTATGGGGCAGGCCCTGTCGTGTCTGGTGTGTCCTTTACGGTCAAAAGCGGCGAGGTTTTTGGCCTGATGGGCTTAAACGGCGCCGGGAAAACGACCTTAATAAAAATCATGCTGGGCTTGATGGAGGCCTCTGCAGGGCAGGCGCGTTTATTTGGTAACGATACGCTGCACGCAAAGGCGAAATCAAAAATTGCCTATCTGCCGGAAAAGTTTGAGCCGCCACCGTTTTTGACGGGCATGGAGTTTATTCGTTTTTCCTTGGATTTATACAAGCGCCCCTATGTTGCGGCAGATGTTCTGGAAGCAGCAGACCGCCTGCAACTGGCGCGTGATGCTTTGTCCCGTCGTGTGAATACGTATTCAAAGGGCATGCGGCAGAAAACGGGCCTGATGGGGACATGGCTGACAGGGTGCCCGCTTTTAATTCTTGATGAGCCGATGAGCGGGCTTGACCCGCGCGCGCGCGTACGGGTCAAAGATGAAATTATGGCTTGCCGCGAAAAAGGCATGACAGTGTTCCTGAGTTCGCATATTCTGGCGGATATGGACGAAATTTGTGATCGTGTAGCCGTCATTCATAACGGGCAGCAAGTTTTTACCGGTACGCCCTCCGCCATGAAAGCGGACACCGGGCAGGATTATCTTGAAAGGGCGTTCTTGCATGTCATAGACAATGCGCAAGGCAAGCCAGACAGTGAAGAGGTATAAAAAACATGGACGTTTTTGACAAAAATGAAGCGGCACAAGATGATCTGGACGATATCCTGAACGATGAGGATTTGGGTGCAGATGATGACGCGCTGGCCGCGCCGCCGCGCACAGCGAAAAAATCGGGCGGTGGCAGGGCGAAACTGTTGGCGACCGTGGCCTTGTTGCTGGCGGCAGGCGCAGGCGGGGGATACTATTATCTGATTTCGATGGCGGAAGGTGACTTTGCGCCACCGCGCCAGATTGCTGCTGCGCAACCTGTTGCAGCTCCGGCTCCGGCATCTGTGGGGGCACCTGTCGTACCGGATATGCCGTCTGTTGTGGAGGATGCATCAGCAACGCCGGCTGTTCCTGCAGGCATGGAAGACGCGCCTCTCTTGTCGCAGTCTGGTGATCTGGATATCCCGCCGCCGGAAGATTTGTTGGCAGACATATCCGCCGTTCCGCCAAACGATGCGGCGGGGGAAGCTGTATTGGGCATTCCGGAAGAAGCGGCTGTTGTTGATGTCGGGGCAGAAACGGAAACGGCGATGCCTGTGGAAACGGTGCCCGAAGAGACAGCCACGCTCGCGCCGTCCGTCGCTGTGGCTGTGGGCGAAGATATTCCAGCAGACCTTGATCTGATTCCGCCGCCGGCGGATGCTTTGGCCGAGCCGGTGATGCCTGTGCCAGCGGCTGTACCGGAAGAGGGCGTTGCCGCGCTTGTTGCAGAGGCGGAGGTGCCACCCGCCCCCGTCATTGAAAGCGAGAGCGATGTTGGCGCAATGATAGAGCCTGCCATGGATTTGCCATTGCCGGAGGAGCTGTTGGCTGCGCCGCCGCAGCCCGCACCTGAAGCTCTGCCTGTGACCGAAGATTTACCGATGCCGGAAGATACGGCGGCATTGCCAGAGACAGACGCGCCAGATGCCGCCAGCGCTGCGGAAACAGCACTGCTTAACAATATATCTGAGCTGCAAGAGCTGAGCGTGCCGGAAGAAGGCTTGGCCGCTTTACCGGATATGGGGGAAGTGCCTTCGCAAAAGGCGATTGTTCGCCCCTTACCGCCGCAGTACATGCAAATCCAGAAAGACCGGACGGCGGCAGATAAAGATTCCCGCTTGACCTCCGCGCGTGCGGCCTTGTTGCAAGGAAATAACAAAGCGGCATTGGAGCTATTCACGGAACTGGGGCGGGATTATCCGCAAGATGAAAGCGTGATGATGGGGCGTGCCGTGTCCATGCAAAAACTGGGCATGGATGAAGACGCGTTGGCTGCTTACGAAGACGTTTTGCGCGCCAACCCGAAAAATCTGGAAGCCTTAACGAATATGCTGGGGCTGGTGCGGGCGCAAGACCCGACCCTGTCTTTGGAAAAGCTGAAAGAATTGCGTACAACCTATCCTGCCAATGCCGATATTACGGCCCAGTTGGGCATTGCCTATGGGGCGGCAGCGGAATATGAATCTGCGCTGCGTTACCTTGATATGGCGGCAGCGCTGGGCGCGGGCGAAGGCTACGTTTTGTTCAACAAGGCTGTTGTTTATGACCGCATGGGGCAGGGCGCACATGCGGCCAACCTGTACCGTAACGTGCTGACACGGGCCTCCGAAGGGGCCTTGAAAGAACAACTGCCCTTGCAGGCCATTCGTGATCGCTTGGCCGTGCTGCGCTGATGGCGGGCATGCCGTTTTACAGTGATCCGTACTTTTACGTGACCCTGTACGTCGGCCTGTGTCTGGGCAGTTTTGCAACGGCTTTGTCATGGCGGTTGCCGCAAGGGATTTCCATTTGGAAAAAAGCGCGATCTTCTTGCCCTGCTTGCGGGCATGATTTGTCATGGCGTGATCTTGTACCGTTGTTGTCATGGCTTTTGCAAAGGGGGCGTTGCCGTTATTGTCGTGAAAAGATCGATGCGCGCTACCCGGTAGTAGAAGCGGCGACAGCTTTCTTTTGCCTGGCGGCATATTTCATCTATGGTTTCACGCCTGCAGGGATTGTGATCGCCATGCTGGCCCCCGCGCTTGTTGGCATGGTGGATATTGATCTCAGGCATAAAATTTTGCCGGATAGCCTGAATGCAGCGGTTTTTCTTTTGGGTGCTTTGATGCTGCTTGTGCAATGCCGGGAGGATACGGCGCAGTTTATTGATGCTGCGCAAAACGCAGGCGGGGGGATGCTGTTGTACGGCGGCGGCGCGTGGTTGCTGCGTTTTACGGCCATGCGGATGATGAAGCGCGAGCCGATGGGGCTTGGCGATGTAAAGTTTTTTGCCGCAGCCGGATTTTGGCTGGGCGCAGATGTGATGATTTTTGGCATTTTTATGTTTTTATCCGGCGCAGCGGGCGTTGCCTTGTCGCTTTGGTGGAAACATAAAACGGATGAGACGGTCTTTCCGTTCGGGCCAGCTTTGGTGGCGGCATTTACAATAATCATATTTATGGCATCTTTTCCAGTTTTATGCCAAGCGTGATTTACCGTTTTTTCAGGATGTATGAGGTATTGTAAAGGATGGGTAAAGCGCTGCCCGCAAACGGGCGCGCAGCAGGGAGGCGACAGGCATGGAAATCACCGAACTTTTAAAATTCACGAAAGACAATGACGCCTCGGATTTGCATCTGTCTGCCAAGAACCAGCCGATTGTGCGTATTGATGGTGATTTGCAGCGCATTAAAACCGATGAGCTGACCAGCGATTCCATTCGCACCATGTTGTTTTCAATTATGACGGAAGAACAGCGTGCAACCTATGAACGCGACCTTGAAATCGATTTTGCGATTTCCTTTGGTGAAAACGCGCGTTTTCGTGTCAATGCCTTCACAAATCGGGTAGGGTCCGCCGCCGTGTTCCGTGTTATTCCGACGCAAATTCCGACAATGGAGCAATTGGGCCTGCCACCCGTTATGCGGCGTTTGGCTGAACTCGAAAAAGGATTGGTGCTGGTGACGGGGCCAACCGGTTCAGGTAAATCGACAACGCTGGCCGCGATGATAAATCATATTAACGATACCTCTGCTGCGCATATCCTGACGGTAGAAGACCCGGTGGAATTTTTTCATGAATCGAAAAAAGGCCTTGTGAACCATCGCGAGGTGGGGAATGACACGCGTTCCTTTGCGCGTGCGCTGAAATCCGCCTTGCGGGAAGACCCGGATGTGATTCTGGTCGGTGAGATGCGGGACCATGAAACCATTGCATTGGCGCTGACAGCCGCTGAAACAGGCCACTTGGTGTTTGGCACCCTGCACTCGAACACGGCAGCGAAAACTATTGATCGTATCATCGACGTTTTTCCCGCAGCGGAAAAAGAAATGGTGCGTGCAATGCTGTCCAGTTCCATACAGGGCGTTATTTCGCAAACTCTTTTAAGAAAAGAGGGCGGTGGCCGCGCCGCTGCGCACGAAATTATGGTGGGGACAAGCGCTGTCCGAAACCTGATCCGCGAAAACCAGTTGGCGCAGATTTATTCCATGATCCAGACGGGTGCGCGCTATGGCATGCAGACAATGGAAGATGCGGTCAATGACCTGCTGGCCGCAGGTGAGATATCTGAAGAAACGGCACGTGACTGCCTGAAAGACAGCACGGATGACGGAGCGGAAGAGGCAACGCCGAAAGCATCGCCGGCACCGCAAAAAAACAGGGGTGGAAAAACGCCACCGCCTGTCGCCAAACCGGCACCGCAACCAGCCGCGCAGCCGCCGGCGGATGATGACGGAGGGTATTCGTTTTGAGTGGAGTCGCTATATACGCCTATTTGAACGAAATGATTCAAAAGCAGGCCACCGACCTGTACCTAACGGTGGGCGTGCCGCCAACGCTGCGTATTGATGATCGTTTGGAGCCGATGGGGGACCAGGCCCTGCAGGAAGAAGATATGCAGGTTATGCTGAACGAGGTTTTGACAAGCCGTCAGCGCCGCGAATTTGATTCCAACATGGAACTGAACCTTGCATTCGACATGGGCAAGGAAGGGCGCTTTCGCGTCAATGTTTTGCGCCAGCGCCAGCATACGGGCATGGTGATCCGCCGCATTACCAGCCTTATTCCGTCATTCGAGCAATTGCGCCTGCCGAAAATCATGGAAGCGCTGTCATTGGAAAAGCGTGGCCTTATCATGGTGTCTGGCGTGACGTCATCGGGTAAGTCGACTTCTTTGGCCTCAATGGTGGATTATAGGAACCGTATGATGGGCGGGCATATCATTACGATTGAAGACCCGATTGAATATTATCACGAACACCAGAAAGGCATTGTCACGCAACGCGAGATCGGCATTGATACATCATCATATAGCGTGGCCTTGAAAAACGCGCTGCGCCAAAAGCCTGATGTGGTTTTGGTGGGCGAGGTGCGCGATGCAGAGGTGATGGAGCAAACAATTGCAGCCGCCGAAACCGGGCACTTGTGTCTTGCCACAATTCACACCAATAACGCCAGCCAAGCGATCGAACGTGTCATCAACCTGTTCCCCGAAGAACGGCAGCAGCAGATACGTATTGCATTGTCCATGAACCTGCGCGCGATTGTTGCGCAGCGTCTTGTGCGTTCTGTAGATGGCGATCTGGTCGTGGCGCTGGAAATTCTTTTGAACGAAGCGCTTATCAAAGAGCTGATTATGAAGGGGGAGACAGGGCGGATCAGGGAGGTTATGGCTAACAATAATTCCGCAGGGATGATCGCCTTTGACCAGTCTTTGTTCCACCTTTGGTCGCAAGGTGTGATTTCAGACCAGACAGCGATGGTGGAAGCGGATATTCCGGCGGATATGAAAATGAAAATCCAGCAAGCCAAGCTTTCCGGTAAAACAACCGCTATGCCCGACATTGACACGTCAAAGCTGTCTTTGTAAGAATAATCAGCACAACTTTTCGGGGGCGGATTTACCACAATGGCTGTTTTTTCTTTTTCTGGCCGCACAGCGCGAGTTGTCGCACTCGCTGCAGTTTTGACGCTGACAGTGGCTTGTTGCCCGCTGGCCAAAAACCAGTTGGCTTACGA
>JAPPOU010000086.1 GCA_028817795.1 Alphaproteobacteria bacterium
TACAATATTATCTTATATTTTTACATATTAATAAATTGTCTTTGAGGTGGGGAATATTAACAACAATAATTTCAATGTATTAGGGTATTGCCTCGCGTAAAATTTCGTATATAAACCCTTGTCAAACGATGAAAATAGGGTATGAATCGGTAGATTTTTCTTGCCCTTAGGGGTGAATCTGGGTTATGTAACTGGCTCGCCTTCGTGAAAACGGGGTGATAAGCCGCAAGGAAAGAGTGAGAAACCATGGCAGTTCCAAAGAAGAAAACCTCCAAGTCCAGAAGGGATATGCGCCGCGCGCACCACGCCCTCACGGCTTGCCATGTCATTGAAGACAAGCATACGGGTGAATTGGTTCGTCCGCACCATGTCTGCCGCAAGACAGGCATGTATAAGGGCGAACAAATTATCGACGAAAACTGATACGCCGTTTAGGTTGTGTCAGGGAATCTCGTAATAGCACTTGACGGGATGGGGGGCGATGATGCGCCCCGCATTGTTGTTGAGGGTGCGCATAAAGCGCGTGGTCGTTACCCGCAGGCTCGTTTTATCATTTATGGCGATGAAGCTGAAATCCGGCCCCTGATATCCAGATATCCGGGGCTTTCGGATGTTATGGATGTGCGTCACACGCCTGACCGCGTCACCAGCGATGATAAACCTTCAGTCGTATTGCGCACAGGCCGCCAGTCGAGCATGCGTCTGGCGATTGATGCTGTGGCCAATGGCGAAGCGCAGGCTGTCGTTTCTGCAGGGAATACAGGGGCCTTGATGGCCATGGCCAAGTTCAGCCTGAAAGTTTTGCCCGGTATTCGCCGCCCGGCGATTGCCACGTTTATGCCAACACAGGTTCCGGGCCGGGGTTGCGTGATGCTGGATTTAGGCGCGAATGTTGATTGTGAGCCTCAAATCCTTCTTGAGTTTGGCGTGCTTGGCGGAGTTTTTTCACGTGAAATATTAAAAGTGAATAGCCCCCGTATTGCGTTGTTGAATATAGGTTCCGAGGCGATGAAGGGCCGGGAAACGATAAAGGACGCAGCGGAACTGTTTGCGAATGCGGAACACCTGCCCGGTGAATACGTCGGTTTTATCGAGGGCGATAATATCGGCAGGGGCGAAGTGGACGTTGTGGTGACAGACGGTTTTACCGGCAATGTCGCGTTGAAAGCGATTGAGGGCACGGCGCGGCTGATTATCCGCATGGCTAAACAAGGGTTTAAGAAGTCTTTGCTGTTGAAACTTGGCTTTATCCTGTGTCTGCCGGGTATATTGCTGGCCTATCCGGCGTTGATGGCGCTGAAAAAACGGCTCGACCCGCGTTATTACAATGGTGCCAGCCTGATGGGGTTGCGTGGCCTTTGCATCAAAAGCCATGGGGGTACAGATTCCATAGGGTTTTCCAATGCGATTGGCGTTGCCGCCGATATGGCATTGATCCGCTTTAATGACAAAGTTGCCGCCGAGCTTGAAAAGCTGGGGCTGGGGAAAGATGCCGCATGACACGTCGTTCAAAATTGATTTCTTGCGCCTCTTACTTGCCAGAAAAAATATTAACTAACAATGATTTGGCAAAAATTGTTGATACATCAGATGAATGGATCGCGCAGCGGACGGGCATTAAGTCGCGCCATATGGCGGCTGAAGGCGAAAAAACATCTGACATGGCGACCAAGGCTGCCCTGCGCGCGCTTGAAAAGGCGGGACTGAAAGGCACGGATATTGATGCCATCTTTTTGGCGACAACCACGCCGGACCAAGTCTTTCCGGCGACGGCTGTTACCGTACAGGATAAAATTGGCATGGGAGACAAGGGGTTTGCCTTTGATCTTCAGGCCGTATGTTCGGGCTTTGTCTTTGCCTTGGCGACAGCGGATAATTTTATAAAAGCGGGGCAGGTCAAGCGTGCCCTTGTTATTGGTGCCGAGCATTTCACCAGCCTGTTGGATTGGAATGACCGTACCACCTGCGTTTTGTTCGGGGACGGGGCAGGGGCCGTTATTCTGGAGGCGGACGACAGCGGTAAAGGCACGAAAGAAGATCGTGGCATTCTGTCAACGCATCTGCATTCCGAGGGGGCGCATCGCGATTTGCTCTATGTGAATGGAGGGCCGTCCTCAACCAAAAGCGGGGGCCATGTCGTCATGAATGGCCGCGAGGTTTTCCGCCATGCTGTAAAGCGGATGAGCGAAGTTGTTGAAGAAACGCTTAAAGAAAACAATATAGATTCTTCAGAAATAAAATATCTTGTCCCGCATCAGGCGAACAGCCGGATTATTGAATCCACGGCGCAAAAGCTCAATCTTTCTTCTGAAAAAGTGGTGCTAACTGTCGATCATCACGGAAATACTTCGGCGGCATCGATTCCTCTGGCCTTGGCTGAAGCCGTGGAAGACGGCCGAATCGCGGAGGGCGACCTGATTCTGATGGAAGCTTTGGGTGGCGGGCTGACATGGGGCGCGGCGCTTGTGCGCATGTAAATC
>JAPPOU010000072.1 GCA_028817795.1 Alphaproteobacteria bacterium
GTATTAAAGGGGGGAATTGAAACACATGGCAGAGAACACGCAACAAGAAACCACAGATGATTTTTTCATTCGCTGGGCCGACCAGATCAGCAGCGCGCAACAAACAACGGATCCGGGAGCAAAAGTAGCGCAGCTTACCGCACTCAAAACAGATATTGAAAAAGAGACAACCGAAGCCATCCAATCATGGGAAGACGAAAGAAAATCAAACCGTAATGGTGCAGCTGTACACGCGACCACCGCCGCGCTTTCAGGTTTCACCGCTGCAGCCTTCGCTTTTGTGATCGCAAGTCCCTTTACCCCAATTATATTACTCAGTGCGGCTGGAGCCTGTGCTTTATCTACTATAAATGCTATAAATCACGGTAAGGAAACAAAAACCTGCTCCGAAAAAATAACCGACATAAAAAAATATGGCAGCATACTGGGGAAAAAGTGCAATACCATACTGCACGGCATCAAACGGGATTTGGGGAACCAGATCAATTCAACGCCTGGAAACAGCCCCCTGCGAGAACTGCTTCAAACACTCTCACAGATCACAAGCGACTTCAATCAAAGCGCAGAGCGCCAAATCAATCTGGAATACGATGCTGCCCTCAGTCAGGCACGTTTGGGAAGCTCTCAGAAACACAGCGTTCCACCAATCTAAAAAGAAATATCCCTTCTTTAAGGTCGTGACAGCGCCCGTACCGCCGCATCCAGCAGCGCAAGGTCCTGATCCCGCGACAGGCGGTGGTCGCCATCGTCGACCCATGTAATCTGCACATCTTTTGATACCAGCTTTTGTTTTATTCTCTCTGATTTCTGCCATGGCACGGCATCATCCTGTTTGCCATGCAACAGGCGGACGGGGCAGGTGATATTAATCTTATCGTGCAGCAACAAATGGTTTTCCCGCGCTTCATCCAGCAGCTTTTTGGTGATGGGGTACGGATCGCCGTAATCGCTGGGTTTATAGGTGATGCCTTTTTCTTCCAGTTCCGCCTTTTGCGTATCTGTCAGCTCATGGTGCAAAATATCCTCGGAGAAATCGGGAGCGGCGGCGATGCCGATCAGGCCGTGTACGCGCTCTTTCCGTTTCAGCGCCAGCAGCAACGATATCCACCCGCCCATGGACGAACCGACCACAATCTGCGGCCCTGTTGTCAGCGTATCAAACACATCCAGCGCATCCTGCAGCCAGCTGCCGATCATGCCATCCTCAAACACGCCGGATGAAAAACCGTGTCCCGTATAATCAAACCGTACAAAGCTTTGGTTACGAGCAGTGCAGGCTTCTTCCAGAAATGTTGCCTTCCCCCCGGTCATATCGGATTTAAACCCGCCCAGAAAAATGACGCCGGGAAAATCCTCACCGCCTTCAAACCGGCGATAGGCCAGTGAAACACCTGCACGGGGAGAAAATGTGCTATATAAGAAATCTGACATATCAAAACTCCACTTCTGAACGGTTTTATAGCGCTGCACAGGTTCTCTGTCACGTTTTCTTGACAATGCCACACTGTTTAGTTATGAATACGCCCTTTTGCAGGGAGGGGAAACAGGCATGACACATAGTTGCGGCATAGATTTCGGCACCTCCAATTCAGCCTTGGCCATCACCGACACAAGCGGCGGCATTACACTTGCCCAGACAGAAGATGACGAGGTCACGCTGCCCAGTGCGCTGTTTTACCCTCCCAGCGGCGCACCCCGTTTTGGCCGCGCTGCGATGCAGGCCTTTACCAACGGTGAAGACGGGCGCTTTATGCGCAGCCTGAAACGAATACTGGGCACACCACTAATGCAGCAAGGCACACAGGTGAATGGCAAACACAAGACATTTCACACCATTTTAAAAGACTTTATAAGCCACATCAAAGACCGCGCCGAGAGTGAATACCAGACAGTACTGAAAAACGTCGTCATGGGTCGTCCAGTTCATTTCGTCGATAGTGATAGCGCCGCTAACACACGCGCACAAAACGAACTAGAAAACATTGCAAAAGCAGTCGGGTTCAAAAATGTGGCATTCCAATATGAGCCCATCGCCGCCGCGTTTGCCCACGAAAGAAAAATAGAGAGCGAGAAACTGGCGTTGATCGCTGACATTGGCGGCGGCACATCCGATTTTACCGTCATTCGCCTGTCCCCTGCCAATAAAGACAAAATAGACAGGAAAAACGATATCCTTTCCAATACCGGCGTCCGCACCGGCGGCAACGACCTTGATAAAAACCTGAGCCTTTCCGCCTTTATGCCGATACTGGGATATAAAACCACATATACCGCAAACAATCAGGAACTGCCCATGCCTGCAGGGCCATTCCACGATATGTCGGAATGGTCAAAGGTGAACTTTCTTTACACTGCAAAAACGCGCAAAACCCTCCATGACATTTACCGGCAATGCACTGACAAGAGAAAATTAAACAGGTTTATAAAGGTCCTGCATGATGAAACAGGGCATGAAATGTTATCAGTGGTCGAAAATACAAAAATAAACCTGACCGACAACGAGAGCGCCCGCGCATCTCTATCGTTTATTGAAGATAGCCTTGCCATTGACGTGACGCGCACAGCATTTAACGGCGCTATAGGCGATAATATTGATACAATTTTTAGCGCCATGGACAATTGCGTACAACAGGCAGGCATCAAAAACAACGCTATCAATCTTGTCGTCTTAACAGGCGGCACAACCGAAGTCCCGCTTATAAAAGCCGCAATCACAAAAAGCTTTCCACATGCCGCCCTGTCTGATGAAAACAGACTCTCCAGCGTAGCGCTGGGTCTTGGCTATAACAGCCAACGCCTATACCAAAACGGGGCATAAAAAAAGCCGGAGCGTTTTAAAGCGCCCCGGCCTTTTCCGTGTGCTTACCCAAGGAGGTGCCGTTTAAATCACTTCGAGCATTTTGGCAACCAGCGGGTGGCGGACGATATCGCCTTCGTGCAACCGCTGCACAACAATACCTTCAACTTCTTCCAAACGGTCAGACATATCTTTCAGACCCGATATACCATCCAGCAAATCGCTTTGGTCCGGGTCCCCCGTCACGACCATGGTTGAATTCCAGCCCAACCGCGATACAACCATTTTGATTTGCCCGTATGTGCAGTTTTGCGCTTCGTCAATCACGACAAAGGCATTGTTCAGCGTGCGCCCGCGCATGTAGCCAATGGGCGCAATTTCAATTTCACCGCTGTCGATACATTGTTTTAGCCTCTTCAATCCCATGCGGTCATTCAGCGCGTCGTATAACGGCCTGAGGTATGGGGCCATTTTGTCTTCCAGATCGCCGGGCAGGTAGCCGATTTTCTCGCCTGCCTCCACGGCAGGGCGTGACAGGATAATCCGGTCTACCTGCCCTTTTTCAAAGGCCGCCACAGCAGCGGCAATGGCCAGATAGGTCTTCCCCGTCCCCGCAGGGCCGATAGAAAAGACAAGGTTGTCCTTTTCTATCGCTTCCATCAACACCTTTTGGCCGGGGCTGCGCGGCTGGACATGGCGGATATAGCCTTCGCGCTTGTCCTCCATCGTATCCAGCGGGTCCCACCCCTTACGCATAACGCGCTTTGTATCCGGTGCGCGGTTGGCGCGATAAGATGCAACTTTTGATTTCTTTGCCATGATGCTATTCCCCCCTGTTGGTTTTGCGTCGTGGTGCGTGGTAATGAATAGCGAAACGCGTAGCGTCCTGCGGGCGTAAAAAAACCTCCCATGGGGAGGCGCTGATACTGCGGACGATGCGTGTTGCGGGGCTTGCGATGACCAGTCGTGCCGTTTCTTTCGTTCCGGACGACGGGGGCAAGACGTGTAGCCTGATGAAATCCATGGCACCTCCCCTGATGAGTTAAAACCCTAAGTTCAATATAACGAAAACCGATTCGTTTGTCACCAAAAAAAATTTTCTGCCCCTTTCCCATGTCCCCACGCAGGCGGGGACCCAGCCAAAACCTTACAGGTTTTGTTTTTATAAATGGCGCATTGCGCCGCTGGGCTCCTGCCTGCGCAGGAGCGCAACAAAACCAAGAAAAATAAAAACCTATATTTTAGAAGAGAAAAAAGCGCTGTGTCAGCTATGCCGCAAACGCAACTGCGCCAGCTTTTTTATTTCCTGCGTGCCCGTGCGTTCAACTTGAGTCAAAACATCTTTTGACAGCGTGGCCGCGCCCTTCAGCAACAAGCCAAAAACGGAAGCGTCTTTTTTACGCAGGGCCAAAGACAGCGTTTCATCCAGCGGCCGCACCTTTTGCTGCAGGCATTTTTCGACCAGTGCCGTATCCTGCAACCCGACGGCGGCATGCAGCATCTCTGCATCAAACTTCGCGCCCTTGACCGTCAGGGCATCGACCGTTTCGTGCTCGCCGCGGTAAACGGCCTGCAAAAGCTGGTAACGCAAACGCGCCCGCGCGTCCGCCGGTACGGTTTTATTGAATGTTCCTGAAAAAAGCCCACGCATGCGAATCTCTCCTGTTCCCCGCTTTCAGCGTAACAGGGGGATAAAAATGCGTCAAAGCGACTCGACGAGATAGCAAGGCGTAATACGGTAAGGCTGCTGGTCCTGAAACTCCACCAGTGTAATCACGCCGCGTCGGCGGGCCACGTCCAAAAGGCGCTCTTCAATCTCCTCGAAAACCGCGTAAGCATCTGCCGTACCTGCAATAATGCGCTGTTTATCGATAACGAACCAGAACGGCCCCTCCTCTGGATTCTCATCCAGAATGGGGGAACGGTTCATGAAAAACGCCAGCGCATTTTTTTGGTTGATGAAGATTTCATATTCGTTCACGCGGGGTGATATGCCGCCTGATTCTTGCGCGGCAGGAGCGTTTTCAGGGGCCGGCGCTTTCTTGCCGCCGCCGGACGACCCGCCCCCCATCATCCCGGCTGCAGGGGCTGCCGCCTTTGCAGGCGCTGCCGCAGGGGCCGTTGGCTGATGGGCATAGACCTTGGCGCGCTGTAAATCCGCTGTTTGCAGGTAGCCGCCGAAAATCGTGTTCACGTCTTGCGTGCCTTCGTCGCTTTCCGTGGTGCGGCGCGCAACACCGATCGCTTCCAGAATTGTCGTCATATCGCTTCCCCGTTCCCCGATTTCGTCAAGACTGCAATCTTTTCAACAGTATACCTTATTTTAAGTATTACACCACAGAAACATTAAATTTTTATGTACAAGGCAATACTTATCGCCCTACACCATCCGCATCTCCGGCGGCAAGTCCCTGTCACTCACAGGCTTGAACCGCGATGAATAGGCGGCACGAAAACGAAAATCCCACCATTCAGATGGTAGCGGCAAAATTTCATGTCCTGCCGCAGCCCCGGCCTGTAGCATGGCGCGTTCCAATACCTTGCGGTTTTCCAGCACATCATCCGGTAAATCCGTGAAATCGCGTGCAGCCGGATTTCGCGCAGGATCAGGCGTGAAATAGTCAAAGGACGTGCCCATATCCACTTCATCACCATTCGCATCCAGCAAAACAATATCCACCGCCATGCCACGTGGGTGCCCGCCCTGCCCCGGCAAAGACAGCAACTGGTCAGGCTCCTTTAACCAGTGCGGATTGGCTTTGACGATCTCTGTCTCGATCATCCGCTGTTGCGCTTCAATGGGGCGCAAGCAGTCCTTAAGTTCAAAAATATATCCTGTTTCCTTGTGGCAAATATCCGCTGCATGCAAAACGATATCCACCAGATCACGGTATCCCCACATACGGGCACCGGACCTGTAAAGCGCGGTTTTGAAAACATTGTCTTTATGATCGGGCTGTGCATAGACAAGATCAATCTTAACGGGGTGCGTATCCACAAAATCATCCAACGCCACGAAATCGGCCCGTGATAAAATTTTCATCTACTTGCCCCTGACCTCGGCCATCGTTTTGCCTGCGACGATCTGTTCTCCGTTCATGCGCAGCTCTATAACAACCGGCTTTTTAAGCTGCAGCGCTTCCTTGAAAACCGGCAGAAAATCTTCATTTTTCTCAACCGCATATCCCCTTGCACCAAAGCTTTCTGCCCAGGCTGCAAAATCAGGATTAGTCAAGTCCGTCGCCTTGACGCGCCCTGGATAGTCACGCTCCTGATGCATGCGTATCGTGCCGTACATATTGTTATTGAATAACAGTATAACGGGATGCGCCCCTGCCTGCATAGCCGTTGCGATTTCCTGCCCCGTCATTAAAAACCCACCATCGCCGACAAAGGAAATAACAGCGCGATCGGGATGCGTTAAACTAGCCGCAACGCCCGCCGGTACGCTATAACCCATCGCGCCGCAGGTTGGCGCCAAAAGACGCATAGGCCTTTTATACAACACGTGCCGTTGCGCCCAACTGCTAAAGTTCCCGGCATCTGTCGTCAGGATCGCGTCTTCAGGCAGGACAGATAAAATATCCTCAATCACGCCATCAACATCCAGCGTGTATTTGTCACGCGAGGGTATATTGCGCCAATCAAGATACCCTTTGCGCAATTGCGCGCGCCACGGCTCCCATTTCTCGCCGTCTAGTTCCAGCTCTTGCAACAAATTTGTAAATTCAACCGCGCTGCTATGAACGGCAAGCTCCGCTTTATAAACCTTGTTCAGTTCCGTTGCATCAGGATAGACATGCACCAGCTTTTGCCGTGGCACCGGCGGCGTGACAAGTTTATACCCTTGTGTCGGTATTTCTCCAAGGCGGCTGCCCACCACCAGCAAAACATCTGCTTCTTTCACGCCCGCTGCCAACGATGGTGCCAATGTTGTGCCCAAAGCGCCTACATAACTGTCATGCTGATTTGAAAAGGCATCCTGCCTGCGGAATGAAACGGCAACAGGAAGGGATACACGTGCGCAAAACGCTTCCATTGCCGCCGTCGCCGCATCCGTCCAGCACCCGCCACCCAGAACGACCAATGGTTTTTTTGCAGCGGATAATATCTCTTTTACTTTCGCCATATCCTGCGGCTTGGGGGCGAAATGCGCCACAGGTTGCGGCGGTACAATCGCAGCATCCGAAAGCTCGGTCAGCACATCTTCGGGCAGCGCAATAATCGCAGGGCCCGGCCGCCCTGTTTTTGCTTCTTCAAAAGCGCGGCGGATAAGCTGCGGCAGATCAGAGGCATGTTGCGCCTCCGCTGTCCATTTGGCGACCGTGCCGAACATCGCATCGTAATCGACTTCCTGAAACGCCTCACGCCCCTTCATGTCACGCGCCACCTGCCCCACCAGCAACACCATGGGCGTTGAATCCTGCCGTGCCGTATGCACGCCGATCGAGGCATTGCAGGCCCCCGGCCCCCGCGTGACGAAACACACGCCGACATGACCCGTCAGTTTCGCATAAGCTTCCGCCATAAAAGCCGCGCCGCCTTCGTGGCGGCAGGTCACAACCCGCACGTCCGGCGCATCCACCAGCGCATCCAATGCATCCAGATAACTTTCGCCGGGCACACAAAAAACCTTTTTGACGCCTTCGGCCTGCAGGGCCTCCACCAAAATTCTGCCGCCGCTACGCTCTCTCATCGTTTGCTTCCCCGAAACCTTGCGTGTAAAATGATGCTCTCTAGCATAAAGGGCCTGTGTCATGTTCATATTCAATATCAACACCCGGAAAATAGCAAAAACTTTCATGCTGGTACTGTGCCTTGCCATTACCACACCAACCCACGCTGACCATAATAATCTCAAAATCGGGATGAGCCAGTATCCCTCGACCCTGCACCCCATGTTTGATTCCATGGTCGCAAAATCATATGTACTGGGGGCCACGCTGCGTCCGCTGGCCGCATACGCTGCAGATTGGAAACCCATGTGCCTGTTATGCACTGTTTTACCTTCCTTTGAAAACGGACGCGCCATTAAAACAGCAGATGGAAAAATAGAGGCCACATACCACCTGAAAGACGGTCTGGCATGGGCCGATGGCACGCCCTTGACCGCAAAAGATTTTGTTTTTGCGTGGGAAGTTGGAAAACACCCCAAATCCGGGGCCAGCAATGCTGACCTGTATACACGTGACATTGCAGACATACGTATAGAAGATGACAAAACATTCACCGTCGTTTTCGCCAAGCAACAATGTGAATTTGCCGCGCTGGCAGATTTCTACCCGCTGCCGGAACATCTGGAACGCGCCGTTTTTGAAAAAGACCCGGCCACCTACATCAACCGCACCCTTTACAACACAAAACCCGCAACACCGGGCCTGCATATGGGGCCTTATAAAATCGCGGACGTTAAAACCGGCAGCGCCATCAAAATAGACAAAAATGCACACTGGGCAGGTAAAGCACCGGCCTTTGAAACCGTTACGTTCCGCACCATTGAAAACTCATCATCGCTGTCAGCCAATCTCCTATCCGGCGACATTGATTATATCGCCGGGGAATTGGGGCTGCTATTAGACGAAGCGTTGGACTTTGAAAAACGCCTCAACAAAACAAAGCCCGGACAATATACCGTCACATACAAACCCGGCCTGACTTACGAACACATTGACCTGCCGCTTGACCGCCCGCCGTTTAACAATCATAAACTCCGGCAGGCATTGATACATGCCATCGACCGTGAAGGCCTGAACACGGCACTCTTCGATGGACAGCAAAAAATCGCGCACAGCAACATCAACCCGCTGGATACCGTGTACGATCCAAACGTCACGCTTTATCCCTATGACCCTGCAAAGGCGGAAGCCCTTTTGGACGAAGCCGGGTGGAAAAGGGGCGCGGATGGTCTACGCGCCGAAGGGAACGGGCGACGCTTGAGCATCACGCTATATTCAACCGCAGGCAACAAAACCCGCGCCACGGTTGCGCAAGCCATACAATCTTATTGGCAGAAAATCGGCATCGATGCGCACATACAAATGCTGCCCGCGCGCGTCTTGTTCGGTGAAATCATGCGCAAGCGCATGTTTGACGGCGGTGTCATGTATGCCTGGATGAGCAGCCCCCGCAACATTCCTCGTTCGACCCTGCACGGCACCATGGTACCGTCAGAAAAAAACAACTACGCGGGGCAAAACTATCCCGGTTACAAAAACCCCGCTATGGACTATTCCTTGAACGAGCTGGAAGTCGTATGCGAGAAAAACGCAAACCAAAAACTATGGTCTGACATACAAAGCATTTACGCGAGCGACCTGCCCGCCCTGCCGCTTTATTTCCGGGCAAATGCCTTTATCGTGCCCACATGGCTTAAAGGCATAACGCCAACAGGGCACATGCATCCCACCACATTCTGGATTGAAGATTGGAACGCTGCGCCGTGAGCAATCTTGAAAAATTCAAAGGCGCCATTGCCTGGAAGGGATTGAAGAGCCTTGAGTTTCGTGTCTTTGGATGGATGTTCAAAGGTATGTTGTTTGTCTTTATGCTGACATATATTGCCGCTGGTCTTTGGGGTACACGCAACTGGTTACAGTTGAAAATAGTGCGCATGCATGACCTTGGAAGACTGGAGGTGATGCTTGCAGAAGCGCAAAATGCGGAAGACATGGATGATATTAGCAGTTGGCTGCGGGCACGGCCCCTTTCCGAATCTTCTTATATTCTTTCCGCCATGCGCCCTCATATACACAAAATGCCCTCCTTTTACGTTATAGACTTGATACGCCGGTCACACCATATCAGCGATGATGAACAAAAAAAATTCTGGACCATGATGATGCGTTTCCGGCTGCAGTACGATTCCATGCGGTGCGGACTAGGAGACGTACAAAAAACCCTACACGGTGTGATCGACCTGCTTTATACAGCAGCAGCTATAAGCGAGCAAAATGTTCTAGTCGACATAGGCACCACCGAAGCCATGGATGTTACAATGGATGTACTTGCATTCGATGCCAAACAGCCCGCACAAAACGATCCGACAGAAACCTGCATAATGATCGCCAACATGACGCCGGAGATTGAAAAATACAGCCTTGTTCCAAAACAAGAATGGGCCAATCTTCGCTTTGCGCTACGCTACGGCACGGAACAATCTATTAATGCAGAAAAAGTACGGCTGGAACGCGAAAAACTAAAACCGCGTGTATCCGCCGGGCCGCAAACCCCCATACCCGCGCAAGACGACACCACGGAATGACAGGCATTTTCCATCGCTTTTTACAAATGACCGGCGTTTTGCTGCTCATGTCGCTAGCCGTTTTCATGTTGATCGGCCTGATGCCGGGCGACCCCGTTGACCTGATGCTGGCAGGCAATCCGCAAATGACGCCAGAAGACGCGGCACGTCTTCGCACCCTTTATGGCCTCGATCAACCTTTATTCAGCCGCTATACGCACTGGCTTGCAACGGCACTATCGGGAGACATGGGGTATAGCCGTCTTTACGGGCAGCCCGTTTTAAGCGTGATCGGGCCGCGCCTTTTGAATACGCTTGCCTTAATGGGCAGCGCATTGCTTTTCACCGTTATTGCCGCCATACCGCTAGGGATATATGCCGCGCACCACAAACACACGCGCCGCGATGCCGCCATTAATGTTGCCACGCTCGCGGGCCTCTCCGCCCCGCCGTTCTGGACAGGCATCATGCTGATTGTTTTTTGCGCGGCGCAAAACAACTGGCTGCCCGCCTCCGCCGACATGGGGAATCCCGTTTCCCTGATTTTGCCCGTTGTGACCATGGGGCTTGCCAGTCTTGCCGTTTACACGCGACACACACGTAGCGCGATGGTGGGCGCCTTAAAGGCAGACCATATCCGCACGGCCCGCGCCAAGGGTTGTTCCGTGCCGCGCACCCTGTGGCATCACGCTTTTCGCAATGCCGCCGCGCCCGTGCTAACCATTTTTATGCTGGACCTTGGCGTCATCAGCGGCGGTGCCGTCACCATTGAAACTGTCTTCGCCTTTCCCGGCATGGGGAAATTAATGTTCGATGCCGTGATGGGTAATGATTACAACCTTGCGCTGGCGGGTTTCCTTGTCCTGACGACATTGGTCCTCATCGCCAATTTCATAGCCGATATTCTCTATCGCTATCTGGACCCCAGAGTACGCGCATGAAGAAATCCCTGCCCCTTGCCCTGCTTGCCATCATCACCCTGTGTTGCTTCTTATCAGGCCCCATCACCGGCATACTACAAGTTTCCGCAACAGAAGCAGATATTCTTGCAAGATTCCAGCCCCCATCCGCCACGCACTGGCTGGGCACAGATGAACTGGGGCGTGATTTATTTGCACGATTGCTGACAGGCGGGCGGGTTTCGCTAACTGTTGCGTTTCTGGCAACGCTGATCGCCTGCACGATCGGCACATTGATTGGCGTGATCGCGGGATGGCGCGGCGGCATAGCCGATGCCGCGCTCATGCGCCTGACAGACTTCCTGATCGCCCTGCCCGCCCTGCCGCTTTTGATTATATTGTCGGCTGTCGACATACAAAAACTAGGGCTGGCCCCGCACGCCAACGCCGATCTTTACAAAATCACCCTGTTGATTGCATTGTTGGGTTGGACAACCGTAGCTCGTCTTGCCCGCGCGCGCACACTAACGCTCAAGAAAATGGAATTTATCCGCGCCGCAAAGGCTCTTGGCGTCAAACCTGCACGGATTATATGGCGTCATATCCTGCCAAACGTTAAAAGCACCGTGCTGGTCGCAGCAGCGCTGGCGGCTGGTAATATTATTTTAGTTGAAAGTGCGCTCAGCTTTTTAGGGCTGGGCATAAAGCCCCCCGCTGCAAGTTGGGGCAACATGCTGTCAAACGCGCAGGATAATATATGGGAGCACGCCAGCCTTGCCATCTGGCCCGGCATGATGATTTTCATCACGGTTTTGTCACTGAATTTTCTGGCGGATGCGGTGCAGGAGGAAAAAGGTTAAACAGGTTTGGCTGCAGCCGTTGTTTCTTTTTTCCGTTTTTTGCGAAGCACAAAAACTGTTGTGCCACTAAATGCTAATGACAGGGGCACACCGCCCGCAAAAACGGCAATATCCGCATCACGTCTAATCACTTCAGCCGCCTTTTTTTGTTCGGGAGAACACGTGTCACCTGCGTATTCAAGCTGAGCACATTCCGCCCACCCCTTTTCCCGCTCATCAAATCCCTCAGAAAAAAGACGTGTCCCTTCGTAAACCGCATTCGTTCCCGCCGCCAAACCTGTACCGAATGCGAGAATGGTGGCGATATACGGATGACGGCCCATCCATTCGATGACTGGAGCTATCAATTTACCCACCGCGCTGCGTTCTTTTTTATTGCTTTCGACGTCTTTCATCTTCTCAACCCAATAACCATGAAATATTTATTTGTTATGTATAATAT
>JAPPOU010000106.1:0-1092 GCA_028817795.1 Alphaproteobacteria bacterium
GTTTGCGACGATATCGGCAATGGCCTGCAGCGCGGCGGCGCGGTCTTTCGTATCGCACAGGATTTTCCCGCCCTTGCCAATCAGGATATTGCGCCGTGTGCCGGTATCGTTGGCAAGGATCAGGTCTGCCTGGGAATCGTTTAGCAATTTCATACCACGCCTGATCTGTTCTTGTTCATCTTCGTGGGTCGTTGTCTTGAACGCGACAAGGAATATGTCGGGGCGGGCTGTCTTGATATTGGGCACAACTTTGTCAGATGGTTTCAGGTGCATGGGGTCCTGCCCTGCATCGCGTGATCTTAAACGCGTGGCGTATTTGCCAGAGGGCACATCCCCGATCTGCCCTTCGAAATCCGCCACGGCAAAGTTAAAGATAATGGCTTTGCAGGCAGGGTCTGCGATCAGGTCTTGCGTCAGCTTTGCGGCATCTGCGTTTGTTTCCACATTGGACTGGCCCATGCAGGCCATTTTTGTCAGGTGAAGCTCCGAAGAGATTCCCTGTTTTTCCAGCAACGCGTGCAACGCCCGCGCCGTACCGCCATAGGCGGCTGCCGTAATCGCGAAGTGGGAACGGATATGCGACATTGTGCCGCCGCCCATAATGTGAATGCCTGATTTATGTGTCATGATGGGGGGAGTGTATATGGTATTATGTCTTTTTGCAAGGGGGTCGTCAGGAGGGGGTGATGGGCCAGTGATATCCAGCCCCATGAAAGCCGCCACCATGCTTGCTTTAGGTGGGGCGGTTGTCCTGCGATAATTCTTCTCAGTTTTGCTTATCGGCAGCGCAGAGATGAGGGGCGATGACATCCCTCATAATTTGCAGGATAATATGGTTGTCGGGGCATTCGCCGTTTTTCTCGGCGGCATGAAAAGCGTCCAACAAAACACGTATTTTCTCCGCCAGAATGTGAGAGCCACTGCTCTCGCCCATTTTGAACATAGCATTTTCGATTTCAACGTGCTTGCTCGAAGCGTGTTCGTTTTTTATTGCGCGTTCCTGTTGAATATAAGATGGCTGGGGTACTAGGATTCGAACCTAGGAATGGCGATACCAAAAACCGCTGCCTTACCGCTTGGCTATACCCCAAC
>JAPPOU010000106.1:1102-12086 GCA_028817795.1 Alphaproteobacteria bacterium
CAAAAATATAAAGGATTATGCCTTTTTGCAAGAGGGCGCTGCAAATTAACCAATGTTTTTTTATTACGAAAAATAATATAATTTCTGCTGTGCATTCGGGGCGTGAATCTGCTACAGTTGGTCCAACTTCGGGTTATATCTAATTGAATCTGCGGCTTCCGCGCCTGTTCTGGGCATGGAACGCCCCCGCCACATAGGGATTTGGGTCGTATGGTTGGCAAAACCGGCACGAGCAAGCAACAGACGGCGAAAGAGGCAGCACTGTCTCTTCTGCCGCATCAAGAGCGCGTGAACATCGAAATGTTCCGCGCCATCGAGGTTTTGGGCAAAAAACTGGAACGGGTCGAGGAAGAGCGCGACAGCTTAGCGCGGCGCTTGGCCTTGATCGAATCTGCCGCAACGGTGGATGAAAAAACCGGCAAGTTGTATTTGCCCGTATCCGTTGACCCCGCAACGCAAACCGCCATGCCCATTGACGGCAATGCCCCGAAATGGACGGTGACGGCATCGCTGATGAGCAGCGCACTGGCGCTTGTGGCCTTGTCGATTGTTGTGTTTCGTGATCCCGTCCAGCCGGGCTTAACGCGCCAGCAGTTGGCGGCGCTGGATCGTCTGGATCAATTGCAAACACAGGTCGCGCAGCTAGAGCAGGAACGCGCATCGTGGCGCAATGTAAAGGATGTGCCGCAGCAGGCCACAGAGACCGCCCGCCCATCGCAACAGTTTGAGATTGAAGTGCCCTATGGCATCGATATCGCGGCTCTGCCCGATGTTGAAAGCCTGACGCCTGAAGAAACAGTGGCGGAACCGCCTGTGGAAACGGTATCTGCCGAACCTGACGACACACCGGATTACGAAGTCGCCGAAGTGATCGAGATTGCCCCGGCTTCTTCTGTCATCGCGTCCGAAGACGTGGTTGCGGCGGCGGAATCTGTCGCTGCGATTGCGCCCGCTTCAGGTGAAATGGTTGAGGCGGCGGAAGAAGAGCTGATAGAACAAGCGCAGGTGGAAGAGATACCGCCCGCACCCGTAAAGCCAAAAGTTGCCGTGAAGACCGCGCCCCCTGTTGAGGCTGCGCCCGTTGCGCCGGTGACGGTGGAAATCGCGCCAGCCAAAGTTAGCCCGGCCAAATCTGCCCCGGCCAAGGTTGCGGCGGCACCTGCAAAACCTACCCCTGTGCCGCAGGTGGAAGATTCTGTTGTTGAAATTGCGCCTGCTGCTGAAACAAAACCTGCACCAGTGGCAGCGCCTGCGCGTTCCGGGCGTGTTGATACGGCTCCCGCCCGTATTGGCGTGATTGCGCGTGACCCCAACCTGCCGCGCAAGCTGGCGGATATGGAGGCGCGAGCCTTTGAAGGCGTGCACGAAGCGCAGCATGATCTGGGCACGCTCTACGCGGCGGGTGAACTGGTGGCGCAAGACTTTAAACGCGCCGCCTATTGGTTTGGCCGCGCATCCGAAGGCGGCATTGCCAATGCCGATTATAATCTGGGCGTCATGTTCCAGCAGGGCATGGGCGTTGGCCGCGATGTTAACAAAGCGATGGGCTGGTACAAGCGCTCTGCAAAACAGGGCCACCCAGAGGCGATGTATAATCTTGGCATTGCCTATGTCGAGGGGATTGGCGCGAAACGCGATATCAACCGCGGCGTTGCGTGGTTTAAACAAGCGGCAAATGCGGGCGTATCGCAGGCGGCCTTTAACCTTGGCGTTTTGTACGAAAGCGGTTTTGTCGGCAGTGGCGTTGATCTTGACGGCGCGGCGGAGTGGTATCAGGTGGCAGCTAACGAGGGCCATGATGACGCCAGCGCAGCCGTGCGCCGTATTAAACAACAAATGGTGGCCGTGGCTGATAGGGATTACGCATTAAGCGTTGCCAGCATCGCGCCTGCATCGGGCGGCGTGGGTGAGGGGGATATCTCCCCTGTTGAAGAAAGCGGCCGCGCTGCACCGCCATCCTTTGCGGGTAACATTGTTGCTGATACACAGGCCGAGCTTGTCCGCCTTGGCTTCCTGCCGCAGGGCAGCACCAGCGGCGCGATGGATGACCGTACGGGTGATGCCATCCGCGCTTTCCAAAGGCGGTCCAGTCTTGCCGTTGATGGCACGCCGTCGGATGGACTGCTGGAAAAACTGCGCACGGCGCGATAGTCTATCTTTACCAGACGGGGCTTCTTGTTATTTTTCTTTTCTTTACGGTTCCTTTTGTGGCGGCCAGATCAAAGGATTCTTTGAAGGATTTCCTGTGCACGGCATGTGTATCTTCATATGTGCTGTCATCACGCTTCAGCCTGCCGTTTAAATGCTGCTGTTCCACAAGAAGCTTCCCATTTTCATCCCATGTGCTGTAACTGGGGCCGTCCTCACGATGTAATTGGCCGTTTCGTTTCCATTCTTCCACGGTAAGAGTGCCATCAATGTTCCATAGCCTGAAGCTGGGCCCGTCGTCGCGGTGGTACTGGCCGTTTTGATGCCATTGTTCATGAGTAAGGGTGCCATCGTCGTTCCACCGTCTGAGGCTGGGTCCGTCCTCGCGGTGGAGCTGGCCGTTTTGGAAGTGTCTTTCTGCCAGAAGGGTTCCGTTATCATTCCATTCTCTGAGGGTTTCACGCTGTAGTTCGCCATGGCGCCACCATTCTTCTGCGCCTATGTGGCCATTTTTATCTCTTAAGGTTTGCGCGGGGCCGTCCTCGCGGTGCAGTTCACCATGAAGACGCCACGTTTCACGAAGTACAACGCCGTCTTTATTCCTTTTAATTTCAGCAGGGCCGTCATCGCGGTGTAGCTTGTCCTCAACGTACCATTCTTCTGATGTTATATTTCCATCTGAATCTTTGACGATAACAGCCGGGCCGTCTTCGCGGTGGAACTGTCCATTGCGCATCCAGGTTTCTGTGCTGGAGCCGTCTTCATATATTGATATCACTGCTGGCCCGTCTTCGCGGTGGGGCTGGCCATCCAAAAACCATTCCACTGTTTTGCTACCATTGCGGTATTCCTTGGTCTGTGCCGGGCCGTCTTTGCGGTGTAAAGCGCCATTTTGGCACCAGCGTTCAATCCTTGTTCCGCTCGCGATGAATTTCTCGGTAGAGGGACCATCGTCGCGGTGTTCCTTCCCGTTTTGAAACCACTTTCTTTCATAGCAGCCACCCGGTCCCGTCGTTTCCTGCGCAGGCCCGCCGACACGGTGCAGGGTGCCGTGTTGCGACCATTCTTCGGTACGTTCGCCATCTGTATTTGTTGTGATATAGGCCGGGCCATCGTCACGGTGTAAGCGGCCATTTTCGTCGAACCATTCTTCTGTGCGCAGGCCTGTACTGTAATGTGTAATGGAACGCTTGAGGATGCCATTTTCAAGCCAATGTTCATTTTTTGTGCCGTCTTTTTGTTGCACAGATATAGCTGGGCCATTGTCATTGTGCAGGCGGCCGTTTTTGTAATGCACTTCCACTGTATCGCCGCCTTTGTTTGTGAAGGTGCGCATGCCATCAACAGGGTTGTAAGACACTTGCCCTGCGGCAGCATGTATCATTTCATAGTTGATGCGCCCTGTACGGTCCTGTTTTTCACGCAGGTCTGTGCCCAGAATGCCAGGGCTCATCAGGTCCATGCTCCATGGGGCAATCATGACCAGTTCAAGCTTTTTGATGTCCTGATAGCTCAGCCCTTCTTTGTCTATATTACGTGTAGCTTGCAAAAGCTTACTTCCGCGTTTCACCCAATAGTTTTCCAGTGCGCTGTGCGCGCGTTTATCATAGTCCGGGCTTTCGGGGTCTGTCATCCGGTGTGCGCGGAACAAGATGCTTTGGGCATTGTCCATGGTGTTTTGCGGGTTGGGGGTGGCTTGTTCCAGCCGTGTCAGCGCGTGTTCCATTAATGAATGATCCAGCGGTAGAAAACGCCCCATCATAAAGCATGTGACGGTGCCGATATAATTGATCGCCTCTTGCGCTTTGGGGTTATCGGCCTCTTTCATCTCTTGCCCAATGCGCGTGAGCTCATCAAAGAACGTATCGCAGGCAGCGCGCAGCTCTTCCCCTTCCGGTCCGTCTTCCAGCTTTTGCCGCACGCGGGCATGGTTTAGCATCAGCCAGCTTTCATAGCTATGTGCCTGTGTATCGCCGTATCCGAAATTGTCCGACCATTTTTCTATGCTTGTCTCAAGCGGGAATTTTGATGTTCTGACTGAATTTGCAATGTCTGTGTTTAAAGTTGTGTTTGTGTAATGGTGCAGCATGTCATGGTTGCCGGCTGTAGTGACGGTTTGCAGCGCCCGCAGCAGTTTTTCAGAGCCATGCGGCGCGATGACGTCGAGCATATCGCTGTCAAGTGCGAAGACGGGAACAGAGGTAGAGCTTTTCTTTTTGTTGTCATCATCTTTTTCAAACACCTGAATGAAGGCAAGCGTGAAATTTCTTCCGTCATATTTAACGTCGCCGCCAAAATAGGTATCGCCTATATTTTTGTAATCACTTTCTTGCAGCAAGGATTGTGGAACAACCACGAATTCGGTCAGGATTGTGTTTTTGGTCGTTTCTGCAACTTTGCGAAACAGCGTATGTAAGGTGTCGGGATCGGCCAGCCGCTCCAGCCGCTCGGTTGTTTGCGTATCGAGGTGTCCATGCGCGGCGGCAATATCTTCGCGCAGCGTGGCCGAAAGGGCACCCAGATAAGGTTTCAGTCTGTCGGATTCGCGCATGGCGATGGTGACGTTATCGCGACGTAATTCCGCCATAAAGTTCAGATACGACTGATATTGACCTCTGTCCAGTGATGTAACGACCGGTGCCTGCGCCATTTTCCCTCCCCATGGCTTTCAGGCTATTTTACCGGAATATTGTTAATGATATGTAAATCTCTGGGGTCAGGCCTCGGTTTTGCGGGCTAAGGCCTTGATTCCGGGCTTGAAAGCGATGCTGAAGCTGCGGATATCCAGCCCGTGGCGGGCCAAAAGCTTTTTCATGCCGGTGCGGGAAAAGAAAGTAAGATGCTGCGGCGGGCAGACCATGCCCCAGCTTGCAAAATCGCGCGGTACGGCGAAATGGGCGCCATCGGGCGCGGTGATGTATAAAACCCCGCCGGGGCGCAGCAGTTTTGCGACGGCAGCAATAAATGTATCAGGATCGCGCACGTGCTCGACAACTTCGGACATATAGATCATGTCAAACGTATCGCCGCGTGTGGCGTAATCTTCAACCGGTACGGCTTCAAAGCGCCCTGCGGCGGGATAATGCAGGCGGGCCTGTTCTATTGCGTCTGTATCAATGTCGATGCCATAGGCTTCCAGCCCCAATTGGTGTGCGGCTTCGACAGTAAAGCCGATGTTGCAGCCAATATCTAAAAACTTTCTCCCCGGCGGGCGGGCGCGCAATATTTTTTTCACGCGGTGCAGTCCGCGCCGGATTTTTGCATCCCTTTTGCGCAGGTAGTCAGATGTTTTTCCGTGGCTGTAATAATAACGGGCCAGTTCTTCTTCGGATGGCAATGGCCCGGCAATCACGGTTTTGCAGTCCGCGCAGCGCAGAAGATCAAAGCCATCTTTATGGCCGATCAGGGAAAGATCGCCCCCAAGACACCCGCGACAGCAGGGGGCAGGGTCGTTAAGCTCTTTGGATATATCAGTTTTTTCCCACATGCGGGGATCATAGGTGATTGGGCATATAATGCAAGCCCGATTGACAAAGAAGGGTGGGGAGCGTAAAAACGCAAGGTTATGAATTTATTGAAACATTTTGGTAAAACATCCCGTCAGGGTCGGGAAATTGTGCTGGACGTTGAAACGACCGGGCTGGAATTGCGTGACGGGCACCGCGTTGTCGAGATCGCGGCGGTGGAGCTGCGTGACGGCCTGCCCACCGGTTTGGAATTTCATGCCTATATCAACCCGGAACGTGATCTTGATCCGGAAGCAGAAAAGGTCCACGGCCTGACGGCGAATTTTCTGTCGGACAAGCCCCGCTTTTCCGAGATTGCGGCGGAGTTCAAAAAATTTGTGGGCGATGCGCCTATCGTCATCACTTGTCGTGGTGAAAAGGAAGGCTATGTGCTGGACAAAGCCATGGTTGATTTTGAAATGGCGACCGCAGGTCTGCCCTATTTTGCGCGTGAGCAGTGGGTCAATGTGCGGTCATGGTCAGAAGAAATGTTTGGCGATAAAGGGGCAACGCTGGATAAAGTCGCGGACCGTTACAGCGTGGACCGGAGCGTGCGTGATGAAAAAGGCCATGGTGCCTTGATTGATGCGCGTATTTTGGCCGAGGTTTATCCGCGCCTGAAAGAAGATTACGTGGCATTTAAAGAACGCCGCCCGCGTCCGGCAGGCGGCCATAATCCCTCCCCGTGATGGCGGTGGCAAAGAAAAAAATCGTTTATGTTTCTGCAGCAGCGCTGGTGGATGGCCAGAACCGTGTTTTGTTGGCGCAACGTCCGGCGGGGCGCAGCATGGCGGGCCTGTGGGAATTTCCGGGCGGCAAGATCGAAACCGGGGAAACGCCTGAATGCGCATTGATGCGCGAGCTTGATGAAGAGCTGGGCATTACTGTTCAGGCCAAAGATATGACGCCACTGGCTTTTGCGTCCCACGACTACAGTGATTTTCATTTGTTCATGCCTGTTTTTCTGGTGCGGGCATGGCAGGGGAAGATGAAGGCGAACGAAGGGCAGGGGCTTGCTTGGGCAACGGCAGAGGAGCTTGTCTCTTACGACATGCCGCCTGCGGATGTGCCATTGATCCCCGATATTCAAAGGGCGTTGCAACATGCACATGACATCGGTTGATTTAAAGGAGTTCTATGACTCATCGCAAGGGCTGATCGTCAAGCGCCTTTTGCGCCAGCATATCCGCCGTTTCTGGCCCGATGTCGCAGCGCGCCGCGTGTTGGGTATTGGTTATGCGCTGCCATACCTGAATGCTTTTTTGCAAGAAGCGGAGCGCGTAGCTGCCCTGATGCCGGCGCAGATGGGAGCTGTGCACTGGCCGCAAAATACCGATGGGCTGACATGCGTTTATGGCGCGGCGGGTTTGCCGATAGAAACTAATTCTGTTGACATGGTTGTGGCTGTGCATGCTTTTCAAAACGATGAAGCGGCGCAGGCGCTGTTGTCTGAATGCTGGCGCGTGCTGTCAGGGCAGGGGCGGTTATTGTTGATTGTGCCCAACCGCACAGGCATTTGGGCGCGGACAGATTCAACGCCCTTTGGTCACGGTGCACCCTATTCCATGCAACAGGTGCGGCGGTTGTTAAAAGATCACTTGTTTGCGCCGGAACGGGCGGAGCGTGCCCTGTTTGTCCCGCCCTCTGCATCGCGATTGATGCTGGCGGCAGCGCCTGTATGGGAACGGCTGGGACAAAGATTTTTTAATGCCTTTGGCGGCGTGAATATTATTGAAGCAACAAAACAGCTTTACGCGGGTCTGCCTGTTGCGGTGCAGCAGAGGGCTGCGGCCGTGCCAAACAAGGTTTTACCCGTTGGCGCGCCGTATTCTGGTAGATAGGGCTTGACCAAAGTGGTGTATAGCCGCTATCCGAATAGCTCTACTTCATTTTTACGTTTGGAATGGTCATGAAAAATTTGTTCAAAAAACGCAAAAAACCGCAAGATGATGCATTGGTGGAAATTCCGCTGATCGATGCGCGCGAGGGCGGCATGGCAGGGTTTGTGCGTTCACAAAAAGATAAAATCCAAAAGCTTGCGCGATTGACACGCGGACAGCTTGGCTGGTTTTCCCGCGTGGTCGCGCCGTTTGTCTATCCGGTCATGGATACGGTATCGAAATGGTGGCTGAAAAAAACGAAGAACCCTTATTACGAAGAAATCAAGGATACGGCCAAGGTCGTCGGTGAAAAGGGCGTTTATGCACACAACGTTATTTATGAGTGGAGCTGCACAACGGGCGCGTTGAAAACACCGGAGCGGAAAGCGCCGCAACTGGTGCGCGTCATGGATTGGTTGATTAAAGGCATGGGCAAGCATATTGCCGTCGTCCACCAGAAGGGTCCTGCGGGCGAATTTCACAACATTACATGGCCCGGCCTGACAGCAACGTTTAACGGCGTTGCCAAGGGGCGTTTTGCGGCTGCGATTAATCAAGCGCCTATGCAAAGGCACTTTTTTGGCGGTCCCGTTACGGACTGGTTCCGCACGCATGGCCGTGTTTTCAAATCGAACGCAATGCCCGCAGGGCACTTGCTGCGCCATGTTTTTGAAAACGCTGCAAACTACAACGAAGCAAAAGACATGCTGACCAATACGCCGATTGCCTCCCCCGTTATCTTTACCCTGACAGGCGTGAAGGAAGGGGAGGGCTGCGTGATCGAGCGCTTGGAGAAAAAGGCCGTTGTGCGTGAAATTGCCAGCGATACCGAGCCGGACCGTGTTTTTACCACCAACCACTTCCAGACCCAGTTGAATGGCGTGGGCGATGGCTGGACCGGGCGCGGGTTTGACAACTACGCCCGCTACGAAGGGGCGCGTGGCATTGACCCTGCCAAGGTCAACCAAGACGGGTTCCAGTGGTTCACGCCGCCCTTGGCCAATAAATACAGCCGCCTTGCCATGGTGGCCGATGCGGCCAGCGGGGAATTCAGGCTGGTGGGCACCGAGAAAGACAAGTTGGTGACAAAGGAATTTCACCTCAAGCCTTAAAATTATGGGAAATATTTGAGTTTCCCTTGACTTTCCGGAACGGATGGCTATTCTGCCCGTCTTGAAGGATTTTCCCGCCCGTAAAGGGGCGGCACATAAGGAAGGAAAAAGCCATGGCAAAGAAAGGCCCACGCGTCAAAGTCCGTATGGTCAGCTCCGCTGGCACAGGCTATTGCTACTACACGCAAAAGAACACGCGTAACACAACAGAAAAACTGAAGCTGAAAAAGTATGACCCCATTGCTGGTGAGCATGTGGAGTTTGTTGAAGGCAAGCTGAAGTAAGATACACACACATCAAAATTGCGAAAGGCGGGGTACATGGCCCCGCCTTTCTTTTTATAGGCACACACATGCCGGTTATCTTATGAGATTAGCTTGCTGCCGCCGCGTCTTTTGTAATCAAGCCTTCGCCTGCGAAATAGCAGCGGTTGCGGCCGCCTTCCTTGGCGCGGTACAGCTCGTCATCGGAACGGCGGAGCGCTTCTTCCACGGTAATGTCTTCGCCTTGAATAAGCACGGCGCCAATGCTGACGGTCACGGGAATTTCGCCTTCAGGGGCACTGACTTTAAATAGTGTGTCGCCAATGCCTTTGCGCAGGCGTTCTGCGACCTGTACCGCCATGTCATGGTTGATGTCGGGCAGGATCACGACAAATTCCTCGCCCCCCATGCGGGTGACAAGGTCAAAGCCACGCAGGCGCTGCGCAGTGCGCTCTGAAAATGTTTTTAAAACTTCATCGCCCACACCGTGGCCGTAACTGTCGTTGATTTTCTTGAAGTGGTCGATGTCCAGCGTCATGACGCACATGGTTTTGCGGGCTTCGACGTTTTTCTTTAAAAGCTTTTCAAGGTGCACCATCAGATAGCGGCGGTTGAAAAGCCCGGTCAGGCTGTCTGTCAGTGCCATGGACAGGCTTTGCTCGTAATTGTTGCGCAGGCGGTCCTGATAGCGCTTGCGGCGGATCTGTGTGCGCACGCGGGCCAAAAGCTCGTTACGATCAACAGGGCGTAGAATGTAATCATGCGCGCCAATTTCAAGCCCTTGGGCAATGCGCGGCATATCCGTTTCTTCCCCAATCATCAAGATAGGGACAGCGCGTGTTCTTTCGTTGGACCTAAGATGTGAACAGAGCCTGAGACCATCTTCACTGGCAAGGTTCAGGCTGACGATGATGATGTCGAAATCATTGATATGACCCAGCGCAATGCCTTGCTCGCCATTGCGCACGGCCATGATGTCGTCGTCATCGCGCTTTAAGGTTTCAACGAATTTTTCGCTTTCAAAGGGTTTGTCTTCAATCACCAGCACGCGTGCTTTTTCAGGGGACTCGGCCATGAAGGTGCCTTTGCCCTGCATCACGCCCAGTTGCGTTGCCGTGTTTTCGCGAATGCGCCATTCATCCACCGTCATTTTCAGGCGCACAAGGGAGCGCACACGCGCCATCAGCGCCACGTCGTTTACGGGTTTGGATAGAAAGTCATCTGCGCCTGCCTCCAGCCCGCGCACGCGGTCGGTGGCGTCTGTTAAAGCTGTGACCATCACAACAGGAATATGCGCTGTTGCGGGATCGTTTTTTAAGTGTTCGCAAACTTCAAAACCGTCCATCCCCGGCATCATCACATCGAGCAGTACGATATCGGGTGTTTGTGATCGTGCTTTTTCCAGCCCTTCGGTGCCGCTGGTGGCGGTGATGACGTCAAAATATTCCCCGCTCAGCTTGGCTTCCAACAGTTTGACGTTGGGTAAAATATCATCGACGACGAGGACGCGTGCTGTCATAAATCTCTACCGGTTCCGTTTGTGTCCAAACCCATTCATTTCATGCTCCAGATTAAGCAGGAATGCTAAAGAAAGCCTTAACAGTGGGGCACTTAGCGGCCCTGCTGGGCTAGCCAAGGTATTTTTCGACCACGGCCATAAATTCCGTAATCGAGATGGGTTTTGAGAGGTAATCTTCGCATCCGCCGGCGCGAATCTTTTCCTCATCGCCCTTCATGGCAAAAGCCGTGACGGCAACGACGGGGATGGACTTAAGATCGTCATCCTTTTTCAGCCATTGTGTGACTTCCAGCCCGGAGACTTCGGGAAGTTGTATATCCATAATGATAAGGTCGGGCGCATGTTCACGCGCCAGATCAAGCACTTTCATGCCATCGCGGGTTTTAACGGTTTCATAGCCATGCGCGCCCAACAGGTCGTCAAAGAGCTTCATATTCAGTTCATTATCTTCAACGATCAGAATTTTTTTTGACATGGCACACACTCCCTCGTTCGTGGCTTTGCCTTTAATCAGACCATATTAACAGGAAATAGGGGGGCTGCGTCTATAAATTCA
>JAPPOU010000077.1 GCA_028817795.1 Alphaproteobacteria bacterium
GCTCTTGCGGCGATTGAGTTTTGAAAAACTGATAAGCCGCTTTGTTCACAGCACCCCTGTCAGCACGCTGTTTTCTCTTACTTTCTTCTCATTATTCTACACAAAAAGTAATATTATGTCAAAAAAAATGTCGTTTGCAGGGGCCGTTCGGGGGGCTAAACTGCCGTAAAAGGGCTTTCATGCAAGAATTTCAACGGGATCGCACCATGCCTCAACTTGATAAGACAGATACAAGCAATATAGGCCGTAAAGGCAATATCCTGTTCATTATCCTGATTGCCGTTGCACTGCTGGCCGCCCTGTCTGCCGTTGTCACCCGCAGCACCAATGACGATCATTTAGCCTATGGCGATGCCGCCACCCGCGACGAACAAATCAGCCGCTTGCTCACCTATTCCAGCACCTTGTCCGCTGCCATCCGGCAGATGATTGCCAGTGGCGCAGACCCTGCAAGCCTGTACAGCAATCTTTCAACACTCGTGGAGGGAGATGTGGGCTGGAACACCGCACCGCACCGCTACAAAATACACCACCCCTATGGCGGCGGGGTTGCCTATATGTCGCGCACAGGCCCTTCAGGAAATAGCAGCACAGTTGCATGGGATACGGCTATTTCTCCAGACTCGATCGTCACCGGCGTGGGCGGCACAGATGTTACGATAGGAGACATTGTTTTTATTGCAGATGTCAACAACAACGACAGTTGTGAAAGGATCAACGATAAGCTTTACAGCAGCATCACCATGCCCGTTATGTCGGACGCCGCCTTCACTGCTTTGTTTAACGCCACCACAACAACTATCGACGGCACCAATTGCGCAAACTGCGTGAATAGGGCGCAGGCCTGCATCACAAACGTGAGCGGCAATGCCTGGGGCTATTACCACGCCCTTTTGCCGGGATAAATTACGGCCACTTCACTTCCGGCGGCAGCGACATCAAAATCGCCTCGGTATTACCGCCTGTTTTCAGGCCGAACTGCGTGCCACGGTCATGAATTAAATTAAACTCCGCATAACGCCCGCGTTTTACCAATTGATGATCGCGCTGTTCTGCCGTCCACGGTTTGTCCATATGGCGGCGGACAATTTCAGGGTATACCTTTAAAAAAGCACGGCCCACATCCTGCGTGAACGTAAAATCTGCATCCTTATTGCCGCTATCAAGGTAGTCGTAAAAAATGCCGCCAACGCCACGTGGCTCGTTCCTATGGGGTAAAAAGAAATATTCATCGCACCATTTTTTAAACTTGGGGTAATATTCCACATCATGCGCATCACAAGCGGCCTGCAACGCCGCATGGAAATCACGCGTATCATTATCATCGGGAAACATGGGCGTTAAATCCGCCCCGCCGCCAAACCAGCTTTTTGTCGTGACGATATGACGCGTATTCATATGCACGGCGGGCACAAGCGGCGATTGCATATGTGCCACAAGGCTGATGCCCGTTGCAAAGAAACCACCATCCCCTTCCGCGCCCGGAATCTGCTTTCGAAACGCTTCGGAGAATGTACCGTAAACCGTAGAGACATTGACGCCGACTTTTTCAAAGACACGCCCGCGCATAATCGACATGACACCGCCGCCACCCGTGCTACCGTCTTCATTTTTCCGGTCCCAGCTTTTGCGTTCAAATCGCCCGGCCGGACGGTCCGCATAGGTGTCTGCCAAATCATCTTCAACTTTTTCAAATGCCGCGCAAATATCATCACGCAAGGATACAAACCATGTCTCGGCAGCCTCGCGCAGCGCCGTGCCTTCGTCTTTTGGGGCGGGGTTCGTCATACCTTGTCTCCTTAATACGCGGCATTAAGCGCCAGTGCGGCGCGAAAATCAACCCGTCCGCTGCATAAAATCAGGACGGCCACCGCCCTGTTTGCCGCAGGGCTTCACCCAGCACCATCCCTGCCGAAACGGCGACATTTAAAGAACGCACACCTGAAATCATTGGTACTTTCACCTGCGCCGGGCAATCCGCATGCACATGGTCCGGCACCCCCGCGCTCTCGCGCCCCACGATTAAGATGTCGCTGCCCTGAAAAGAAAAATCAGGCAAAAGCGTCTCCGCTTTCGTTGTCAGCAAAACGCGGCGCACCCCCACATGCGTTTCTTGGAAAGCTGCCCACCCCGTATGGCGCGCCATATCGAGATGCCCGATATAATCCATCCCCGCCCGCTTCAGGTTTTTGTCTGTGAGAAGAAATCCGCACGGCTCCACAATATCCAGCGGCACGCCAAGACAAGCGCAAAGACGCATCAACGTGCCCGCATTCTGGGGAATATCAGGTTCGTAAAGACAAAGGCGCACGTTTCCTACCCAGCCCCGTTGCAATCACACAGTACGGGCAGGCTATCGGGGAAGAAAACAAAACCCAGCCCCCACAAAACCGCCAGATGCACAGGATAAAACACATGCAGGAAATAGCGGGACAGATAGCGCTGCGTTTGGTCCAGGCATTTTCCCACCTCCATAAACAAAACAGGGAAAATACATGTCGCCGCGCCCGTCATAAAAAACACCGTCAGCATGGCCCCCATGCCTGTTCCCGGCGCAAGGTCCATGGCTTGCGCGACAAAGCCCGTCTGGTTCACCGTCAGTAAAAGCAAGAACAACCATATGCCAAAACCTTTACGCCCGCGCAACACCATTAAAAAGGCCGAGGGCAAAACAACGCCCGTCAATCCAAACTCGATCGGCAATGCCATGCATAGCGAAACAGCCATCGCCGCCGCGTAACACAACATGACATGGGCGCTTTTCATTTTCTCGGCCATGGTTGCAAACACGGCGCCCGCCGCCAGCGTGAAAATAACGTTCATAAGGGACTGATGACGTACGAATTCAGAAATCGGCTCTGATATAAGCGCCAGCACAATCATGATTTTGACATAACGAAAAACTTTTTCTTCGGACTCGGCCCGGATCAAAGCCGTCGCAACGCCGTAACAAAACAAAGGGAATGTCGCCCTGCCAATAAAAAAGAACATATGCACTTCGCGCTGCAGCCAGAGATGGTCGATATGGTCAATAACCATGCACAAGGCCGCGCATATTTTTATGAAATCAAGCGCCCGCCCATGAAGAAGGGGAATCAGCGATTTACCAGATTGTTCAGACGCGCTCATTTTTTTCACCCAAACCGTTTATTTTGTTGCTTTTTAAGAGTACTATCGCCGCTGAAACAGAGTCCACTGTTTTATTTTTGGCTTTTCCGGATAAGTCCGCAACAAGGAAGAACAAATATGGACGCCACGAAAGACGGCACAACACGACGCGATTTTCTTTATCTGACAGCAGGGGCCATGGGTGCCGTGGCAGCAGGCGCAGCCGCCTGGCCTTTGGTTGACAGCATGAATCCTGCCAAGGACGCGCTCGCCCTGGCCACAACCGAAATTGATATCAGCAGCGTTGCCGTGGGGCAGGCAATTGTCGCCGTCTGGCGCGGCATGCCGGTTTTCATTCGCCACAGGACGGCAGCAGAAATCGAACAGGCCCAAACAGATGACAGCGCCGACCTGCGCGATACGCAAACCGACGCGGACCGCACGCAAAAAGCAGCGTGGCTCGTTATCAAAGGCGTGTGCACGCATCTTGGCTGCATTCCGCTGGGTGCAAAATCGGGTGACCCCAAGGGTGAGTTCGGCGGGTATTTCTGCCCCTGCCACGGCTCGCACTACGATACATCAGGCCGCATCCGCAAAGGTCCTGCGCCGACAAATCTTGAGGTGCCGCCCTATACCTTCGTTTCGGACACGCTGATCCGTATCGGTTAATAACAAAAGAAACAGGAACCTGACATGTCCGCACCCGGTAACAGAGAAAAATTCGACAACCCCGTCATCGAATGGATCGACAGTCGCCTGCCCATCTTCACGATGATGACCAAGGAATACGGCACATTCCCGATGCCGAAAAACTGCAACTATCTGTGGAGCTTTGGCGGCATTGCCATGGTCATGTTGATGATTATGATCGCCACCGGCCTGTTCCTTGCCATGCATTTCGTGCCGCATGGCGATATGGCGTTTAACAGCGTTGAGCGCATTATGCGTGATGTCAACTACGGCTGGCTGATCCGCTATGTGCACATGAACGGCGCGTCATTCTTTTTTATCGCCGTCTACATCCACATTGCGCGCGGGCTTTACTATGGCTCCTACCGCGCCCCGCGTGAATTGCTGTGGATTTTTGGCGTCTTTATCTTTTTGCTGATGATGGCGACTGCCTTCATGGGCTATGCGCTGCCGTGGAGCCAAATGTCAGGCTGGGGCGTGCAGGTGATTACCAGCCTGTTTACCGCCTTCCCCGTCATTGGCGATCCGATCGTGACGTGGATATGGGGCGGCTTTTCCGTGGGCACGCCCACGCTGAACCGTTTGTTCGCGCTGCACTTCCTGTTGCCTTTCGTTATTCTGGGCGTTGTCTTCATTCACGTCTGGGCATTGCATGTCACAGGCTCTAACAACCCCACGGGCGTTGAGCCGAAATCGAAAAAAGATACCGTGCCGTTCAACCCTTATTTCGTTGCAAAAGACTCGTTTGCGCTGGTTGCGTTCCTGATCGTCTTTTTTGCCACCGTCTTTTTCGCGCCACTGGCCCTGACGGAATTTGACCACTTCAAGCCATATGATGCGATGCAAACGCCGCCGCATATTGTACCCGAATGGTATTTCCTGCCGTTCTACGCGATCCTCAGAAGCTTCACGATGGATATCGGCCCCCTTACAGCCAAGCTGCAGGGCGTCATTGCCATGTTCGGCTCAATTGGCATTCTTTTGTTCCTGCCATGGCTGGACAGGTCGCCAGTGAAATCTGCGCGTTACCGCCCGGTTTACAAATGGTGCCTCCTTATGCTTTTGGTGTCCATGTTTGGCCTGGGGTATGCCGGTGCAAAACCGCCCGAAGGATTGCCCGCCACCATTGGCTGCATTGGCACGGTTTATTACTTCCTGCACTTCCTTGTTATCGTGCCGGTATTAAGCCGCGTTGAAAAAACCAAAACGCCACCCGCCACGATTTCAGACGATCCGTGCTGCAAACACTGAAGGGACAACGAACAATGAAAAAAACCTTCGCCGCTATCGCCACCGCGCTACTGCTGACGGCATCGCCCGTTCTGGCAGCAACCGATGCGCCCACACCGCCGGACATGCAATGGCCGCATCATGGCGTTTTCAGCACCTATGATAAAGCTGCCTTGCAACGCGGGTTTCAAGTATTCAAGGAGGTCTGCGCCGCCTGCCACGCGCTGGACCACATGCACTATCGCAATCTTTCCGGCCTTGGGTACAGCGATGCGCAAATCAAAGCCCTTGCCGCAGAATACACCGTAATGGACGGCCCCAACGATGATGGCGACATGTTTGAGCGTCAGGCCCGCCCTGCAGACAAATTCGTCAAACCCTTTGCCAACGACAAAGCCGCCCGCGCTGTCAATAACGGCGCCATGCCGCCTGACTTGTCACTGATTATAAAAGCGCGGCACAACGGGGAAGATTACCTCTATGCCCTTTTGACGGGATACGAAGATGTACCCGAAGGCGAAGAGATGCTGCCCGGCCAGTACTACAACAAATATTTTCCCGGCCACAAATTATCGATGGCACCGCCGTTGGTGGATGGTCTGGTCACATATTCCGACGGCACCAGCGCTTCGCTGGAACAGGCATCGCGGGACGTCACGCAGTTTCTGGCCTGGGCGTCCGAGCCGTATCAGGATGAGCGGAAACAAATGGGTGTGAAAGTTATACTGTATCTGCTGATCTTTGCCGGCATTTTATATGCCGTGAAGAAAAAGGTATGGTCGGATGTTCACTAACCCGGAGTAACCACCATTAACGCAACGCAAATACTTATCCACATCGCAGGCGGTGTCTGCCTCCTCCTCTGGGGGGTCAGCATGGTTTCCGGCGGGTTGAACCGCGCTTTTGGCGCATCGCTCCGCCGTGTCATCTCAAACTCGACCAGCAACAGGTTTAAAGCTTTTGGCGTCGGGGTCTTTGTCGCAACCATTTTGCAGTCTTCAACCGCGACCAGCCTGATCGTGTCCTCCTTTGCGGCCCGCAACGTCGTCACCATTGCGGGGGCCATCGCCCTGATGCTGGGCGCGGACGTCGGCACAACGCTGGCCGCACAGTTTATGTCGCTGGACCTGCACTGGCTCGTCCCCGTGCTTTTGGTTTCGGGGTTCCTTGTCAATTCAACGATGGAGGCCAGCCAGTACAAATATCTGGGTCGCACACTTGTCGGCATTGCACTGGCCCTGATTGCGCTCTCTATGATCCGTGAAGCAGCAACGCCCTTAAAAGAATCTCCTGCCATGGAAGTTCTGGTCGCGCCGTTGCGCAGCCAGCCCATTCTGGCCATTTCCCTCTCCGTGCTCATCACATGGCTTGTCCATTCCGGCCTTGGCATGGTGCTGTTGTACATGAGCTTTGTCGCCGCCGGCACCATCCCTATTGAGCTAGGCCTGTATCTGGTGCTGGGCGCAAACATCGGCAGCGCCCTTGCGCCCGTCATCATGACGATGCGCGATATTCCGGCGGGGCGGCGCGTGCCGCTGGGCAACCTTTTGATCCGGGGGCTGGGCGTCGTTATCTTCCTGCCCTTCATGGAATCCCTTGTCATCCCGTTTATCGAATCCCTGCATGCTGATCCTGCGCGCATGGTCGTGAACTTTCACACCGCGTTCAACTTGATTGTCGCGATGATGTTCTTGCCCTTTATTCATTCCATGACACGGGTATCGGAGGTGATCTTGCCCGACCGCCCACGGGAAGAGGACGAAAGCCTGCCGCGCTATCTTGACCCCACGGCCTTTGACCAGCCACCGGCCGCGCTGGCCAGCGTGGCGCGGGAAACCCTGCGCATCAGCGATATCGTTGAAAAAATGCTGGACCAAACACTGGAATGCCTGCGCAACAACGATGCGCATATGCTGCAAAACATCCGCAACCTTGAAGGCACCGTCGATACCCTTTACGAAGCCTGCAAAAATTACATGGCCCGCCTGTCAACGCAAAGCTTTGATAGCGCGGAAAGCCGCCGGTATATGCAGATCATGACATTCTCGACAAACCTTGAGCATATCGGCGATATCATCGATAAAAACCTTTTGGAAATGGCCGCCAAGAAAATCCACAATCAGGACCATTTCTCGCGCCAAGGCTTTGCCGAAATTTCAGCCCTGCACACCAGCGTCATGGAAAGCTTGAAACTGGCGCAAAACGTCTTTATGACCGGCGATGTCTCAATGGCAAAAAAACTGTTCAAAGACAAAACCGCCATGCGCAAGCAAGAGATTCTGGCCGCCGAAAGCCATTTCAAGCGCCTGTCGGAAGGGGTGGCCGAAACCATTGCCACATCGTCACTGCATCTTGATATCCTTCGGGACCTCAGGCGAATTAACAGTTATTTATCGCTGATCGCCTACCCTATCCTTGAAGAAGCCGACGCCCTGCACCGCACCCGCCTGAAAGATAAATCGGCCAAGGGCAAAAAACCCGCAAAAGCAAAGAAAAATGCGGATAAAGATTTGGACGGGAATCTTTAAAAACAACGGCTTACCCCCAAAGGTTAATAAAGTCTTAAATAATCCGATTCTGCTGTTAACCCCGCGATAACGGGGACGGGTGTATCCTGAAAATAGATACACACACATAGGTTTTTGGAAATTTTGAATTTCATCTGTGCCTCCTCGTGATGTCTTCACAACCGCCCCTTAAAAAAGGGCGGTTTTTTTTGTCTTTTTCTCAACATTTTGCCATAAAATTTGACTTGCCCGTTCATATATTGTATCATTTTTATGGGTAAAAGTATGGGAACAGGGGGAAAGCCACATGGTGGCCGGACAAAAAAACAACACAAAAGAGTCTGAGCAAAAAGGCCAGCGCCTGATCGCGGAGCTCAGGAAAGCACCACAGGAATGCAATACCACCCTGTGCCTACGGTTGATCGCCGCCGGTGCCTCTCTCAACACGAGGACCGAATACGGGGACACCGCCCTCCTCCTCGCAGCAGCGTATGGCCATACCGACCTCGCCCTTGCCCTCCTCGAAAAAGGCGCGGACACGGATATGCAGAACGAAAAAGGGAACACCGCCCTCACCTACGCGGCATGGTATGGTCGCACCGATATCACCCACGCCCTCCTCGAAAAAGGCGCGGACGCAGGGCTGAAAACAAAGAAGGGGCAAACGGCGTGGGACCTCGCGGCAGAAAATGGGCACCACGATCTTGCCCAAGCCATCCGCACCCACCACATCCGCAAAACTTTCACCGCTGCTGCGAAAAAGGGCACAAAACAACCACGTAAAATCATCCGCCGGAAAATGGGGGCCGCGCCATGACGCATGAAACACCACAGGAAAAAGGCCAGCGCCTGATCGCGGAACTCAATAAATCACCGGGCGAATGCGATACCGCCCTGTGCCTACGGTTGATCGCCAATGGCGTCGCCCCTAATGCGCAGGACAACGATGGGTACACCGCCCTTATGCGCACGGCATGGCGTGGCCACACCGCCATCGCCCGTACTCTCCTCGAAAACGGCGCAGCAGTAGATACGCAGACCAAACACGGGGAAAACGCCCTCACCCTCGCGGCATGGTATGGTTACACCAACATCACCCACGCCCTCCTTGAAAAAGGCGCAGACACAGGGCTGAGAACAGAGGGAAATAAAACCGCATGGGAGCTGGCAAAGGAAATGGACCACCACGACCTCGCCAAAGTCATCCACGACCACCACATCCGCAAAACCTTCACCGCTGCTGCGAAAAAGGGCACAAAACAACCACGCAAAATCATCCGCCGGAAAATGAGGGCCGCGCCATGACGCATGAAACGCCACAGGAAAAAGGGCAGCGCCTGATCGACGAACTCAATAAGTCATATCAAAGCTGCGATGCCGCCCTGTGCCTGCAGCTTATCAACGATGGTGCCGCCCTTAATGCGCAAGGCAAATACGGGGGCACTGCTCTCATCTGGGCAGCATATAACAGCAGCATCGATATCACCCATGCCCTCCTCGACAAAGGCGCGGCCATAGATACGCAAGACCAATACGGGAACACCGCCCTCATCCAGGCAGCACGGGAGGGCTATACCGACATCGCCCTTACCCTCATTGAAAAAGGCGCGGTAATAGATACGCAGAACAAAAACGGGAACACCCCCCTTATCTGCGCGGCATTGCATGGCCACACAGACACCGCCCTTACCCTTATCGAAAACGGCGCGGACGCAGGCCTGAAAACAAAAAAGGGTCAAACGGCGTGGGACCTCGCGGCAGAAAATGGCCACCACGATCTTGCCCAAGCCATCCGCACCCACCACATCCGCAAAACCTTCACCGCCGCTGCAGAAGAGGGCACAGCTCAAAAAAGAAAAATTATACACCCACACCAAAAATCAGGACTGGAGGTGTAAGGTATGGAAGGCCAGCAAAAAAACAGTACAGACAACTCACTGGCAGCGTTTAAAGCGCTTGCCGAAATGATGTCACCTTGGGAAGCTGGGCTGGCGCTGCTGGCAGAGCTGAGCAAAAACACGGAATCCCCCAATTGGGATAAATGCGCCATACTGGCCGAACATGGCCGGGCAGATCCGAATGTCAGGGATTCCGCCCAACGCACAGTTCTGCACCGCGCAATTGAACAAAAAGCATTTTCAACCGCACATGCGCTTATCAATAACGCTGATGATCTGGAAGCTGTTGATGACAAAGGGCGATCCGCCCTTCACTATGCCGCCTTATGCGGCCCCACTGAAACTGCACGTCTCTTGCTGGAGAAAGGCGCAGATACGGAAGCGAGTAATTCACAAAACGAGGGTATGACCCCCTTGATGTTTGCTGTTATGATGGGGGAAGCCGCAACAGTGAAAGAACTTCTTTCGCACAAGGCGAATATAGAAGCACAGGACATACATGGCTACACACCACTGATATATGCCGCCATGTCGCAGGAAAAAGATATTACGCATCTCCTGTTGAAACATAGCGCCAATCCCAATACCCAAGATAAAAACGGGCACACAGCAATAGACACCGCGCAAAACCTTCTGCAAGAAAAATTCCCGCACAGTCAGGCGCTACCCGTGATTATTTCAACCCTTAAACGACATATAGAAGAAACGTTTTCCAAGGCTGCCGAACGCGGCACGCAAAAAAAACGAAAAGTGCTTCGCCCACGCCCAAAATCTGGACCGGAGGCATAAGACATGAAGCTAGAACAGATAAACGCCGCCATTCAAAAAGCAAATGAAGAACGTGAAAGGAAAGAAGCCGCCTTGGCAGAAAAGGCGCAAAAATTATCCCCTCAACAGGCCGGGAAGGAGCTGCTCAAAGAATTAAAGAAAAACCCCGGCAACGCTCATGAACAATGGTGCATCGCGCTGATTGATGCCGGAAAGGCGGATATCCACCTAAAGGATGAAGAAAACAAAACACTCCTCTCCCTTGCCATAGAGGCGGGCGAACCTGTGGTCGCAGATATGCTTATCAATAAAGGCATAAATATCGAGAGCGCGGACAAACATGGCTTTACCGCGCTGCACTATGCCGTGAATCTGAACTTCGGGCAAACCATGTATGCCCTGATTGCAGAAAAAGCTAATCTGAACGCTACCACAAACGAGGGCATGACCCCTTTGATGATCGCAGCAGTGCTGGGGCACAGCCCCCTTGCGAAAGGACTCCTTGAATACGGTGCCAAAGTCGACATGCAATCAAACAACGGGAAAACAGCGCTGATGTTTGCAGTCGAAGGCCAAAGTGAAGAAGCCGTCAAAATCATTATCGGTCACCGCGCCAGCACAGAGCTTAAGGATAAGGAAGGGCACACCGCGCTCGACATCGCCCATACATTAAAAAGCAGACCTACATACGCAAAGGCCATGGCCCCGATCATTCAAGACATAGAAGAAGCCCGCAGATGGCAAGTCACCGAAAGCTTTAAAAAAGCCGCTGACCAAGGCACGCGGACAAGACGCGTCATTCGCCGTCCATCTGCAAAAAAAGCGCCACAAGGACACAACATATGAGCACGCAGGAAACAAAAAGAGAAAAAGAGAATCGGGAATACAAAGAGCTAAAAGACTCCATACGTCAAATGTCGCCCGAAGAAGCGGGCAAGGCATTGCTGAATGAGGTCAGAAAAAGCGCCAGCACCTTCAGCCCGATCGACTGCAGGCTTTTGATCGAGCTCGGCAAGGCCGATCTGGAAGTCAAAGACGAGAGCCGCAACACGCCGCTGCTCCGCGCACTCAAAAAAGGCCATACAGACATGGCAGAAAAGATCATTGAAAGCGGCGCGGACCTTACAGCTATTGATAAAGATGGCTGCACAGCTCTACATCTTGCCGCGCTTCTTGGCTATCCAGCAATTTTGCGCACCATATTAAGAATAAAAGACAAGCGAAATGTAGACATAGACGCTGTCAACCGCTATGGACAAACGCCGCTGATAATGGCCGCCTCAGGGGGAAATGCAATGATGACCCATCTATTGCTTTTACAAAAAAGTAATCCGGAAGCGCAGGCGAGTGATGACGGTATGACGGCGCTGATGTATGCCACAAAATCTGGGTACATAGATACGATCAGCAACCTGCTTGATCTGGGCGCGAGCACGGAAACAAAAAACCATGCCGGGCAAACAGCCCTTGATATCGCGCAGGCGCTACCCGACTGGGTGGACCACAAGGATAAAATAATTGAAATGCTCGAAGTGGCCCGCATTTCTTTTGTGACAAAAGCATTTCAAACCGCCGCTGGCCAAGGCACGAAAACAAAACGGAAGATTTTGCGCCCACAAAACAATGTGAAGCAAAGAATGTAAGAAATGATGAACCTGGAAGAAACAAAAGCTAAACTTCAAAAAATAAATGAACAACGGGCCAGAGAGTGGCCGAAAACCGAAAAACGCATTCAACGCCTCTCCCCCAAAGACGCCGGAGAAGAACTGGCCCATGAAATAATACGCACCCTTCATGATGAAAAAAAATGCCTTGCCCTTGCAGCGCGGGCCGATACCAAAACCACAGGCATGGAC
>JAPPOU010000144.1 GCA_028817795.1 Alphaproteobacteria bacterium
CCAAAAATCTCTGGCACCGAAAAGTTCAGGAAAACGTTGTCACCCATGTCGAACCGCAACTGGACAGCAACACAATCATCACTCATACCTTCAACATGAAAAGCCGTATGGTCACCATAAAAACCCGCGACCTTGAAACCGGCACAAATACCATCCACCCCCCTGTCAGTTTTGACACGCTTTCTGACGAAGCCGTGCGGGAGGCAGAAGAGAAGTTTGTCTCCCTGAACGGGGATAAAGCGCTATGCACAGCCAACCTTTTACACCTCCGTAAAAACGGGGCAAAATTATCTGTTTTAAAACAATAACTTACCCACCCTCCTACGACTTGCCCTTGGCGACCCGTCATCATAAGATGGCACCTCATCTGAATATCCAACCAACAGGGCTGCGCCATGAACGGTGAAGAGCTTTATCAGCAAGTACGCAAAGACGGCTTTTTTGTCGTTCCCGGATTTTTTGCGCCATCTGATGTGATGGCCGTGCGCAAAGACCTTGCCGCTATTCTGGACGGGTTTGAAAAATTGCCGCACGATGAAAACAACGCCGCCTATAAAAGCGGGCACAAATCGACATACCTGCCGATGATGCACAGCGTCTGGCATGTTTCCATGCTCAGCCCCGGCCTTGCGGGGATGATGTCTGAAATTTTGTCGCACGATGCTATCAAGTATATGATGCGCAAGGTTGTCGGCCCTGATTACCGGATGCGCATTGATCTCGCCCGCCGTTCCAGCGGCCTGATGGATGGCGACCCCAAAAGTTTCCAGATACCGCACCAATGGCATGTCGATACGCCCGGCGAATTTACCTTTGGCATTTATTTTGATGACATGCGTGCTCCTAACAGCGGCAATACGGGTGCAATCAAGAGCACACACTGGCTTGATTACCGCCCGCAGTGGGACATGATGCTGGGGCCGGACAGCCTGATCCGCGCCGGTCGGCGCTGGGCGAAAGAAAGAATCATGTCAGCGCCGCTGGCTTATAAAGCAGATTATTTCACCGAAAAACTCCGGCGAAAACTGGCCCCCGACTGCACCGAAATCAACGGCGGCATTGGTGATTTTTACTTCTTTCTGAACCGCGTCTGGCATGGCCGGATGCCAAACACGACAGGAAAAAGGCTGATGACCGTGCGCTTTGGCGGCTTTGCCTGCGATTACCCGTTTAAAGACGATATCCCCCTGCCCGAAAACGCCATGGAACGCCTGCCGCCCGTATTGCAACAGGCCTATGCGGCTAATAAACCCGCCGTAACAGACCCGGCTGCATTGATGCACGAAATGGACCGTGAAAAAAGAAAGCATTGGCTGTTTGACATGGCCAAACATGAAAAAAGCATGGCCGTGCATCTTTCCAACGCCATTGCAACGGGGCAGAAACCTTTTAAACGCACGAAGGATGCCGCATGAATATACTGCTGCACCTGAAAGCCACCCTGATGGGGATTGTAGAAGGGCTGACAGAGTTCCTGCCCATTTCCAGCACGGGGCACCTGATTATAACCCGCGATGTTATTGGGTTTGGCATTAGATCATCCTTTGTTTTCCTGATCGCCATTCAATCCGCTGCACTGCTGGCCGTCTGCTGGCAATACCGCGCACGGCTTTTACGCATGGCGTGCGGTGTCTTCCACGATAAAAAAGAACAGCGCCTTGCCACCAACGTGCTGATTGGCTTTATACCTGCCGCTGCGGCGGGTGTTGTGCTTCATGATATTATTGAACATGTTTTATTTACACCCTATGTCGTGGCCGCCATGTTTGCCTTGGGCGGTCTTGTGATTTTCTGGGTCGAAAATCGTATTGCAAAAGGTGTGCACAAAATAACCGTCAATGACATAGACGCCATCACATGGAAAGACGCCCTGAAAATCGGCGCGATACAGTGTCTCTCCCTCATTCCCGGTACCAGTCGTTCTGGCGCGACCATTATCGGCGGCGTTTTTGTGGGGTTATCGCGCACGGTAGCAACCGAGTTTTCTTTCTTTCTCGCCATGCCTATGATCGGCGGCGCTACGGTTTATGCCCTGTGGAAAACACGTGATTCCCTTGCCCTGTCATCAGAATGGCCGCTGTACGTCACAGCCGGCATCGCCGCCTTTATATCAGCATTCCTGTGCGTCCGCTGGCTGCTGCGTTATGTCGGCCAGCACGATTTCCGCATTTTTGCGTGGTATAGAATCATTTTCGGCGGCATAATACTGCTAACAGCATTTACAGATTGGATTAACTGGTCATGACCAAGGCCGATGAACAGCAACGCCGCGCCGATGCCAAAGCCGCGGCCCTGCGCCAAAACCTTGCCAAGCGCAAGCAGCAAGCGCGTGCGCGCAACACACAAGATAAACAGGAGAAAAAATAATGCCCATCATGCCCGATAGCTGGATTCGTGAACAATCCCTTCATAACGGCATGATTACGCCGTTCGAAGAAAAGCAAAGACGTGAAGGCGTGATTTCATACGGCCTGTCATCCTATGGCTATGACTGCCGCCTGTCGGACGAGTTCATGATTTTCACCAATGTCGATAACGCCATTGTCGACCCCAAAAACTTTAATGACGCCAGTTTTGTACGCCGCAAAACAGATGTTTGCGTCATTCCGCCCAACAGCTTTGTTCTGTGCCGCACGGTCGAAACGTTTAAAGTACCACGTGACGTTCTTGTGATTTGCCTTGGCAAAAGCACCTATGCCCGCTGCGGGTTGATCGTCAACGTCACACCGTTAGAGCCGGAATGGACAGGGCAGGTCACGCTGGAAATTTCCAACACCACCCCCCTGCCCGCCAAGGTTTACGCCAACGAAGGCATCGCCCAGTTCTTGTTCCTGAAGGGTGAAGGCGCGTGTGAAATTTCGTATGCCGACAAAGCCGGAAAATATATGGACCAGGCCGGCGTCACGCTGCCACGCATGTAACTATCGCGCTTGCTTAAATGGTTTGATCTGGCTGACCTTACATGGTGCCGGGCTATATTCCGGCGCTTTTTTGCCCTGCAGTTTTTCTTTGAGCATTTCGTATGCCTCCGCAATCGCCTCCTGCCTTGGCATATCGGAAAAGCTTTGCACGGCAATGCCTTTATCGCTTTGGTAAATAACCTGCTGTGTCCAAAAATTGAACGTACATGTCAAGGAGCGGGATATTTTCACATCCACACTGCACTCTTCCGGCGTTGCTGTTTGCCCTGCCCTGATAAAGGGTACATCGCAGTTCTCTCGCTGCGCATGGTCGATAACAGACATACCGTCCCCATCCCGCACGTCAATCTTCGCGCCCAGATCGTGGAGTTTTTGGGGGACTTCCTTCCGTCCGGATTGCACGGCAATCATAATAGGCGTACGCCCTCTTTCATCCCGGCATTCTATATTTGCACCCGCCTTAACAAGCCTCTCCACAATCTTCGGGGAATAACATCTCGCAGCGCGTAGTAAAGCTTGATCTAAATCAAATTCAACCTGTTTTTCTTCTGCCAACGCCAATACCGCATCAACAATATCTACGCCTTCAGACCTTACGGCAGATATAAGACACTCTTGCCCCTTTTCCAAAGACGCCCCTGCATCAACAAGCAGGCGAAAAATCTGCGGGTGATAGTCCCGCGTTGCCACCACCATAGCCTGACCCTCCCATCCCTTTGGGTCAATATTATGCCCCGGCAGCTCTATAAGCGTTTTCACTGCCTGAACAGCCCCCCCTCGCACCAAACTATGCAGCAACGGGTCTCCGTACTTTTTGGCGTTCACACCTTGCCCCGGCAAGGCGGCAATTTTCTGCACCAAGCCTTCCGGAACGTCTATCATTTTATTTAAAACGCAAAACAACGGGGGATCACGGTCCGGCTCCACCAAAACACCTTCTTGCGCTTCTCCCATCTCGATCAACGCCGCCGCAACCTTATAAGAACCGTTTTTAAGAGCGCTCGCAAAAGGCTTGTTAAAATGACGGTCTGTGACTGTACGATCAAAACCGGCATCAAACAACATGGACACAACTTCAGGCCTGTCCTGTTCTATAGCTCCGCGCAGCGTAAGTTCAAGCATCTGTTTGTGCTTTTCCATGGAAATACCCGCTTTCAACAGATGGGCCATCAACTTGATGCCAGCTTTTTGGTCATCCATGTTCAAGGCTCTATAAACCGGGTGCCGCCAAAGGGAGACGCCTTTTTTATACCATGCATCCGGGTTAACACCCTCATCAAGACACGCGATCACGGCATCTATGCTCTTTGCATTATCTACTCTTAATCCCCGCAGCGCTTCCCTATAGCGCCCTTCTTTTGTCCAAGCCATTTTATACCTTCCCTGCCGATAAATGTTTCATGGTTTTCTTGGGGATAATCCTGTCAGGAAACGGCGGCGCAGCATCGCCAAACCTGTCCTTTAACAGCGCATAGGCTTCTTCAATTGCCTCTTGCCTTTGCACATCATTAAAGTTTTGCACAGACATGGCATTGCCACGTGTATAAATCACCTGTTGCGTCCAAAAATTAAAGCTTCCCGTCAAGCCATTGCCCATATCAACATCAATGCAGCTTGTATGTGGCGCAGGTTTTTTCGGCGCTGCGGGTACATCACATGCAGACGCGTTAAATATAAGGACGCGCATATTCATGTTTTTTGTGTAATCAACCGCTGTACGGCCTGCATTATCTTTTACCGACAGGTCAATGCCCGCATCTTTTAGCGCCAATGCGCTTTCAGCACTCTCCTGTTCAAGCGCGAGCATCATCAGCGTTTTTCCATCACCGTGCTTACAATTGATGTTCGCCCCTGCCTGCAGTAAAATTTGCATGATATCGAGATTGCTCTTCTCAACAGCATTTTTCAGCGCCAGATCCAAATTAAATGTAACGCCTTTTTCCTTGCCCTCCTCCAGTAGCACGCGTACAGAATCCGTTACCCCATCCGCCGCTGCACCTGCCAAAGGGCATTTCCCCCTATCCAGACGCGCACCGGCGGCAATCAAATCTTTCAGGCAGCCCACATCCTTAATGGCAGCCATATATAATGGTGTTTTTCCATCAACATTTACGGGGTCTAGAAAAAGCCCCTGTATCTGCAACAACTCTGCAAGCCTCTCACGCTGGCCTGCCACATAATGCAAAGGCGCTTCTTTTCGAATTTTGGTCATCACATTGATGTCGGCCAAGCCCGTTTCAACCATGCGGGTCATAAAACCGGGTGGAAGATTTTTTGCGCAAGCAGCTACATGTATATCCAAGAAATCCCACGGGTCATCAGTGCGTATAGACGGTACCGCACCATGATCTAATAAAAGAGAAGCAATTTCAAAATTTTCATACCGTACAGCTTTTGAAAACGCGGTTTCCTTCCATACATCTTTTTCGCCGATGTGCACACCGGCTACAATCATTGCTTTCACAACGTCTATATAGTTTTTTTCCACAGCGATGTGCAAAGCTGTCTCGCCCATAGGAAGCTTGACATTTAAATCAAGGCCTTTTTCAACCATCTTTTTAAAAAGAGCCTGAACTTTTTCCTCATCGTCGTGCGCAATACGAGTACTATTAAGATAATGTACAGGACTTAAACCTTTCATTGTAGTGGTGTTTGGATCAACCCCCGCGTCCAGCATGGCATCCAGAACAAGCAAGCTCTGCTTTGGTTCACGAAACATACCTTCAAGCGCGGCTTTATATTTTCCTTTTTTAGTAATCGCCATTATTAGCCTTCCCGCCGCAGCATCATCTTTTTTTTCTGCGCCATGGCGGGCACAGGCGGTGGAACACCTTGCCCGCCGCCTTGCTCCCTCAGGGCCTTATAAGCATCTTGAATAATCTCTTGCCGTGGCACATCTGCAAAGTCCTGCACGGTCATGGCTGCGCCCTTGCAATAAATGACCTGCTGGGCTGAAAAATTAAACGTGCATGTCAGCCCATCGCCAAGGTGGCACACAATGCTGGACACCTGAAACCCTGAACCATGCTCTACAGAAGACGCAGATGCTTTTGGCTGCGCGGCGGCTTTAATCGCTCCCTCTTCTGCTTTGGACAACATGGTTTTTATTCTTTCCAAATGCTCTGTTCCACGCGTTACAGCAAGTATCCCGCCTCTTCTCGATATCATGTTTGAAGCGATATCACGCGCTGTTTCGCCACCTGCGTTTCGCGCCAGCACATCTGTTCCCGCATTTACAACAGCGCGCACCACATGCTCGCTTTCCCTGCGAACGGCAACCATCAAGGCTGTGCCTTTCGTTTTGCATCTATGGTTCACATCGGCCCCGGCCTTGGCCAAGTCTGTAATCTTATCCACCCGCCCCATACGCGCCGCCCAAAAAAGCGGGGTTTCCCCATTTACATCCACCGGGTCAATAACAGTACCGGGTAAGGCAAGAACTTCTGCAATATTTTCATCATTCGCGTAATGCAATGCCGTTTTTTGCTCTGTAATCGTTGCCGCATTCACGTCAAGATCCGGGTGCTGCTGCACCAATGCCACGATCATGCCAGCGGGTGTTGCGCTGCTTTCTGCGGCATAGGCCAAAATTGTCTTGTTATTCTTATCGGCCAGCGTCAAATCCGTGCCACGATAATGGTACAGCATGGCAGCAGCTTCTTTCCGCCCCTTTTCTAATGCGTACATCATGGGTGTTACCCCTGTTTTTTCAACGGGAGCGTCCATATCTGCGCCGGCTTCTATCAAAATGCGCATTATCTGCGTTCTATTCATATAAACCGCAGAGTGCAAAGCCGTCATGCCATCGCCGTTTTTGGCATGAACATCTATGCCACGCGCAATCATGCCGCGCACAATATCTTCGGCATAGTGGTCCGCATGCAGAACAACCCAGTGCAAGGGGCTGATGCCAGATGCATCACCTTCCGGCAACAATGGATTGAGCTTTTCATCGGCAAGGCATTCCTTTATCGTTAACGCCGCCTTCACAGACTTCTCAGGCACCCTCAAATTTATTAAAGCTTTTTTATATCGTGATCGCTTGCTAAACATCTTTTACGCCCCGCTTTCCGGTTTCAAAAGCACAGCGCGCGGTTTCAACCCCGCCACGTTAAGCCGCACAGATGGTGGCGGCGGTAACGCCGCACCTTTGTTTTGTGCCACAAGGTCATTATAAGCTGACTGAATGGAATCTTGCCGCTGCACAGCATCAAAGTTTTCCACGCTCATAGCCGCGCCCTTGCAGTAAATAACTTGCTGGGCTTCAAAATTAAACGTGCATGTCAACCCATCCCCCAAATCATAAGACATACAAGACGCTGCCTTCGGTGCCAGATTTGCAGCAGAGGCAGAGGAAGGAGATGACGGCGTACGATTGGCACAGGCCAGATCAAGAGCCACAAGAACCTCATTTGCCTGCTCGCCTTCCAGCCCTGCCGCATAGGCGCGCGCACTAATTCCTTTATCGTCCTGCGCCATGGGGTCCGCCCCCCTTTCCAGCAACATAAGCACACAGGAAAGGTGCCCACCTTTAACAGCATGCAGCAAGGGCGTCATGCCACCTTCTCCGACCGTATTCACATCCGCCCCACCCTTTGCCGTCAACAACAGGGCGGCCTTTAAATCACCGGCCTTCGCCGTTTCCTCAAGCGCGCCATTGACGTTTAATTCTTTTTCCTGCACCGCCGCCACGCTGCTGAGGCAATCATACAACTCCGATGTCAGAATCCCTCTTCTTGCCGCAATAACAATGGAATCGCTTTGCGCCGTATTTATTTGCGCTCCAGCATTCAAAAGAACCTTGGCGGCGGCGGAATCTCCCCCATAAAGCGTCCAATCCAAAGGCGTATTTCCATCATTGTCTTGCGCATCAATATCAATTCCCGGCAGTGCCAGAATCGCGCGAACATTATTGGCACCCACCCCTGCTCCTGCTGCTGCATGCAGCGGTGTTAATCCATTTTTATCCCGCGCATTTATATCTGCATCGCCAAAACTTGCTACCTCTGCAATCAAATCAGCAGCGCACGCGTTATAAGAATGCGCAACATAGTGCAGAAATGTTTTCCCATTGCTATCAACAATCCCCTTGTTTTCTGACATCACATGAAGAAGTGGGGTTATGTATTCGGCACCCCTTCTGGCATCAATCGCATACATCAGCGGTGTCCTGCCATGCTCATCCTGCGCATAAGCTTGTTCCGGCGCTCTATCAAGAATAGCCGCCAACGTTTCAGGGCACCTGTATGAAATCGCACAATGCGCCGCCGACATTCCGTCCATTCTTTCCTGCAATGATACACCGCGCCGCACCATTTCGGATACAACCGCATCTTCCCCTATCGCTAAATTCCGCATCACAAAAAACAACGGTGATGGATAACGGCCAAATTTTTCTCCCGGCGCATTCGGGTCCGCCCCCGCTTTCAAGGCTTTCAGCATATCGCCATCACGATAGCGGGCATCATAACGGTCTGACTTCATGTCACGCAGAATGCTGCGGTACATTGTTTTTTTGCTCCAGTGTATAACGCCACCCTTACCCAGATGCATTGCCGCCTCCATTCATAATCAGCCGCGCTGTTTTACGCGGCTGCATAACGGATGGCGGTGGTGGCAACACAGCACCATCATTCTGCGCCTTTAAAACCGCGTAAGCCGCTTCTATGGATTCCTGCCGTTGCACATCTGCAAAGTTTTGCACGCTAATGGCGCCGGGCGCGCGGTAAATCACCTGCTGCGTAAAAAAGTTAAACGTGCAGGTCAGATCATCGCCCATATCAAAAACAACGCTCTGCTTGGCCACCGGCATATCACCTGTGTCTTGCGGTGCGATCACAGGGCCTTTTTGTTTTTCCTCTGCTTTCAGCAAAAGGCTCGATATTTTTTCTTTCTGCTCATTGCTATAGTAACCTTTATCACGCCGCACAAGATCACACGCCGTCATACCCTCCCCGTTCCTTGCAAGAGCATCTGCGCCGTTTGACAACAACAAATTCACAGCAGAAACATTGCGCGCTTTTGCAGCAGCCATAAGCAATGTTTCACCATCATCACATGGACGGTTAATATCCAGACCAGCCTTCACAAAATCAGCAAAAGATTCAGTGACAAAACCTTCATAGCGCACCCCTATACGAAAAGCCTCCTGCACATCCAGCTTCACGCCCTCGTTTTCTGCGGCAGCAGATAATAATTTCATGATTTTGGGAGAGTATCGGCATGTATCTGCCATCTCTAACAACGGGCAACGCTCAGATGCCCCTATCTCAGCACCAGCTTTCAATAAAGCTTCCACCATATACTCCTGTCCATTTCTTACCATGGCCGACAAAGCCGTGCGCCCGGATGACTGCGCATTCACATTAATACCCGGCTGCGCCAATAATGCTTCGACATTCCCCCATGTCCCTTCTCTGGATGCCCTGTACAATGCCGTATCACCATCACGATCAGTTTTATTGATATCAATACCGGTAAGTCGTATAAGTTGCACAATAAACATCTTGTCCACGCCACGCCAAGTTGCGGCATAGTGCAGTATTGTGCTCCCACCTTTATCTTTTTGCACCGTATCTGCGCCGCCTGCAGCAAATAGCATCCTGACAGCGGCGTCGTGCTCATTCTGCATCGCCCGCATCAGGGGGCTGCGGCCCCTTGCATCACGGGCATGTATATCGCCCCCCGCCTCCATCACCGCCTTTAACATTTCAATATCACCACATTCAGCAGCGTAGTGGGCAAGACTCTTACCATCATATTCCGTGTTCGGGTCTACGCCCCCCTCTACCATTTTAATAAAAATAGCAGGAGCTAAATCAGACCTCATACGCCGCATTATGACCTGAGCCGGGGATGTATAATTCCCCAAAAATTTCGCATCCAGACATGGGGCGACACCCGCATCCAAAATATCTCGCAACTGTCGCGCACAGTCACGATCCCAGTCGCTATCCTCTCTCATCAGCTTTTTCATCAAGCTTTTGTACTGCATTCTTTTCCAGGCTTTGTTCATTTTTTACACCGGCTCCCGCAGTTTCATTTTTTTTCTTATAGCCACAGAGGGCGGCGCGAGAGGCAATGCCTTCTCACCCAATGTTTCCTTCAAAACAGCATGCGCCTCTTCTATCGCTTCCGGCCTCTCGATCTCGGAAAAACCTTTAATGCACATAGATGTGCCATCACGGTAAATCACTTGCCGCGTAAAAAAGTTAAACGTGCACGTTAGCCCATCATCTATCCTGTATGTAACGCTTTGCGAATACGAATCGCACTTTCCCTCAACCGCTGGGCGCGGCACTTCTGGCGGCTTTGGCGGCGGCGGGTTTATCCTGTCCATTTCGGCCTGAATCAGGCTGCGAACATCTGCGCCCTTGCAATAATCACAGGCATTTTTATCACTATAATCCTTCGTCGTGATGTCAGCTCCCGCAGCTAACATCACCCGAACGATAGCTGCATCCCCCTGTTCTGCCGCTGCCATTAAGGGCGTCATCCCGCTAAGGGGAGACACCGCATTGATATCAGCGCCCACTTCCAACAAGACCTTAACCAGCTCCATCTTTCCGCTTTTCCCAGCAGCCAGCAAAGGCGTCACCGCGCCATCGCCCTGCACGGTATTGGCATCAGCCCCTAATCCTATCAAAAAATGGATTTTATCGGGGTCGCACCTGTTTTTTACACCTTCCACCAGCGCCGCATTCACATCCAGAATAATTTTTTGTTGCTCCGCCACATCCACAATACTCCTGAGAAGAGACAGATCAGCCCCTCCACGCATCGCAGTGACCAATATGCATTCTTCAAAAGGCCCTACCCTTGCACCGGCTTTTAACAGCAGATGCGCATTACGCACATCTCTCTTGCGTTGCAACGCTCTATGCAATGGCGTTGCTCCGTTAAAATCTTTGATATTGACGTCAATGCCCCGTACCGCCAATAACGCATCTAAATTTTGCGCAGGTGCTTGTGCAGCATAATGCAACGCCGTATAGCCGTATCGATTACAGCGGACATTCACATCCACACCGGACTCTACTGATTGCTTGATAAGCCTACGCAGAATTTCCAAATGCGCGCCTACTGCACACGACAAAAGCGTTCTGCCACTTTCATCTTTCCACGTTTCATCTACACTGTCATCCGTCATAAGCTGTTCAGCGCTGTCAAAATTTCGTTTTATAAGAGCTAAAATAAAAGGGGTACGATTCTGATTGTCACGCGCCTCCACATCAGCGCCAGCATCAATCATTTCCTGCACCAAGCCCCCCAGATTTCCCGCCACCGCGCAGTGCAGTGGCGTGCGGCCATCATTTGTCTTGACGTTTAGGTCAAGCCCCCCCTTTATCATTCGCCTTAAAATACGCTCGGAATCGTAGTAATAAAAACGATCCACCATCACGAAAAACGGGGATTTATCGCCTAGCTCTTTCTCTGTCATATTGGGGTTGACCCCTTGATCCAACAACTTTATCAGCCTTGCATCGCGGTTTGAGACATACTCACCCTTTGCGATATCTCTCATAATCTCCTTATATTCACCCCTGCGCGTCAAAGCCATGTCATGCCTCCTTTGGCACAGGCATTACCTGTTTCCGTACAGATACAAAGGGAACGTGAAGCGACGGCACCGCATCGCCAAATGTTTCTTTTAACGCAGCATGCGCATCTTCAATGGCCTGCGTGCGCGTGACTTCGTTAAACCCCTTCACGCACATGGACGCGCCATCACGGTAAATAATATGATGCGCCAAGAAATTGAATGTGCAGCTTAAACCATCACCCATATCATAAATAATACTATGCGGGTTCATTGGCACCCCCGCTCCCGGCTGCCCTTGCTTTTGTGACGATGCCACCTGCCGTGCAACATCATTTTTTTCAGCCCGGCTCAAAAAGGTATAAATGCTTCCAAAGCGAGGCTCGCCATCATTAATCGCACCATCTATCAGGTCAAACACCATCATGCCCGCGTCATCTTTGGCATTGATATCAATCCCCAGCGATACCATGCTCTTTACAAAGTTTTCATGGCCACGCTCTGCCGCAATCATCAGCAATGTCCGGCCATTTCTATCTCTTTGGTGAACATCTGCACCGGCATCACGCAGTATCGGCACGCCTTCTATACAGCCCATTTCCGCAAGTGCAACAAAAGCATTGGGGATATCCAGCTCTACCTGCTGCGCCACGGCAGCATCCAATAAGTCTTGCATCATTTTAGGCGATCCATTACGCGCCGCTATTATCAACGGACATGTCGCGCCTCCTGCAATTTTGGCCCCCGCATGCAAAAGCGGCAGCGCGCTATCTTCATTACACGAAACCGCCACATGCAGCGGTGTGCCAATCCCCTCTGCTACCGCGTCTATAGCGATATCCGGCATCTTAAGCAGTTCTTGCACGTAAACATTCTTGCATGCCGCAACATGCAGGGCTGTTTCACCTGTCTCGATATGCGCGGCATTGATATCCAGATTTTCTTTTTTGCAAATATCAGATATCAAAGGCAGCGGCGCATTACTCAGCAAGGCATAAACCAACACACTTTTATTCTTGTTATCTACCGTGACAACATCAGCGCCGCCTTTTTTCAAAAGAAAGGCCGCAGTGATGTGCTGCCGCTTCATAAGCGCAGACATCAACGGCGTGCGGCCTTCTTTATTAACCGTATGAAGGTCGGCACCTTTTTCACACATCAGTTCGACAACATCCAGCCGCCCGCGCGCCGCCGCGACATGCAAGGGCGTCGCCTGGTCTTCATCACGCACATCAAAATTGACGCCCTTATCAATCATCTTACGCATCAGCGCTGTACTGGCGTCCCTATGCCGTATTTGTTTTATCATCCTAAAAAAAGGGGACCTGCCATTCAATTCCTCAAACACAGCCTTCAAATCCACGCGGTCTGCAAGCGAGAGGGCTTCTTTCAATTCATCACCTGTTGGGTAAGAATCTTTAATAAGTTCAATAAATCGCGCTTTTTTGCTTTTAAACACTGCTGTGGTCTTTCCGTTTGCCTGAATCTGGAATTGCAGCCATTATATACATAATATTTAAAAATGCAAGTTTTTTTATACATAATAATTTTGCCGCCAATAGCATTTATCCTATTGATTTATCTATGAATACATGCCAAAACCACAAACTTCCTGCAAAGTGCAGAATAAACCGCTATAACCAATGCCCATGGACAAAATACGCATACAAGGGGGCACCCCCCTCAAAGGTGAGATTCCCATCAGCGCGGCCAAGAACGCGGCCCTGAAGCTGATGACAGCCAGTCTGCTGACAGAGGGCAAACTGGTCCTGCGCCCTGTACCGGACCTGCGCGATACAACGACACTGCGCAAAATCCTTGCAGGCCTTGGCGCTGCCATCGACTACGATACAAACACCAAGGTTTTAACGATTGAAGCGAAAAACCTGACATCGCACGAAGCGCCCTATGATCTTGTGCGGCAGATGCGGGCCAGCATTCTTGTGCTTGGGCCACTGACCGCACGGCTGGGAGAGGCAAAAGTTTCCCTGCCCGGCGGCTGCGCAATTGGCGCGCGCCCTGTTGACATGCACCTCAGCGGCCTTGAACAAATGGGCGCGACGATTACGCTGGAAGAAGGCTATGTCCATGCCCGCGCCCCTGCGGACGGGTTGAAAGGCGCGCACATTCATTTTCGTTGCGTGTCCGTCGGCGCCACAGAACATTTGATGATGACGGCAACACTGGCCAAGGGCACAACAACACTGGTCAATGCCGCGCGCGAGCCTGAAATTATTGACCTGGGGCACGGCTTAATCGCCATGGGCGCGGAAATTGAAGGCCTTGGCACAGATACCATTACCATTCACGGCAAACCTGAACTGCATGGCACGGAACACACCATCGTCGGCGACAGGATCGAAGCCGGCACCTATGCTATCGCCGCCGCGATGACAGGTGGGCCGTTAAAGCTGACGGGCATTAACATCGCGCATCTTGAATACCTGATCGAACCTCTGCACCTTGCTGGCGCTGATATGATTGGCGATGAAAACAGCATCATCGTGCGCCGCACGCGTGATGCATTGCGCGGCGTTGATATCATGACAGAGCCATATCCCGGCTTCCCCACGGACTTGCAGGCGCAATTCATGGCGATGCTCACCACCTGCGAGGGCGCTGGCATGATAACGGAAACCATTTTTGAAAACCGCTTTATGCATGTGCCGGAACTCACACGCATGGGAGCGAACATTACCGTGCACGGATCATCCGCACTGGTGCGCGGCGTGCCGAAACTAAAGGGCGCCCCCGTGATGGCAACAGATCTCAGAGCATCCGTTTCTCTTGTTCTGGCCGGACTGGTGGCCGAAGGCACAACGACCGTCCACCGAATCTATCATCTGGATCGCGGGTATGAGGACATCATCGGAAAACTCACCAAAGTGGGCGCGAAGATGGAAAGACTGCATGATGAAGCCGCCTAAAGTTGACATAATACACAATCCCGGCCTAAAGCCAGGTATTTCCAAAGTATTACTGGACAAAGCGCGCTTGCCTCGTTTATCTATTCGCACTGGTTTTAATAACACACCCATGGGATGTAATGTCTGAAAAAGAAGACTTAATGACCTTTGATGGCGTTGTGACGGAAATTCTTCCAAACACAATGTTCCGCGTCAAACTGGATAACGATCACATCGTCCTTGCCCACAGCTCCGGCAAAATGCGTAAAAACCGTATTCGCGTTCTGGAAGGTGACCGCGTCACCGTTGAAATGACGCCCTATGACCTGACCAAGGGCCGCATTATCTTCCGTTTCAAGTAAGTTGCGCGTGGCATGACACAGCGCCTTGTTCTTGCCTCCGCCTCTCCGCGCCGTCTTGAACTGCTAAAGCAGATCAGCATTGTGCCCGATGCCGTTATACCTGCCGACATTGATGAAACCCCGCTGAAAAACGAAAAGCCCGCAGATTACGCCTGTCGCATTGCTGCTGCAAAAGCGCAGAAAATTGCAGGCACAGACAAAAGCGCTATCATCCTATCCGCCGATACCGTGGTTGCCTGCGGGCGGCGCATATTGCCCAAAGCAGAAACCGAAGAAGAAGCCCGCGCCTGTCTTGCGCTTTTGTCGGGCAGACGCCATCGCGTTTTGTCCGCTGTGACCGTGATTGCCCCAAATGGCACGGCACGCACCGCTTTATCCACCTCTATCGTCACGTTCAAGCGTTTATCCACCGAAGAAACCGAACATTACATGACATCCGGTGAATGGCGCGGCAAAGCAGGCGGGTATGCAATACAGGGGCTGGCTGCTATACTGGTCCGGCACATCAGCGGGTCGTATTCCGGCATTGTCGGGCTGCCGCTGCATGAAACCGTGAAACTGCTGAAGGGGGCAGGCTATGGGCACAATGGAGCTGCTGGCTGACGAAATCGACGGACGTCTACACGTTGCCATCGCGCACAAAGGCATTCTTGATAACCTCTATGTTGATCCCATGAACTGCATTGGCGCATGGGCCTCTATTTACAATGGCCGCGTTGCCAAGATCGATACGGGGCTGGATGCCGCATTTATCGACCTTGGCGATGGCATGACCGGCTTCCTGCCCGCAAAGCACATATACACGCCGGGCGCTGATGCATCCGAGCGCCGCACCGGCATTTCCAAACTGGTCGAACCCGGACAGATGGTTATGGTACAAATCAAGGCCGAAGCCAAACGCGATTCAGAGCACGAACACCACAAACTGCCGCGCCTGACGACAAAGCTGTATACCTTTGGCCAGCATCTTGTTTACAGCCCACGTTCCAGCCGCGTTGCCGTTTCGCACCGCGTGGAAAACGAAAATGTCATTAAAGCCGCCACGCGTCTGAAAGGGGCCGGAGGCTGGCTTGTCCAATCTTCCGCAGAGCACGCTTCAGAAGAAGAACTGCAAACAGAAGCACAATGCCTCTTGGATGAATGGAACCTGATCGTATCATCCTGCGAAAGCAGTGGCGACAAACCGCGCCTTTTGCGTGCCGGCCCCAATGCCATCCTGCGTGCGCTGTGCGATTACGGCACGCCACGCTTCTCCCACATCTATGTCGGCAACAAAAAACTGCTTGAAATCGTCGAGAAATGGAGCGAAAAATTCAGCCCCCGCCTTGCCACGTCAAAGCGCCTGCGCCTGTTCAGGCCGGAATCTGCCGCAGACAAGTTATTTGAAATGCATGACCTCTATTCACAAACTGCCGCGCTGCAAACCCCCTGTGTAGCGCTGGATGGCGGTGGCTCTATCATTATCGAGCCGACACAGGCCCTGATTGTGATTGACGTCAACCGTGGCAGCGCGCCCAGCGTCGCCGCTGTCAACAAAAGCGCCGCCCATGAAGTTGCACGCCAGACACGCATTCGTAACCTGTCCGGCGCCGTTCTGGTGGATTTCATCAACATGCAAAAACGCACCGCCCGCGCCGAGCTGGTCGATATTCTGGAGCAGGTTTTCCGCAGCGATGTTTCAGGCGCGCAAGTCCACGGTTTTACCCGCCTTGGCATCATTGAAATCACCAGAAAACGCCGCACAGCCACGCTGGCGGAAAATTTGCGGCATTAAAGAAGATTCCTGTCATCCCGAACGCAAGTGAGGGATCTTGAGCACTTGATTGACAGGTCAAAGATCCCTCACTTGCGTTCGGGATGATAGCAGAGAAGGCTTTAATTCACTGTAATACACTGATTTAAAATAAAAAAAACCCCACTGGACAGATGGGCGTATTTTGCCTATAACATCCCCTAACCTGCCCAAGTAGCTCAGTTGGTAGAGCAGCGGACTGAAAATCCGCGTGTCGGTGGTTCAAATCCGCCCTTGGGCACCACGCTTTTTTTATCCGTGGCAGGCATGACGACAATCCTTCTTTACAACGCACAGACGGAATCGAAAATCAGCAGCCTCAAACACGTTGTTGAGGATATTGCCCTGAAAAATACGGGCATCAAGCTGATTGAAGTCAACGCCGGCAATTTTCGCGAAAAACTTACAGACAAAGTGGATCTTCTAATCCTGCCCGGCGCGCGCGCTGGCACGGCCTATCGCGACCAATTGGCAGGGGAGAACTTCGAACACCTGAAAAAACACATGGCACGCGGCATGCACGTTCTGGGCATTTGCGCGGGCAGTTTTGTGCTGGCAAAGGATTTTGACTTTGATGTTTACGATCCTGTCACCGGCGATTTGATTGAACAAAAACACATTCAATCTGAAATCGGCATTGCGGATGTACGTGCCTATGGTCCTGACCTGCGCCTATACCCCTTGCGCCCACGCGAAAAAAGCAATCCATGGTCTGTTTACACAGCTACGCCCGTGACGTTTGACGATGCTGATGGCAAAGAAACAAAAGCCCATGTCGCCCTGTCAAAAGGGCCCAGCTTTACCGGACACAACCCACAGCAATGCACCCCCATTGCCACATACGATACAACGGGTGATAGCGCCATTGTCGCGTTCAAATACGGCAAAGGCGGCGGCGTTCTTTCCGGCCCGGCTTTAGAGGTAGGAGGCGAGAACCTGATTCACTATGTGTTTGAAGAGCATTTAAAAATCCCGCAATGCCTGAACGTAATAACCGCGCTGGACAACAGCAAGGACGCCTGGGCAAAACTCTGGGTCAAAACGCTGGAAACACTGCTGCCGGGAAAACCCGCACTGCATAACCAGATACGCCAAAATTTCGGCCTCGCGCCCAAAAGCAAGCCCATACCCGGCACGCCGCAACCTCCCACACCCCCAAAATACCCATAATAAATGCTGCGGCGCAAAATATTTATTGGCCCCACCCCCACGTTAACCTATTATTAGACTGTGCCTTATAATCTGATAGGGGGAAGACATGCATCTCGCAGAGGACAAAATGAGCGACAATACCGCCAAGGCAAAAGATACAAAGAACACCGTCACCATCACAGACAACGCAACGGGCAAAAGCTATGAATTTCCGGTGCTGGAAGGCTCATGCGGGCCGCGCACCGTCGATATCCGCAAGTTCTATGCAGAAACAGGCATGTTCACCTATGACCCCGGCTTTACGTCCACCGCATCATGCGAAAGCGCCCTCACCTTTATTGACGGTGATGAAGGTGTCTTGCTGCACCGTGGTTATTCTATCAAGGAGCTTGCAAATAAAAGCGACTTTCTGGAGGTGTGCCACCTTCTTTTGTACGGCGATCTGCCCAATAAAACGCAAAAAGAAGACTTCGTGAATACCATCACGCGCCACACCATGCTGCATGAACAAATGCAGTTCTTTTTCCGTGGCTTCCGCCGTGACAGCCACCCCATGGCAATCATGGTCGGCACGGTGGGCGCGCTATCGGCGTTTTATCATGACTCGCTTGATATTACCGACCCCAAACAACGCGAAATTGCCGCACTGCGGTTGATTGCCAAAATTCCGACCATTGCGGCATTGACGTATAAATACTCGATCGGCCAACCTTTTATGTACCCGCGCAATGACCTCAGCTTTGCCGAAAACTTTTTGTACATGACATTTGCCGTGCCTAGCGAGCCGTATAAAATCAGCGCCACGCTGGCACGCGCCATGGATAAAATATTTATCTTGCACGCAGATCACGAACAAAACGCATCAACATCCACTGTGCGCCTTGCGGGTTCATCGCACGCCAACCCGTTTGCCTGCATTGCGTCCGGCATCGCATCCCTTTGGGGGCCGGCGCACGGCGGCGCGAACGAAGCCGTTTTAAAAATGCTAAAGGAAATCGGGCACAAAGACCGCATTCCCGAATTCATCGAAAAGGCCAAGGATAAAAACAGCGGCTTCCGCCTGATGGGCTTTGGCCACCGCGTTTACAAAAACTATGACCCACGCGCGGAAATCATGCGCAAAACCTGCCACGAAGTTTTGAACGAACTGGATATCAAGGACCCGCTTCTTGACCTTGCCATGGAACTGGAGCGCATCGCGCTGGAGGATAAGTACTTCGTTGAGAAAAAACTCTATCCCAACGTCGATTTTTATTCCGGCATTATCCTGAAAGCGATGGGCTTTCCGACATCGATGTTCACCGTACTGTTCGCGCTGGCGCGTACGGTCGGCTGGGTCTCGCAATGGAAGGAAATGGTGGAAGAACCCACCCATAAAATCGGCCGCCCCCGCCAGCTTTACACCGGATCGCCTGCACGTCCTTTTGTGCGGCTGGAAGACAGGCCGTAAAGAATAATTAAGATCAATCGACATTTAAAAGCGTCTGTCATCCCTGCGGCATAATCGTGTGAAGCGCGATTATGCCGCAGGGATCCATATTTGCGTGCCGCAAAGCGGCACACCTTAACTGGGTCCCGTTCGTTGGTGTTTTGCGCTAAGTTTTACTAACGCAAAACACGCAAAACCAACGGGATGACAAATTTAAATGTTGATTGATCCTAACGCCCAGATTTCGGCCCCGGCTTTGGAAGATGCACGGTTTTAGGCTGCTGGCTTGCGTTGATGGTGGCCTTCGCAAAAGCGACCCCAATATCCGGGAACTTTTCGAATAGCACCGGTGCTTTCGGGTCATTTGACATTTCAAGGATGTGGTTATTCACGATATCTGCCTTCACTTGCTCGGCAAGTCGGGAATAGACATTCAGCTTTTCCAGCCATAACGCGTTTTTTTCCTTGTTCTCCTCATACATACGCTCAGCCCCCTTAACCATAGAGCGCACACCTCCCACCGTTATGCCCATCGCTGTCAATGTATACAGTACAGAAGCCGTTACAGGCTCAAACATACTCAGTCCTACAATCACAGGGTATGCAGCAGAGGAAGCGATCACGCCACCTAATGCCCAGTTCTTTTTTCCTTCATTAGATTGGTATATACTCTCGCGATCCCATTGTGCCGCACGCTCTATTTCCCGCTTAATATCCTCCTGCAATGCATCAAGGCCTTCATACTGCGCAGCACGGCTTTCCCTCTTTTCAATTGCGGCAAACTTTTCAGACAACGCACCTGCAAAGGCCGCACGCCGCAACCTTTCCTGTTCCGCTGCCCATTCTCGCTGTTTTTTATTCACTGCGGTCCCTTTTGTTTCGGTCCGGGCTTGGGCAGGGAAATGACTTTCATTTCCGCCCGTTCCTCTTGCTGTTTCAACAGAGCATCCGTAAACCGCTCCGAAAGGCTGGGGAATTTAATCATAAATTCACGTACGCCTTTTTCTTTCGTCATTTCATTCACGCGATTATCGACGATATCGGCTTTCATGCCTTCAACGCTGATCAACACATTATCCAGTGTTCCGACCCATGCAGCATGATCGCTCTTAAATATCTTTTCCGTCTTACGCTGCATCACTTTACTGGCAAGAAAAGAACTGCCACCGCCACACACTGCAATGGCTCCCTGAATGGGCGCACCTATCGCAACGCCTATGCCCAGAGGGATACAAACAAGCGGAACGCCTATCAACGCCCCCACAAAACCGACTGCTGCAATTGTCATGGGAATGCTGCTGTGCGATACGCTAAAACGCTGAACAACATCAGATTTCTCTTTTGTAATATCATTTTGCAATGAATCAAGTTTCTCATACTTTTCCAGCAGGCTTTTCGTGCCGTCAATATCAGCCAAGCGCTGCTGCAGATTGCTCGAAAACACCTCCCGCCGCGCCAGTTCCGCTTTTTCCATTTGCTCTTTTTTCTTCTTTTTCATGGCTGTTTTCCTTTCGGCGGGGGTGGCTTGGGCAAAAGCAGCGGCTTTTTCTTTTCCTGAAATTCATTAAGAAGAGCGCGTGTAAAATCTGCCTGTAAATTAGGACACTTGCGCATCAGCGCCTCTGCACCATCTTCCGCCATCAAATCCGTAATACGATTTTTAACAATATCGTTCTGCATCGCCTCTGCCTTACCCGCATAGGCAGATAATGCCTGCGCCCAATCCTGCCCCAAACGTTCATATTCTTCATACTTGCAATCTCTGGCGTTTTTGTCCCATCTCGCCCCCGCTGCGCCCGCAGCTGCGGTTCCAAAACCTGCAGCGGTCGCCGTCATCATACCCACAACCCCCGTCATCAACCCCAACGGCGCACATATAGCAGCGGAGGCTGCAAAAACTATAAATCCGGGCACAATAGTGGCCGTTGCAAATCGCGCCGTTTGATAACGATTGGCCTGCTCATCCACCCATTGCTGTGAAAGTTTTTGTTCCTGAATCACAGCTTCACGGAGCATGTTTGCTATTTCATATTTTTGGGCCAAACTTGTTTCTGCCTCCATTCCTACAGCGCAAGCCCGCAGCATATCATCAACCAAAGAACGCCGTTCCATTTCAATACGTATGCGCTTCTTCTTTTTAGACTCTCTTTTCATTTCGGATTCGCTTTCGGTGGGAGTTTAGGCAGGGTTGTCGTGCGCATGCTATGCTCTTTGGCAAAAGCCTCTGCAAAACGAACAGAAAGTGCAGGAATACTTTTTAGCAACGGTTCTATATTTTTACTTTTCACAAGTTCTTCAACAGGCAGGTTAATGATGGCATCTTTTTGCGCGTTCAAACCTTTTTCCATCACAGATAAAGCGCCAAGCCACGTGCTACTTTCCTCTGTAACGCGGGCCTTTGTTTTTTCTTCAGCCTTATGAGATAAACTTACCCCCGTAAAAGCGCCCCCCATCGCTCCCAACACGCCCACGCCAGCAACAATGGGGACTACAGCCGGCGCCGCAAGAAGCATGCCGCCGCCCAATCCCAAAGTGTATAAACCATACACACCCAAGGTTATCTTGCCCCCACGTATACGGGCCGCATCGCCCTGATCGCGGGCATACATCCCGACCGCTGTGCGTTCTGTGTCAATAATCCCCAAAGCAGATTGAATTTGAAAATACCTTCCTACAGGGTCTTGGGTCCTGCCAATCTCTTCCATGCGTTTTTGCAGATCTGCCTGTACCGCTTCACGGCGCTCCTGCTCAGCGCGCACGGGATCAATCTTGTCTTTCTTTTTCTTCATGACGGCTTGTTATCCTGCGGCTTGGGCTTAGGAAGAACAACCCGTTTCGGTTTCTGTGCCTGCATCAAGGCGGAAGCAAACTGCGGTGCAAGCTCAGGGTAATCATGCATCAAACCTTCCGCTCCCGGATCAGACGCCAGTGCCGTCATATGGTTCTCAAGCATATCTTTTCTTATGTCGCAAAGTTGCTTATGGCTTGCCCGCAACATATCTGTCCATTCTTTATTGCTTGCCAAATAACGACTGTGCGAACCTTTATCCATTTTTTTATGCACAAAAACACCGCCTACCATCGCTCCAACACCCGCCAGACCTACAGCCACCCCTGCAGCAATACCAACAACAGGACCTATAACAGGCACCGCAGATACCGCCACGGCTGGCGCCGCAATCAGAACTGCCGACATACCAGTGGCGTGCATTGCAAAATCAGCGAACAGGCCACCTTTGCTTTTTTTACTTCTCTCTTCTGCTTTTGTGCCATCACGTATAAGCTCATCAAGATGATGCAGCAGGGATTGAATGGCACGGTATTTTTTCACAGGGCTTCTTATCTCCGTGACACGGGCCATTTCTTTGGCAAGAGCGTCAGCTATCTCTGCCCGCCTTTGTTGCTCTTTTTCATTTTTAACTTTTTTTCGCATTGTTAACCTCTGGCTTTAACCACTTGATGGCGGCTTGGGCTTGGGCAAGGAAACGATCTTGGTCACACCCTTATCCTGCTGCGCTTTCATAAAGGCCTTTGAAAACTCCGTATGAAGGGCCGGGTAGCGCTCTAGCAATCTTCCTGCATTCTTATCTGCCGCCAAATCCGCCATATGATTTTCAAGGATGTTTTTCTGCATATTTTGCAGCGCCCTGCTGTAAACACCCAGCGTATCCAGCCAATCCTGGCTGGGAAGGGCTTTTTTCTTTTCCTTCTGCCACATTCTTTTCGCGGTTTTACGGCCTGCGATCTCAAGCACAGGTGCGCCGACAAACAAAGCCACAGGAATAGCCATAGGGATAATGGGGGTAAACATGAGCGTACCTACCCCGCCTAAAAAAAGTGCTGTCCCCACACCATCTGCGGTGCGGTCGACGATACTGCTTGTTTTGTGTATGTCTTTCTGGTCGTTTGCATTCGCAATAAGGCTTTGCCGCGAAACATGCAGTTGCAAGTCTAAAATAGCTTCATATTTTTCAACGAAGCTTTCTATCTTCTCTATCCCGGCAATTTTTTCCTTCATAAAAGTGCAGAACTCCTGCCGCTGACGCGCCTGTTCTTCTGCCTGCTGTTCTTGCTTTTTCCGTCCCATTATCATTTCGCTCCATCTGCACCCGGTGCTTTACCGAACGGTTTTGGCAAATGCACAATCTTGGGTTCATCTGCATGGCTGCATTTATCAACCAATGCCTTCAAAAACTCATCCTTCAGGGATGGATTTTGCGCCAGAACATCACCTGATCTTTGATCCAAAGCCATATCGGCCATATGGTTTTTGAGGAGGTCTTCTTCCTGCACCTCCAGTGCGGCATCATAATCATCCAGCATCCTCACCCAATCCTGGCTGGGGGCCTCTGTATCTAGTTTTTTATTGGCACGCTTCGATATTGCATCTGACCACCTAGAACCTGCAGACATCAGCCCTAAACCGGCACTCATCCCGCCCACAACAGAAACAGCCACCGCAATCGGAACCGTGGCTGGTGCTGTAGCAACTATTGCGAGCGCACCAACACTCCCTAACATCACACTCCCTGCACCTGTTGCCGCCATACCATTGGCAATACGGCCGGAACGGCCACGAAGCTCAGAAATATCATGCGCCTTAACAATTTTCTTTTCTGCGTCAATGCCTTCGCGCAAATTTTTTATCAACAGGTATTGTTTCACATAACTGGAAGATGCCTCTATCTCCTCCATCGCCTTTTTCGCAAGACCCAAAAAATCCTGCCTGCGCTGCGCTTCCCGTTCCGCACGTTCCTGTTGTTTTTTCTTGCCCATTGTAAATGCCCTGACTGTTTTTTTAATGCCATAACATAACAAAGCGTTATGGCAAAATCAAGGGGTAAAAAAATATTAAGTTTCAATGTATTAAATCAAATTTCTTGCACATCGCCCACGCCGCCGACCAGACGAAGCGCACGCGCGGCATCGGCATCAACCGCCCAGCCGCCCGGCAGTTCCAGAACGGCGGCGCGGTTCTGGCCGACATCTACCGTTACAATCACCTGCATCCGGCCCTTGGGCGCGGCATCCAGCACGGCTTTGACCCCCTGTACAGCCTCTGCCGTTTCGACCGTGACATGCATCTGCCGCGTTACCGTCTGCACGGCAGATTCAAGGGATTCTATGGATTGCGCCAGATAACGCAGCTCATCTTCATTTTTCCGGTCCACGTCGACAGAGAGCAAAACGGGCGTGCCCGCCGTTAAAATATCGCGGCTGGCACCCAAGACCTCGGAAAAGACCATCACCTCGTAAACGCCGTGCGGGTCAGATACCTGCACAAAAGCAAAGCGGTTCCCTTTTTGCGACGTGCGTTCTTGCTTACGCACAACAATCCCGGCCATGCGGATGCGTTGCGTTGCGCCAGACTGCAGCGCCTTTAAAACATTATTGGATGGCACAACGCGCAAGCGCTCCAACTGCGTTTGCATGTTATCAAGCGGGTGCGCAGACAGGTAAAAACCCACCGCGTCAAATTCGTGCCTGAGCTTGTCCAGTGGAATCCATTTTTCAGCCGTTGCCAAAGGTGGCTCTGGCAAGTTTTCCCCGGAATCTCCGCCAAACAGGCTTTCCTGCCCGCTGTTTTTTTCCTCGGCATGCGCAGACGCATAGCGCAAAATTGTTTCAACAGAGGCATAAACAACGGCCCTATCCTCGTGGATTTGGTCAAACGCGCCAGCCGCAGACAGGGATTCCATCTGCCGTTTGTTAATGGTGCGGGTGTTCAGGCGGCGGGCAAAATCATAAAGGTCTTTAAACGCACCGTTCTCTTCACGCTCTGCAATCACAGCCTGCATCGCATCGGCCCCCACGCCCTTGAGCGCCGCCAGCGCATAACGAATGGCTTTTTTGCCGTCCGGAAGCTGCTCAACCTCGAACTTGGTGTATGATTTATTGATATCGGGCGGTAACAAGGTAATGCCCATACGGTCCAGCTCCTGCCGCAGCATCGCCAGTTTTTCGGTGTTGCCCATATCGGATGTCATGGTGGCGGCCATGAACTCGACAGGGTAATGCGCCTTTAAATAGGCTGTCTGGAACGCAACAAAACCATAACCTGCGGAATGCGCTTTGTTAAAACCGTATCCTGCGAATTTGGCAATCTGGTCGAAAATTGCGCCCGCAAGGTCTTTTTTAATGTTATGCGTGTCCGCACAGCCCTTCACAAAAATCTCGCGCTGCGCGTCCATTTCCGCCTTAATCTTTTTACCCATCGCCCGGCGCAGCAAATCCGCCCCGCCAAGGGTATAGCCCCCCAGCACCTGTGCGGCCTGCATCACCTGTTCCTGATAAATCATGACGCCATAGGTATCTTTCAGGATCGGCTCCAACAGCGGGTGCATATATTCCACCTTGTCCGCGCTTTTCAGGTTTTCAAGGTAGAGCGGAATGTTATCCATGGGGCCGGGACGGAACAGAGCGACGATAGCTGTAATCTCTTCAAAGTTTTTGACGTTCATCTGCTTGCACAGATCACGCATGCCCGCGCTCTCAAGCTGAAAGACGGCGGTACAGTCACCTTTAGCCAGCAACTGATACGTTTTTTCATCGTCCATAGGGAACTTCAGCGGGTCAAGCTCAAGACCTTCGGTAATCTTGACATGCGCCAAGGCATCGCGGATGACCGTCAAGGTTTTCAGGCCCAGAAAATCGAATTTGACCAACCCCGCCTGCTCCACATCCTTCATGTTGAACTGCGTTGCGGGAATGTCCGATCCCGGATCGCGATACAGCGGCACCAATTCGTCCAGCGGCCTGTCACCAATCACAACCCCCGCCGCGTGGGTAGAGGCATGGCGATAAAGCCCTTCAAGCTTCAGCGCGATATCGATGAGTTTCCCGACCTGTTCATCTGCATCCCGCGCTTCGCGCAGCATCGGCTCGGATGCCAGCGCCTCGCTCAGACTAATGGGGTTTGCAGGGTTTTGCGGCACGAGCTTGGCGATTTTATCGACCTGTCCATAGGGCATTTGCAAAACGCGCCCCACATCACGCACCACGGCGCGAGCCTGCAGTTTACCAAAGGTAATAATCTGCGCCACGCTGTCATGGCCGTATTTGTCACAGACATAGTGGATAACTTCGTCCCGCCGTTCCTGACAAAAATCAATATCAAAATCAGGCATCGATACGCGTTCGGGATTCAAAAAGCGCTCGAACAGAAGGTTGCCTGTAATGGGGTCCAAGTCGGTAATTTTCAAGGCCCAGGCCACAACGGAACCCGCACCCGATCCCCGGCCCGGCCCCACGGGAATATCACGGTCTTTCGCCCATTGAATAAAATCCGATACGATCAGAAAGTATCCGGGAAAGCCCATGTCAGCGATAACTTTTATTTCATACGCAAGGCGCTCACGATAAATTTTTTCAATATCTGGGTCTGTGCCGTTTTCAACATAGTTTTCCAATCGCCATGTCAGACCATCGTGCGAGCGAACATTCAGCTCCTCTTGCTCGCTACGACCCTCGCCCGTATCAAAACGCGGCAAAATAGGCGCAACTTCATGCAGCATATAGGCGCAGCGGCGAGCGATATGCATGGTGTTTTCTATGGCTTCCGGCAGGTCTTTGAACAGTTCCACCATTTGCGCGGGCGATTTAAAGTAATGCTCCCGCGTTACGCGGCGGCGGGTTTCATCCTGCACATAGGCGCTTTCGGCAATACAGAGCAGCGCATCATGCGCTTCAAACATATCCGGCTCGGCATAAAAGCAATTGTTTGTGGCAACGATAGGAACATCATGCTTAAACGCAAGATCAAGGAAGCCGTCTTCCGCCGTAATCTCATCCGGCAAACCATGGCGCTCCAGTTCAACATAGAGCCGGTCTGCAAAAACTTTCTTCAAGCGCAACAGTGTTTCTTCGGCTTTATCCAGCTGGCCTTCCAGTATCTGGCGGCCAATCGTTCCTTTGATACCGCCTGTCAGGCAAATCAGGCCTTCACCGTGTTTTTCCAGCATCTCCCATGAAATGGCAGGCTTGGCGGCGTGGGGCAACGGCGTGACAAATGCCGCGCTCGTCAGCTTCATCAGGTTCATATAACCTGCTTTGTTCTGCGCCAGCAAAACGATCTGGTCCGGCATTTCGGCCTTGCGGTTTTTGTCGTCGGCCTGCTCCGGCTTTTCGATCCAGAGCTGGCACCCCAGAATAGGCTGCACGCCCGCCTTTGCGGATTTCAGGCAAAACTGCAATGCCCCATACATATTGCCTGTATCGGTAACAGCCACGGCAGGCATTTCAAAATCACGGCACAACTGGGGGAGCTGCTCAACATGAATAGCGCCTTCCGCCAAGGAAAAAGCGGAATGCACCCTTAAATGAACAAACGGGGTGACGGTATTGGACATGGGGCATCGTGGCAGTTTAATACCTTGAAATCAATAGATTTATTTTTCACAATAAACCCGCTTGACAGTCGGCATTTTATTATACATAATAATTATGATTTTACCAATATGAATAGAGAAACATGGCAAACACATTGAAAATAACCAATCCTTTTATGGGCGCGAGCAAGAAGCTGGCGGATATGAGAAAGGCCATGTACAAAGCAGCCACAACAAACCCGTTTAAGGCCACCGACAATTACCTGAACATACAAATGGGAGAGGCAAGAAAAGCCCTTTATGCCGTTCTTGCTCTTTCGATGATTGGTACACTTGGCAAGGAATATGCCTCATCCATCAGAAGAGACAATGCTCTGGCCGCGTCCAGTATCCATTACCAGCTGCAAGAAGAGTTCAAGGGCGCGTGTAAAGGCGCAAAACTGGATGGCCTGACGTTGCCCCTACCCAAAGGCTGCACGATCGCCGCGCCACCCGCTCCCTAAACAATACCGTTTTTCAGTTCCAACACCCTGTCCATACGCTTGGCCAGTTCATGGTTATGCGTTACCAAAAGCGCGCCGACTTTTAAGGAACGGATTGTTTGCAGCAAGACCTGAAACACTGTCTCTGCCGTTTTTGGGTCAAGGTTGCCTGTCGGCTCATCGGCCAATAAAAGTGCGGGACGATTCACAAGCGCGCGTGCAATTGCCACACGCTGTTGTTCCCCACCCGACATTTGCGAAGGGAAGTGGCTTGCACGGCCTTCCAGACCCACACTTTCAAGAAGTTTCATTGCGCGGGTTTTGGATTCTGTTTTTGATACGCCCGCAATGTATTGCGGCAGCATCAGGTTTTCCAGCGCCGTAAAATCTGCCAGCAGATGATGCGATTGGTATACAAAACCAATTTGATCGCGGCGCAGCGTGGTACGGGCGGCATCGTTTGCCGTGCTGGCTGCAATGCCGTTCACAAAAACATCGCCGGTTGTGGGCGGCTCCAAAAGCCCTGCGATTTGCAGCATGGTCGTTTTACCGGAACCGGACGGGCCAAGCAGCGCCACAATCTCGCCCCGTTCCACATGCATGTTCACGCCGCGCAGGATATCAAGCCTGTGACCGCCCTGCTCGAAACTGTGGCAAACATCTTTTAGTTCAAGAACTCTATTCACGGCGCAGCGCCTCCACCGGGTCCATGCGGGCTGCGCGCCAGGCAGGGTAGATTGTGGCCGCGAACGACAGCACCAGCGCCATAAGAATAATCGTCATAACCTCGGCAGGGTCCATTTTTGCGGGCAGCTTTGACAGGAAATAAATTTCAGCCGCGAACAGTTCCGTTCCTGTTAATCCCTCCAACCATCGACGAATACTTTCAATGTTGGCAGCAAAAGCCACGCCCAGCGCGCCCCCTGCAAGTGTGCCGACAATGCCAATAGTCGCGCCGGTATAGAAAAACACGCGCACAATCATGCCACGCGTTGCCCCCATTGTGCGCAGTATGGCGATATCCCGCCCCTTGTCCTTCACCAGCATAATCAGGCTGGAAATAATGTTAAACGCGGCGACAATAATAATAAGCGTTAAAATAAGAAACATCACATTACGCTCGACCTGCAGCGCGTTATAAAAGCTCTGGTTCGTATCCTGCCAATCGGCAACGCCATAGCCGAGGCCGACATCATCACGCACTGCTTGCTTCAGCATATTGATATTGGACGCATCCGGCGTTATCACCTCAACAGCGCCCACAGCATTGCCATATAGGAAAAAGGCCTGCGCCATCTCCAGCGGCATAAAGATAAAGGCGTTGTTATATTCAAACATTCCCACATCAAATATGCCCCCCACGGTAAAGGAACGGGAACGTGGAATTGTGCCAAAGGGAGAGGCTTTGCCCTTTGGGGCGATCAAAACAATTTTATCACCGGGGTTCAAATGCAAGCGATCTGCCATCGCCGCGCCAATCAATACCTGATCGTCTTTAAAAAAATCATCGCCGGTTTTTCTTTTGATCCCATCGTATAAAAGCGGTTTTTTTGAAAGGTCCTCTGCGCGCATCCCGCGCACCATAACCCCCGCAGATGTGCCCTCGACCGTCATCAAGGCCTGCCCTTCAATCACGGGCAGGGCGGCGGTAATGCCTTCACGCTTTTCCAGCCGCTGGATCAAAGGCTCATACGGATACAGCTTTCCCGTATGGCTGTATATGTTCATATGCCCGTTCAGGCCAATGATATGCCCAATCAATTCGGCCCGAAAACCGTTCATGACCGACATCACGATAATCAGCGTGGCCACGCCCAGCAAAATCCCCAAAAACGAAAACGCCGCAATAACGGAAATAAACCCCTCGCGCCTTTTAGAGCGCAGGTATCTTCCGGCCACGGTACTTTCAAACTGGAATGACATGATTAATACGCCTTCGACACAATCACCTTTGTCCCACCATCCTCAAACGGCAGACAGCGCTGTGTCAGCGCATATTCTTTCGCCACAGCTTCAAATTCAGGGCTGTCTTTAACAAGCACATAATCAATCTTGCACCCACCTTTTTTATCCGCCGCGAAAAATGCACGGATGTCATCAATACTGGAAACGTCATGCACAAATGCATCGGACCGCGCCTTTGCGGCGGCATAAAGATCGTGGTGCATGGCATCCAGTGCGGGTTGCACGCTATCCACAAACTCATCTACACTTGCTTTCTTTTTGCCGTCACGGCCCAAATCACGGCGCGTCCATGTGACTTGCCCTTCGGCAATTTCACGCGCCCCCACTTCCACGCGCACTGGCACGCCCTTTTTAATACTGGCCCACATTTTATCGGAGCCGCGAGAATCGGATTTATCAATCTTTGCGCTCACGCCCTTGTCCCGCAGCCTTTTTTGCAAATCATCGCAAAATGCGAGAATAGCAGGCGTGTCTTTTTCATCCTTGAACAGCGGCAGGATATCCACCTGATGCGGGGCAAGGCGCGGCGGCATAATCATGCCGTCATCATCCGCGTGCACCATTATCATAGCGCCCAGCGTGCGGGTCGTCATGCCCCATGACGTTGTCCAAGCATGTTGCAATGCACCGCCCTGATCCAGATATTTAATATCTGCAGATTTCGAAAACGTCTGGCCCAGGTTGTGCGATGTGCACCCTTGCAAGGCCTTACCATCCTGCATAAAGGCTTCCAGCGTATAGGTCTCGACCGCGCCGGGGAATCTTTCCTCTGGCGTTTTCACGCCTGCATAGACGGGAATAGCCATGTAGTTTTCAAAAAAGTCACGATACACATCGAGCATCCGGCGGGCATCCTTGTCCGCTTCTTCTGCCGTGGCAAAAGCGTTATGCCCTTCCTGCCACAAAAACTCCGCCGTGCGCAAAAAGATACGCGGACGCATTTCCCAACGCATCACGTTGCACCACTGGTTCAGCTTTAACGGCAAATCACGGTATGACTGCACCCAGTTCGCCATCGACTCGCCAATAATGGTTTCTGATGTCGGGCGGATAATCATCGGCTCCGTCAAAACGGATTCAGGATCGGGCTGCAACTCGCCCTTGTCATTGGCAGACAAACGGTGGTGCGTTACAACAGCACACTCCTTGGCAAAGCCGTCGACATGCTCAGCCTCTTTGGCAATATAGCTCAGCGGGATCAACAGCGGGAAATAAGCGTTTTGCACATCTTCCGCTTTAATCATGCCATCAAAATGATTTTGCACATTTTCCCACAGCGCATAGCCATAGGGCTTGATAATCATGCAGCCACGCACCGGCGCGTTCTCGGCCATGTCAGCAGCCTTGATGACCTGCTGATACCATTCGGGGAAATTTTCCTCTCGCGTCGGCGTAATCGCGGTGCGGGAATTTTTTTTGCTCTGCTGCGCTGCTTGGCTCATGATGCTGTCTCCGTAATGAAAAGCATAATACAGGAAAACATCTTTATTTCGAAGCCTTTTCCGTCTCCATGCACAGGTTTCCAAGCGCCTTCAAAGGCTGATCCTCCAGCAATTCACCATTAAAACGGATTTCCCCCTTCTCCACCGTGATAACGCCGATTTTGGTATTGCCCGTCATCGTATCCGGCGCGGGAATGCCGATATATTTGGCCATATCAACGCTGACATAAATTTCCAGCTTTTCCGGTTTTATGTTTGGTTGCGCCATAACATCGGCCTCGACCACCGGATTCCCGCGCACATCAACGCCCGGCACATAATCCGCATGGTGGCTTTCAACTTCAACCGTCAGGGCGCGGCATTGCTCTGCCGAAATTAAAGGCTCTGCCTGTGCCGACGTCGCAAAAAAAACAACAAGGCCGCAAAAAATAAAAGCATGCTTCATGGTGCCACCCCGCCATCAAACCATTCATGCCACCTGATAACACCCGTTTCGACCAATACATAGATCACGGCCAAAACAATAGCGGACAGCAGCGTATTCAAAAGCAGCTTTCGCACCAAATCAGGCTTTTCCGGCGCGCCTGCGTCAAACCCTTTGCCGCCTTCATTGTGGCGCTGCACGCCCATGGGTAAAACCATAAACAGCGTCACCCACCAGATAATCAGATACAGAAAAAAAGCCAGCAAGGGAGACATTCTATACCCTCACCAAATGCACGCGTGTTTGCGGTTTGCGGTCAAACTTTTGCGCAAAAAACCGGCGGGCCGTAATGCGGATGGATTCGGCAAGGGCATCATCATCCTGCCGCGCCCCCTTTGGAAGATTGCGGATTTTTTCGGCAACGGCCTGCACGGCCTCTTCGTTAATGCCTGTGTCAATTTCACAGTTTTCATCCAGCAAACCCAGCGCCGTAATCATGGGCAGCGCCTGCAAATCACCGCCTTTATCAACAACAACAGTTACAACAGCGCTGCCGTTATACATCATGCGGCGGCGGATCAATATGGCTTCGTGGTCCATCGGTACAATGCGTCCGCCCTCAACAGCCAGAATGCCGCTGTCTACCTCGCCGCATATGTACACGCCATCAGGCGTAATTTCCATGACCATGCCGTTGTGCGGAATAGCCGTTTGTTCAACACCGCATTCTCTGGCCAAGTGCGCGTGTTTTTCCATCTGCATCATTTCGCCGTGCACAGGAATAGCAGCTTTCGGGCGCAGCCATGCATACACCTGCTTCAGCTCATCACGATACGGGTGCCCCGAAACATGGACAGGCGCATCCCTATCCGTAATAATTTCAACACCATCAGCATAAAGCCTGTTTTTAATGCGGTTAATGGCACGTTCATTCCCCGGAATAGCGCGGGAGGAAAAAATCACCACATCCCCCTCGCCCAATGACAAATCAGGATGGTCATCACCCGCAATGCGGGCCAGCGCGGCGCGCGGTTCCCCTTGCGATCCTGTGCAAACATAAACTATTTTTTCCGGCGGGTGCATCGCCGCATCCCGCGCTTCTAAAAACGGGGGCAGGTCTGTCAAGTAACCGCACTGCCGCGCCGCATCATCCGCTTTCCACAGCGATCGGCCGATCAGACACACATGCCGCCCCACACGCTCTGCCGCTTCGTGGATGCTTTTAAGCCGTGCAATATTGGTTGAAAAACAGCTGACAACGATTTTGCCTTCAAACTCGCTGAACAATTCGGCAAGGTTGCGGCCCACCTCCCCCTCCGATCCGGAGTGCCCCGGAACCATAGCATTTGTAGAATCGCCCAATACAGCCAAAACGCCGGATTCGCCCAAAGCCTGCAGCGCGGCAACATCCGTCATGTTCCCCACAACGGGGTCGGGATCAATCTTCCAGTCTCCTGTATGAACCAGCGTGCCCACATCCTTCACCGTAACGGCCACCGCATTGGCTTCGGGGATGGAATGCGCCATGCGGATATACTGCAAATCAAACGGCCCCAGCGAAAAAGACGAATCCTGCGGAATCACGTTTATACGCGCCTGGTTGCCCCAGCTTTGTTCAGATACTGCCTGCTGTATACGGGCTGCCGTAAAAGGCGTGGCGTAAAGCGGTTTTTTTAAGCGCGGCCACAAGGCATTAATCGCGCCAATATGGTCTTCATGCCCATGCGTCAGTACAATTCCCAAAAGGCTTTCGCCCAATGACGCAGCAAAAGAAGGATCAGGCAATAAAATATCAACGCCAGGCATGGTTTCATCGGCAAAGCCCATGCCGCAATCCATCATGATCCATTGCCCTTGATAACCATAGAGCGCCATGTTCGCACCAAAAATACCGCACCCGCCCAACGGCACGAAATAAATGGCATCGTCTTTCATTTCAAACGGCAGGGTCATGACGCCTCCAGTGCAAAAACTTCGCCGGACGCGATTGTGCGCTCACGACCATCAGAAAGCGCCACACATAATGCGCCGTTCATATCTATGCCCCGAAATGTGCCGCTAAACTCTTCCTGCGGCAACCGCACTCGAATAGGGTCATCAACAGCATGGGCATGTTGCAGCCACTCATCCCGCACGGGCATAAAACCCTGTTCCTGCCATGTTGTATATACAGCCATCATATTGTGCATCAGTTTTTCAAAAAACACATCCCGCGTGACCTCTACGCTGCATGATTTTAAACTTACAGCCTCGTCCGGCGCCGTCACAAGGTTAACCCCCATGCCAATAACCACCCACGCGACTTTGCCTTCGGAAGACAATTCAGATTCCAGCAAAATACCCGCTGCTTTTTTTCCGTCTATCAACACATCATTCGGCCATTTCAGGCGCAATGCAGAAACATCTGGCAATACGTCTTGCAATGTACGCATCAAGGCAACAGCTGCGCAAAAAGACAACTGCCCGGCCACAGATGCCGCAACATCAGGGCGCAAGACCAAAGACATGAACAGATTGCCCGGCTCCGATTCCCACACGCGCCCCTGACGCCCCCGGCCTTTCGTCTGGCGCAAAGTACGCACGACTGTGCCCTCTGCGCGCCCTTCCCGCGCTAAACGACAGGCATCATCATTGGTGCTGGCTGTTTCCTCCATATCCACCAAATGACATATGGGTGGCAAATTCATCGCAGCAATGTTTCCGCAGCAAGGCGCGCTGCCGTAATCAATGGCGCAGGCACCAGAATAAATGTAACCAAGGATAGAGATGACAGCATCATGACAAGGTTCAACCCCCTGTCTTCCTGTGCATCCAGCGCTTCATCTTCGGCATCGAAATACATGACCTTGATAACCCTGAGGTAATAATAAGCCGCAACCACGCTGGACAGCACGCCAATCACAGCCAGCATATAAAGCTGCGCATTTACGACAGCCTGAAAGATATAAAGCTTGCCAAAGAAACCCGCCAACGGCGGTATCCCTGCCATCGAAAACATGATAACAGCCATGCCTAGCGCCATCATCGGCTGCGTCTTAGAAAGGCCTGAAAGGTCATAAATATCTTCCACCATTCGGTCCTTGCGCTTCATCATCAAAACAAACGCAAAGGCGCCCATGCTCATGACCATATAGATCGCGGCATAAACCAGAACGGCCTGCACGCCTGTCTGGTTAGCGGCACACAGGCCGGACAAGGCATACCCCATATGGCCGATTGAACTATAGGCCAACATCCGCTTGATATTGCGCTGCCCGATCGCCGCAACCGCGCCCAGAACCATGGATGCCACGGACAACAGAATAATAACCTGCTGCCAGTGCAGCACCATGTTGCCAAACGGCCCTGTAAGGATACGCGCCATCAGGGCCAGCGCCGCGATTTTCGGCACAATCGCAAAGAAAGCCGTAACGGATGTTGGCGATCCTTCATAAACATCGGGCGTCCACATATGAAAGGGGACGGCAGAGATTTTAAACGCCATGCCGCACATCAACAGCACCATGCCGGTCATAACACCCAACGGCACGCCACCATGTGAGAAAGATTCGAACGCGGCGGCTAACCCTGCAAACTGGGTTGTTCCCGTATAGCCATATAGCAAAGACATGCCGTAGAGCAAAATACCGGAGGATAAAGCCCCCAAAATAAAATACTTCAGCCCCGCTTCCGTCGAACGCACTGAATCTCGCTGCATGGCGGCCAGAACGTATAACGGTAAGCTTTGTAGCTCTAACCCCATATACAATGCCATCAGGTCATTTGCTGAAATCATCAACATCATGCCCAACGTCGAAAACAGGATCAAGACAGGGTACTCAAAACGCATAATCCGCTCGCGCCGCGCATAACGCGTAGCCATGCCAATAGAAACAGCCGCGCCAAACAGTACAAGCACCTTCATGAATGAGCTGAAGCCATCTACCACGAACATGCCGCCGAACGTCGTCACGCCCCCCTCATACAAGCGGATCACAACCATACCCACGGCAATAAGGGATAAAATGGAAAAACGGCTGATAGACCTATAATCTTCTTTATCTGTTGAAACACCCAACATCAAAAGAATCATCGCCATAATCGCAAGAAAAATTTCCGGATACGCGGGGCTAAAAGCCGGGGCAATAAATTCTGTCATGGCGCTGTTCCTTCCTCCGGCGCAACCGTGGGCGCAGTACGCGATTCATAGTGCGCCAACAAGCGCTTGACCGATGGTTCCATTGGTGCCGTAAAAGATGATGGGTAAATCCCCATCCAGAACACCAGCACAACCAACGGTGCAAAAACCGCCTTTTCACGCAAGGTCAGATCTTTCATAGACTTCACATCTGGCTTTGTCAGCTCGCCAAAAACCACGCGTTTGTACAAAAGCAACATATAAGCCGCGCCCAAAACAACGCCCGTTGCAGCAAGTGCCGCCGTGAACGTGCTCACCTTATATGCCCCGACCAAAACCAAAAACTCACCCACAAAGCCGCTGGTTCCCGGCAAGCCTACCGAAGCCATGGTGAAGACCATAAAAACCGCAGCATAGACCGGCATGTTTTTGACCAAACCGCCATAGCGACTGATCTCACGCGTGTGCAAACGGTCATACACAACCCCCACGCACAAAAACAGCGCGGCAGAAACCACGCCGTGCGACAGCATTTGGAAGATAGAACCCTCAACACCTTGCACATTAAACGTAAAAATACCAATCGTCACAAAGCCCATATGCGCGACAGATGAATAGGCAATCAGCTTTTTCATGTCTTCCTGCACCAGCGCGACAAGTGATGTGTAAATCACGGCAATCACGCTCAGGTAAAA
>JAPPOU010000003.1 GCA_028817795.1 Alphaproteobacteria bacterium
CTGATGATGCGTGAAACAAAGTACATACGACAGGTTTTAATAACGGCGCTCGCGCTCGTCGCGCTGATTGCCGCAGTGAATTATATCGTCAACCCTCTCGGTGTCTATGGCACCCCCGTTATAAAAGGCTTCAACGACAGCACGCCCGCCGCCACCGCCTATGCCCGCCTGAAAAAACGCGAAGATATCAAACGCATCAAACCTGATATACTCATCACCGGCTCATCCAGGGCCGATATCGCTTTCGATCCACGCCCGGAACTCTTTGGAAAAAACCGCGCCTATAACGCTGGCCTGCCCGCATCATCCATACGCGAACAGCGCATGATGCTGGAATTTGCCGCCGCTGTGCATCCCCTAAAAACAGCCATCATCACGCTAGACTTTTTTTCCTTCAACGCAAAACGCCCTGAGAACAAGCAATTCAACCCCAAAAGCCTTGCGCCGGAAACCTTAAACATTCCGCGCACATTTTTTGAAACCTATGGCACGCTGGTGTCGCTGGATACGCTGATTGCCAGCCACAAGCATCTGCGATACATCAAACAACTGGACCGGCGCGCACAAATCCTGCCAAACGGACGCAAAACAAATGCGGATACGGCCCATGAAATCAACCAAAGAGGCGCTCACCACCTGTTCACAAACCCGCCCAACGCCGCTGAAATTACGTCAGATGACTTTTCTTTTTCCTATTCAGGCGCACCGGGCGACACAACGTTCCGCCACCTTGACGCCATGCTGAATTTGGCACGCCAGCGTAACATTGATGTCATCCTGCTGATACCGCCAGTACATGAAAGCTTTCTGGTCGCGCAAGACAAAGCAGGCATGACAAACGCTGTAAAAGAATGGAAAAAGCGCCTTGCCGCAACAGTGACTGCCAATGCCGCACACTATAACGCACAGCCGTACCCGCTGTGGGATTTTGCCTATAAAAACGCCTATACGGCCGAACCCGTTCCGGCAGAAGGGGACACCAAAAGCCGCATGCAGTGGTTTTGGGATTCCAACCACGCCAAACCAGAACTGGGGGACATCATTTTACGGCACGTGCTGAAACACCCAGAAGCCCCTACATCGTTTGGGATCAGGCTACTTTAACGCAGGGCGTAAAATCTTGCGGGGTCCTTCGCGTCCCCCTTGCGGCAGCTTCTTTGAAAGGCCGAGCAAGACGGCGATCCTCCTCCTCTCGAAACCATGCGCTTATAGCACCTCGCTGCGCTGGACGCGCAAAACGCACAGCTGAATTATCTGATAAATCATGTATATGCATATCCGCCCCCTCTCTCAGCAGGACGCTTATCATATCTTCATTCCCCATCCATACAGCCTGCATCAAGGGAGTAATGCCTTTAGCGCTCCGCACATCAGGGCACGCGCCGCGTGCCAACAAAAATTCTGCCATAGCAACGTCATCAAGCATCGCCGCAACATGAAGAGCACTGCCCACCGCGCGGTTCGTGATATTAATATTAGCCCCGCCATCCAGCAGCGCAGCCATCACAGCAACCTCCCTTAAGTATGCCGCATTCAAAAGGGGGCACCAGCCCGCTTTATCAGCAATATTAACATCCGCCCCTGCCGCAATCAGGTCCTTGCACTGCGCTAAAAGCTCGTCTTTTGACGCATGACAGTTCAAGGCAAGAACATTTAAAAGCTCTTTACTTGCCTTATCGTTCATGGCTTTGGGCCTCTCCGGATGATTTTCCTTGCACGCACAGTCCCTTTTGCAGCGGCCTCCTGAAAAGATTGCGCCATGCGGCGATACTCCTCTACCGCGAAACGCGCCGCCTGCACCGGGAGGCGCTCCCCTGATGCATACCCAAGAACGGATCGCCCCAATAAATCTTGCGCATCCATATCCGCGCCATGCACCAAAAGCAGGTCAATCATGGCATCATGACGTCTTAACACCGCGTTCATAAGTGGGGTGGTTCCCCCTGCATCCTGCCTGTCAACATGCGCACCCCTGTCCAGCAGCAGTTTTGCCGCTGCAACATCTTTCCGAAACACAGCAAGATGTAGGGCACTTGTCCCCAAACGGTTTACAGCATCAATATCCGCACCATGATCCAGCAGGAAATTCATCACCGCCTTGTCACTCCGGCATACCGCCCTTAACAGCGGCGTCCAATTGCCCCTATCCCGCGCATTCACGTCCGCCCCCATCGTGACCAAGCGGCGGCAATACGCCAGCAGCGCAGGGCTTTCTCCACGCCCTCCCTGGTCCAACGCTTCCAAAAGTTCCTTGTTCACCCCATTATTCACGGTCCCGGCCTCCGCCTGATAATTTTTCTTGGGCGCACCGTTCCCTTTTCAGCTGCTTCGTGAAAGGCTTTTTTTCTGCGCCGCCGCTCTTCCGGAACAAGAATACACTTTGCTTCCGCCAGAACAGCGCGGTCCATCACCGTTCGGCCACGGTTATCGGCAATATCCATTTTCGCCCCTCGCGCCAACAAAAAGCGCAACACGTGATATTGCCCCATATGGACAGCATGCATGATCGGCGTTTCTCCGTTTTTATCTCTGGCATCAATGTCTGCACCATGGTTCAAAAGAAACGCTGCCATGTCAGCCCTGCCAAAACAGGCCGCCGCTATCAGCGGCGTCCACCCATGCTTATCCCGGCTGTCTACATCTACGCCATGGCGCAGCAACAACAACCCGGCACGCATATCCTTTGCATTGACAAACTGAAGATGCGCGTGCAATGGCCCGCGCCCTACCTTGTCCCGCACGTCCACATTTGTGCCATTTTCAATCAGGGTAAAAACAGCATCATATTTCCCGGCATCCATAGCGTACATCAAAGCCGTGCGGCCTATTTCATCACCTTTGTCAATTTCTGCGCCCTGTTCCAAGAAAAACTGTATGGCATCTGCACGTCCCTGCCGGGCCGCGTGCATCAGCACCGTCAATCCGTCTTTGCCATCCGTGTTCACATCTGCCCCGCGCGTGACAATATCCATACAGGCGTCAATGTCGCACGACATGCCATAAGCGCCGCTGATCTGCGCCAGCAAATTTCTTCTCAGTATCTCGTTTGAAGTCACGGGCACAAGCTCCATCAAAACGATAAAAAGCCCCCTTGCTGCCCCTTGCGCTATAACACGCCCCTATGTACCATAAAACTTATCTGGGCCAAAGCACAAAGTAAAAATAGTCCTGCGCGTCGCCCACATTGCTAAAACAGCCCATTTGCTGCCCAAAAAGCTCTGGGGCCAAGCCCCCGCCATTCCCAAGCACAGCCGCATCCACAAACCCACGCCCAATGGCCTTAAAGCCAAGCAAAGGCAGGCCATACAACCCTGCACCGACGTTTATTTCCGGCGGCACGCCGCTGGGGTTCGTAATCCCCAGTTTTTTATTAATCTGGACACACATGTTTTCCGTGACCCAGCTTATCAATATCAGTTCAGAAGAATAGCCATCAGCCTGCCCTGTCGTACCCACGCCATTTATTCCCAGCTCTCCTGTGATAATGTACTCTGTCCCCCCCATTGATTGTATAGAGGTGGGTGGCCGTTTCCATGGAATGCCGCCACCGGCCTGATCAAAAACATGGCAGGAGTTATCGCCCGGCGCATTTACATTGTCGTATATAAAGGACCCCCAGCTTGGTGAATCAAATGAAATGGTACCATCATAAGGGTCAAGGTTTCCGCCGTTCCCCACCGTACAGCCACTCACCAAAACCAAACGTTGAATTGCGTGTTGGATCTGACCGACGTACTGGATAATTTCAGCAGTGTCTATTTCCTGTTGTTCGCGATCAATGCTACCGCTGCCGCGTCCACTTTGGGTCACGGCATAGGACAGCGCCGCGAACAGGGCCACCGCGATTAAAATAAGAAAAAGCGCGTTTCCCTTACTGGACGCATAAATTCGCATATTGCACAGTCTAAAGTGAGCATAAGAAAAATCAAGGCTATATCCCCCAAAACCCCGGAGAACAGGCCAGATTTTCATACTAAAAATATGTGGAGTGCGCCCGTTTTTGCCTGTATCCTTGAAAGTCCTATGAAGAAACACATACGCATATCAAGAATCATCGCGGCATGCACGCTCGCCCTGTGTTTAGGAACGCAAACCCTGCCTGCCAGCGCAAAAGAACAGCAAGCCCTGCCCATTCCCAGATTCGTCACGCTGGGCGCGGACGAAGTCAACCTGCGCACCGGTCCCGGCACGCGCTACCCCATTCGCCTTGTCGTGAAGCGTGATGGATTGCCTGTCGAAATTATTCGCGAATTTGATGTTTGGCGGCAGGTGCGCGACAAAGACGGCGATGAAGGCTGGGTCCATAAAAGCATGCTGTCGGGCGCGCGCACAATCATCGTCACAGGCGCCGTGCAAACCGTTTATAAAAAGCCGGACGATACAACACGCCCTGTTGTCCGGCTGGAACCCAATGTTGTCGCAGGGCTGGAGGAATGCAAGGATGCATGGTGCCGTATCAGCATTGGCGGTTATGAGGGCTGGATTCGCCGCACATCCATCTGGGGCGTTTACGCCGATGAAAACATCGGGGATTAAAGCATATGTCCACGCCTGACTCGCAAGAACAATTAAAAGAAGAAGCCAAGTCCATACGCCTGAAGCTGGACAAGCTGTTACGCGCAGATGACAAAAAAGCGCTTATGATGCGTCTTGTCTGCGTTTACGCAGGCATGATAACGGAAACGCTGATCGACTATGAAGAGCCTGATGTTGTCATGGAACAAGCGTTTCACCGCATTGCCGATTTGCTGCAAACCGAACCTGCCGAAGACGATGCTGCCGAAGATTTCATGCCGCTGGCATCTGACATAGACCGCGACACGGAGATCGGCAGGCAACTTGCGCAAATCACCGCCACGCGCCTGCCCAAGGAGCTGGACGATGTGCACGAAATTGCCATCGCGCTGGTGCTGGATACCGCATCTGCATGGGATGAAGACAAGCCGGGGCGCGATATCATGCTGCGCATTCTGGCAGAGGCTGTTGTGGCCTCCCTCACCTATGAGATGGCCGCGCAGGACTTTTGCGATTTCCTGATCGAAGACCTTGTCACCGAAGGGTTTTCGCCGGGCGAGGCGATCTTTGGCCTCTCCGCCGTTGCCGGCAGTTATTTTGCAGAGGCCAGCTATACCGACGCCCTTGACGATAAAGCCGAGGAAAGCCTGTGGCAGGTCATGGCCCGCGAAGCCGTTTTGCACGGCACGCCCGGCACCAAAAACTGGCAACCCCTTGCAGCATCAAACGATACGGAAAACATACGGCTTCGCGCCTATATGGAAACGATGCGGCCCGAAACCGATAAATTCTTTGAAATGATAGGCTTGGAGGATTCTTTTGGACAGGCCGTCGCTGTCGCCAAGGCCGTCGGACGCATGGTGGCCGTTGTCACTGTCGAAGATATTGGACAGATACATCCGAGTATTGCAAAATCCCTTGCGAAAACAGGCATGATTCTGGGATCACGCTACAGAGCGGACATCGTCCACTGATATTCAGGGACGCTGCCTTCTCTGCCACAGACATTTTAAGGAGCAGCCCCTTGCAAAACCTGAAAACGAAAGCAACAGAACCCGAAATGACGCACCAGCAGAAAAACAACTATACCTATGATGACCTGATCGCCTGCGCAAAGGGCGACCTGTTCGGCCCCGGCAACGCCAAGCTGCCCATGCCTCCCATGCTGATGTTTGACCGCATCACGCAGATTTCCGAGACAGGCGGCGCGTATGACAAGGGCATTTTGGAAGCCGAGCTGGACGTTTCGCCCGACCTGTGGTTCTTTGCCTGCCATTTTGAAGGCGACCCCGTCATGCCGGGCTGCCTGGGCCTTGATGCCGTATGGCAGCTTTTGGGTTTCTACCTTGGCTGGACGGGCGCACCCGGTTCGGGCCGCGCCCTTGGCGTTGGCGAAGTGAAATTCACAGGGCAGGTCTTGCCGGAAGCGAAAAAAGTCACATACCGCCTGAACATCAAGCGCGTGATTAACCGAAAGCTTGTTCTTGGCATTGCCGACGGCGTTGTCGAGGTGGATGGCAAGGTGATTTACGAAGCTGCTGACCTGAAAGTCGGCCTCTTTGAAAACCCCCGCTCCCTTTAAGCTAGCAATAAACGAAAGGACATCCCATGAGACGCGTTGTCGTAACGGGGCTTGGCATCGTATCCTGCATTGGTAACGATCAGGACACAGTCACGCAATCTTTGAAAGGCGGTAAATCGGGCATTGTCTTTGCGCCGAAATACGCCGAAATGGGTTTTCGCAGCCATATCCACGGCGCACCAGAAATTGACCTTGCCGCACGCGTTGATAAAAAACTGCTGCGCTTCATGGGTGAAGGCGCGGCCTATAACTACATCGCAATGGAAGATGCCATTAAGGATGCGGGCCTTGAGGAAAGTGATGTATCCAATGAACGTTCCGGCCTTATCATGGGATCGGGCGGTCCGTCCACCATCAACCTGTTGCAAGCTTTCGACATCAGCCGCGAGAAAAGCCCGAAACGTATCGGGCCGTACATGGTGACGCGCTGCATGTCCTCCACGAACTCGGCCTGCCTTGCCACACCGTTCAAGATCAAGGGCGTGAATTACTCCATCACCTCGGCCTGCGCGACATCCGCGCATTGCATTGGCAATGGTGTTGAAATGATCCAATGGGGCAAGCAAGACATTGTTTTCGCCGGCGGCGGCGAGGAACTGGACTGGTCCCTAACCGTCCTGTTCGATGCCATGGGTGCGTTGTCGAGCAAATACAACGATACGCCCGAAAAAGCCTCCCGCGCTTATGACGCCAACCGTGATGGCTTTGTGATCGGCGGCGGTGCAGGCGTTGTGGTGCTGGAAGAATATGAACACGCCAAGGCACGCGGCGCGAAAATTTACGCCGAAGTCACAGGCTATGGCGCGACGTCTGACGGCTATGACATGGTCGCTCCCTCTGGCGAAGGCGCTGTGCGCTGCATGAAACAGGCATTGGCCACTGTGAAAGGCGATATTGATTACATCAACACGCATGGTACATCAACGCCTGTGGGTGACGTTGCCGAACTGAAAGCAATGAAGGAAATTTTTGGCGACAAGATTCCAAATTTCAGCTCGACCAAGTCCTTAACCGGCCACAGCCTTGGCGCAACTGGCGTGCAAGAGGCAATTTACACCCTTTTGATGATGAAGCACGGCTTTATCAGCGCTTCATCCAACGTCGAAACGCCTGATCCGGAAGTTGAGGGAATGCCGCTTATCACAACACGTAAAGATGGCGTCACGATCAACAGCGCCCTGTCCAACAGCTTTGGCTTTGGCGGCACGAATGCGACGCTTGCTTTCTCGAAAGTAGAAAAATAAACAATACGCCACCCCCGCGAAGGCGGGGGTCCGGCATGTCCGAAGGGCAGTGTTATAAATAGTCGCCTGCCAGCGACGGCCAGACCCCCGCCTTCGCGGGGGTGGCAAAAAGGAGAAGAAAAGGCATGATGACGGGAAAACTTATGCAGGGCAAACGCGGGCTTGTCATGGGGGTTGCCAACGATCACTCGATCGCATGGGGCATCGCCAAAACCCTGCACGCCCACGGCGCGGAAATGGCTTTCACCTATCAGAACGATTCATTCGGCAAGCGCCTGCGCCCGCTGGCCGAGAGCATTGGCGCGAGTGAAGTTTTGCAGTGCGATGCGTCAAAGGAAGAGGACCTTGACCGTGTTTTCGACCACCTGAAAAAAACATGGGGCAAGATTGATTTCGTCGTCCATGCCATCGCCTATTCCGACAAGAACGAGCTAAAGGGTTATTACGTCGATACCACGCTGGAAAACTTCCTCACCTCCATGCATGTCTCCTGCTATACCTTTACTTCCGTTGCCCGCCGCGCCAAGGAGCTGATGCCCGATGGCGGCAGCATGATTACGCTGTCCTATCTGGGCTCGGAACGCGTCATGCCCAATTACAACGTCATGGGCGTTGCCAAGGCGGCGCTAGAGGCATCCGTGCGCTATCTGGCAGCAGATATGGGCGCACAAAACATCCGCGTCAATTCCATTTCTGCAGGCCCCATGCGCACGCTGGCAGGCGCCGTGATCGGCAACGCCCGCCACACATTCAAATTCACGACCGAGGCCAGCCCATTGCAACGCCCTGTCACGCTGGAAGAACTGGGCAATACGGGCCTTTATTTCCTGTCCGACCTGTCATCGGCTGTCACAGGCGAAAACCACTATGTCGATTGCGGGTTTAACGTGATCGGGATGCCGCGCAAGGAAACGACGGAAGAAATTGCGGGTGGGAATGGTGGATGACCGCCTTTAGAGTCATATAATATCAATTGCGCCCCTGCGCAGGCAGGGGTCCAGTGCAACCGACAGGCTGCTGTTTATAGATGGGCGCAAAGCGCCACTGGGTCCCCGCCTGAAGCGGGGACACGCACTTTGAATGAATAGGCTAAATACGCGGTTCTCTAACGGCTTTTTTATTTCGCACCAATCTTCGTGACGTTTCCATTCTCCGCCGCGCTGACCTTGGCTTGCAGGGCCTTGCCGAATTCTTCGAAAACCTTGCCGCTGGGCGGGTTGATGAAGCAGTCACCTTCGGGGTGCCATTGCACGCCGACAACGAAACTTTTATCCGGCATGGACACGGCCTCAATCACGCCGTCATCTGATATCCCCTCGGCCATCAAGCCATCACCCAGACGATCCACGCCCTGCGCGTGCAAAGAATTCACAAAGAATTCCGGCGGCATGCCCCATTTTTCGAACAAGCCACCTTTTTGCGTTTTCATTTTGTGGGCATGGTTGTGGAAGTTTTCCGACATTGTCAGATCACGGCTGTGGCGGTGGTCTTTCTTGCCCGGCAAGTCATGGATAAACTGGTGCAGCGATCCGCCGCAGGCCACGTTCAATTCCTGAAAGCCACGGCAAATAGCGAAGACAGGCACGTCACGCTCCACCGCGATGCGCAGCAAAGGCAGCGTTGTCATGTCGCGCGCGTTATCGATTAGATCATCGTCAAATTCCTGCTCCGCCCCATAGTGTGATGGCGCAATGTTTGAATTAGATCCCGTCAACAAAATGCCGTCGACCATATCCAAAAGCACGTGCGGGTCAAAAGCCGCGCCGATCATAGGCAGTAAAATCGGCGTTGCGCCCGACAGGCGGACAAGACCGCGAATATAGGTATCGCGCACGACATGCGCCGCCGTACCGCGATAGTTTTGGATGTGATCGCAGCAGACAAGGACGATTGGTGATCTGGACATATTTTCCCCTGAGGTTCGTTATTATTTTTAATTGGCGTTTATTCTGGCATTTTCAGTGCAGGGTTTCAACCGCCTCGCGAATCTCATCCGGCACATCCGAGAAAACCCCATCAACCCCCCATTCCATCAGCATCCGGGCCTGATCGGCGGCGTTGACGGTATAGGCCAAAACGGTCTTTCTGGCCTCCATATATTCCACCACCTGTTCGGGTGTCACGTTATCGGCATTGATATTGATTGTGTGGACGTCAAGATAAGCCACAAGATCGCGCCAGTTTTCAAGGTAATCATCTATCAGCAAACCTCGTGGCCAAGCCGGGATCATATCCATCGCCGTTTCAAGGCTGACATGGGAAAAGCTGGAGATCAGCGGCGGCGGCTGGTCTTCGGGCCAGATACGTGTTGCAATATCCAATGCCGCTTCCGCTGTCTCTTTTTCACGGCCCGGACAGGGTTTCAATTCAAGGTTCGCGCCAAGGCCGCGATCAAGAATAACCTCCAACGCGTCTTCCAGCAGCGGGACTTTCTCGCCAATAAAACTGTCACCGAAATGCGATCCTGCATCCAGCTCTGCAATCTCTTGGGCATCTTTTTTTGCAAAAGCGCCCGCCGCCCCCGTGCAGCGCTCCAGATCGTCATCATGAAACAAAAATGGCACGTTATCGCGGCTCAGTTTTACATCCACCTCGACCCACTCAATACCCATATCGGCGGCGGCATGAATGGACGCCAGCGTATTTTCAGGCGCGTAACCCTTTGCGCCGCGATGGCCAATCACTTTGGGAATGATAAGGGAGGTCATAACATCCTTTCCATGTTTGCCCCAGTATAGCGTTTACCCACAACACGGCAACAAAAAACCCCGGCATTGAAGCCGGGGTTTTTGCGCGAAGCAAAGGGGCTTAACCCGTCGCTTCCTTCTTCTGTGGCTCGATTTCCGCGCCGGTTTCCTGGTCAACGACTTTCATCGAAAGCTTGATCTTGCCGCGATCATCAAGGCCGATACACTTGACCTTGACCATCTGGCCTTCTTTCAGAACCTCGTCCACCGTTTTAATGCGGCGGGGCGCGATTTCCGAGATGTGGAGGAGGCCATCTGTCTTGGGCAGGATGTTCACAAAAGCACCGAATTCGACAATTTTTACAACCTTGCCTTCATAGATCGCGCCCACTTCCGGCGTGGCCGTCAGGCCCTTGATCCAGTCAACGGCTTTCTGGATGGCATCTGCGCCAACCGCCGCGACCTTGACCGTACCGTCATCCTCGATATCGATCTTGGTGCCTGTCTGCTCGACAATCTCGCGGATCACCGAACCACCGGAACCAATCACGTCACGGATCTTGTCTTTCGGAATTTGGATCGTGACGATCTGCGGCGCGTTCTGGTTCAGTTGCTCGCGCGCGCCTGTCAGGGCTTTTGCCATTTCATCAAGGATGTGCAAGCGGCCATCTTTCGCCTGCCCCAAAGCGATCTTCATGATCTCTTCTGTAATGGACGTGATTTTAATGTCCATCTGCAGGGATGTAATGCCCTCTTTCGTGCCTGCAACCTTGAAGTCCATATCGCCCAGATGATCTTCGTCACCCAGAATGTCGGACAGGACAGCGAACTTATCGCCTTCCTTAATCAAGCCCATGGCAATACCCGCAACAGGCTTTTGCAGCGGCACGCCTGCATCCATCAGCGCAAGGGAAGAACCACAGACTGTCGCCATTGATGACGAACCGTTCGACTCGGTAATTTCCGAGACAAGGCGGATCGTGTAGGGGAAGGCCTCTTTCTCGGGCAGCATGGGGTGGATTGCACGCCATGCCAATTTACCATGGCCAATCTCGCGACGGCCAGCGCCACCCATGCGGCCCGCTTCACCAACCGAATAGGGCGGGAAGTTGTAGTGCAGCATGAAAGGCTCTTTGAAATCACCGTTCAGGGCGTCGATCATCTGCTCGTCATCACCCGTGCCGAGTGTCGTGACAACCAGCGCCTGCGTTTCACCACGCGTGAACAGGGCAGAACCATGGACGCGGGGCAGAACACCAACCTCGGCCTTGATCTGGCGGACGGTTTTTGTATCGCGGTTATCGATACGCACACCGGTTTCAAGAATGCCGCCGCGCACAACGTCGGCTTCAATCTCTTTACACAGACCAGCGATCAACTGCTCCGTGACCGGGCTGCCTTCTTCGCCTGTCACCAATGCCTCAACCGCTTTTTGACGGGTTTCAGACAATTTGGCCACGCGGTCCTGCTTAACCTGCAGTTTATACGCTTCAGCAAAATCCGCCGCAACAAGGTCTTTGACCTTCGCCGCCAGCGCGTCTTTGTCAAACGCCGGTGCCGGCAGATCCCACGGCTCTTTCGCCGCTTGTTCCGCAACAGAGATAATCAGGTCAATAACGGGCTGAAAACCGTTCCAGCCGAACATGACCGCTTCCAGCATTTTGTCTTCCGGCAGCTCTTCCGCTTCGGATTCCACCATCAAAACGCCTTCTTGCGTTCCCGCAACGATCAGGTCGAGGTTCGATTTTTACATTTGCT
>JAPPOU010000006.1 GCA_028817795.1 Alphaproteobacteria bacterium
CTCCAAGAACACATCTATACCAAGCGTGCTGTCTTCTCCTCGGCTAAGCTCCATGCGGCTCAAAGGCAACGGAGGTGAAACCTTATTAAACTCTTCCCAAAGAGATTTTTGCGCAGCTTGAGCTGCTTCAAGGGTGATGGGTTTCTTTTTCGACATGCTTAATCCCCAAACTTATTCGCTCTTGGAAAACCATTAGGCGGCATAATGCCCGCTTGCGCACGTTCGCCAATCCAGTTTTTCAAAGATTTTTCGGTGCGCTGCCTGCCGCCGCTGTACCACGTCAGGCCGTCTTTTTTCTTGAATGTTTTGCCGTCGGACAAACCACCGTTTTTGTAGCGCTGCAAAATCACGCCCACGCCTTTTGATAGTTCCGGCACCTGATCCAACGGAAAGATCAACATTTTACGGTTCTGGCCAATAACAGCGACATGGTCATCTTTCGGGTCGACAGACACGCACAGACACGCCTCGGCATTCTTCTTGACCGACAGGCATTGCTTGCCGTTCTTGGTTTGCGAAAGGATATCTTTTTCAGCCACAATAAAGCCGCGTCCGTCATCTGCTGCCACCAGCAGTTTGCGTTCGGGGTCATGCGTCATGAGCGTTACGACATCAGCATCGTTTGAAAGGTCGATCATCAAGCGTACAGGCTCGCCATAGCCACGCCCTGCAGGCAGTTTATCAACGCCCAGCGTATAGAATTTTCCGTTTGTGCCAAAGACGATGAGCTTGTCTGTCGTTTCGGCATGGAATACGAATTTTTCGCCATCACCGTCTTTGTAATTGATCGCCTTGATTTTTTCCGGTTCCAGATGCCCCTTCATCGTGCGCACCCAGCCCTTTTCCGAGCAAACAACCGTCACCGGCTCTTTTTCAATCAGCGCCTCGACAGGCACGTCTATATCTTCCGGCGGCTTGCCGATAATCGTACGGCGCTGACCCAACGGAGATTTCGGGTCAAACGTTTCACGGATACCTTTAATTTGTTTTTTAATCGCCGTCATTTGACGCGCATCGCTAGAGAGAAGCTTTTCAAGCGCTTCTTTTTCCTTTTTCAAGTCATCGTTTTCGCGCTTGATTTCCATTTCCTCAAGCTTGCGCAAATTACGAAGGCGCATATTTAAAATGGCATCAGCCTGCACTTCGGTGATTTTGAATTTCTTCATCATCACTTTCTTGGGATCATCCTCGTACCGGATAACACGAATGACTTCGTCAAGGTTCAGGTATGCCACCAAAAGACCGCCCAAAACCTCCAGCCTGTGTTCAATCTGGCTCAGACGATATTGTGAGCGGCGCTGCAAAACAACCTGGCGATGGTCAACAAAGGCCTGCAAAACTTCCTTTAAGTTCATGACACGCGGTGTCAAACCGTTATCAAGCGCGTTCATGTTCAATGAAAAACGGGATTCCAGATCTGTCATCTTGAACAATTGCGCCATAAACAATTCAGGGTCGATGCCTTTGTTCTTGGGCACAAGCACAACGCGGATGTCTTCGGCTGACTCATCACTGATATCATCCACAAACGCCAGCTTTTTCGACATGATAAGCTCTGCCGTTTTCTCGATCAGGCGGGATTTAACGACCTGATACGGAATTTCGGTGACAACAACCTGCCAATCGCCTGTCTTCTTGTCTTTTTCTACTTCCCATTTCGCACGCATACGGAACGAACCACGGCCCGTTTCATAGGAATTCAGGATGCTGTCTTTATCCTCAACCAACGTGCCGCCTGTGGGGAAGTCCGGGCCTTTGACGAATTTGACAAGGTCTTTGACCTCGCATTTTTTATTATCAATCAGGAACTCCAGCGCATCGCACAGCTCGGCCACGTTATGTGGCGGGATGGATGTGGCCATGCCCACGGCAATGCCTGTTGCGCCATTAGCCAGCAAATGCGGGAAATTGGCGGGCAGCACAATTGGTTCCTTGGAATCGCCATCGTATGTTTCACGGAAATCGACGGCGTCTTCGTTAATACCTTCCAAAAGAAGCTGCGCGACAGCCGTTAAACGTGCTTCGGTGTATCGCATGGCGGCAGCATTATCGCCATCGATGTTACCAAAGTTCCCCTGCCCGTCGACCAGTGGATAGCGCACGGCAAAATCCTGCGCCAGCCGTACCAACGCGTCATAGACAGACTGGTCGCCATGGGGGTGGAATTTACCAATCACATCCCCCACAACACGCGCCGATTTCTTGGGCGGCGTTTCAGGCTTCAGCGAAAGCTGCATCATCGCATAGAGAACGCGGCGGTGAACGGGCTTCAAACCATCTCGCACATCTGGCAGAGATCGCGCCATAATGGGCGAGAGCGCATAGGAAAGAGAT
>JAPPOU010000060.1:0-12429 GCA_028817795.1 Alphaproteobacteria bacterium
CGGCAATCCACTACATGGAAGAAGAATTTGATATCGGCGATGTCGTTTCCGTTTTTACGACGCCGATTTCCGCACAGGATACGGGGCTTTCCGTTTTCTGGCGCTGTCTTGATGGCGGCGTTGTGCTTTTTGAGCGTGTTGTGGATGATCTTGTGGCGGGGCGAGATCTTTCGCGTATACCGCAAGACCGGGCGCGGCGCCATGCTTATAAATCTGCAGATGTGGGCGATGGCCGTATTGACTGGTCTATGCCTGCACAGGCTGTATGTGATTTTATTCGCGCCGCCAATTTTCTGCCGTTTCAATCTCCCAGCTATACCCCATGGTTTACGGATGCGCTGGGGGAGAGGGTGGACGTTTTCAAGGCTGTGTTGTCAGAGGGTTCGTCGGCGCCAGCGCGCATTGTTTGCGGTGACGGGCAGGCCGTTGAAATTGTCACAGCTCGTAAAAATGGTGTGCAGGTTCCTCCCTCTGATGTGCAGTTTTTGGAGAAAGCGTCATGACACATCCTTTGCCACAAACAGAATATACCTGTCTGCAGGCCATACTTGACGCACTTTTTGCCGCCGCGCCACGAAACAAGGCGATGATTGAAGAACATTACCGTGGTAAAACAGCTGCGGATTTTGATTTCATTGAGGGCGTTGCAGAGCAGTTGCTGCGTATTATTGGTGGCAGGTTGCAAGGCTATGTGGAAGATTACGCATGGACGTGCCGCCTGATGCTGCAGTGTGAAATGCAATATCGTCGCGCCGCTGCTTACGAGAATACGCGTTTTGAAGATGTCGTATCTGGCCTTTATAGTTCGGCGGAGGATATGCGGCGTTATATGCGCGGCTTGATGCTGTCGCAGGTTTTGTGGCGGCAGCATATCGGTCCGCTGCAGGTTTTTGCACAGGATTTTTTGCCGTCTGTCAAAGATGCGGCATCGTATCTTGAAATTGGCCCCGGCCATGGCCTGTGGCTGGCCCGTGCAGGGGCGGCACTGGAAAAGGCGCGTTTATCTGCATGGGATATCAGCCCCCATAGCCTGACGGAAACGCAAGAGGCGCTGGGCGTGCTGGGGCTTGAGCGTTCCGTTGACATGGCGGCGCGGGATATTTGCAGCTCCATGCCTGATGGGGCGCAGTTTGACATTGTTGTGATGAGTCAAGTGATTGAAACGGTGTCTGATCCTGCACAGACAATGCGTAATATCGCCTCTCTTTTAACGCCGGGCGGGAAAGTGTTTCTGAATATTCCTGTCCGTGCCGCTGCGCCCGACCATATTCGCAGGTGGGCAGATGAAGATGCGCCATTAGCACTGGTGAAAGATGCAGGGCTTTCGGTGCGTAAAACATGGCTCTTTGGTGCGCGTGGCGAAGATATCGGGTCGCAAGATGGGTTTTCTCTGGTCGTTGTCGCGGTGCGGGAGGCGTAGCAATGGCATTAGTCAGGCGTTTTCCCACGGCAACGGAAACCGAAGCCATTATAGATTTCTTTAAAGAGAACTGGGGCGCGCAGCACCTTATGGCGCGTCGCCCCGAATTTCTGGCATGGCAGTTTTCCAATGACAGAAACCCGCTGTCCGATACAGGCGGCATTTCCGCGCTGACTGTGTGGGATGGCGCAAGGCTTGTTGGCATGCAAGGGCTGATTTATACCGATTTTTCCGTGCGTGGCGAAAACATGCCGGGTGTATGGCTGTGTAACCTAATGGCTGCGCCTGATTACAAAAGTAAGGGCGTGGGCGTATTGCTAATGGACGGCGTGCACCGTATTGGCGCGAAAGTGATTGCAACGTCCGGCATTAACCCGGAGTTATACCCATTTTATAAAAAGCTGCGCTATATCTGTTGCGATGCCTTGCCGCGTTATATTCGTATTCCGGATGCGGGGAGGTTTCGGACATTGACCGGGCTGGCTGCAGATGTTTTGCCCGCGCCGGGTATTGTCGCGCCCCAGCATGTGACGCAGGAAGAACGTTTTGGCCCAGATTGGGATGCATTTTTTAATCGGCATGTTGCCGGGGATGCTTATATTGGTGTAAAGCGTGATGCTGAATACATGAACTGGCGTTATGCGGAGCATCCTGATTTTAACTACCGTATTTTGGCGTGTCGTGACGGTAAAACCTTGCGCGGCGCTTTAGTGTATCGTATGGAACGGGTGCGCGACAAGGAAGATTGCGTGATGCGCATTGTCGAGTTTTATGCGGCGTCTGAAAAAGAGGCTTTGCAGCTTGCGAGGGCAGCAGATCGTGTAGCCTGTGATGAAAGCGCCTGCTTTATTGATTTTTATGCACTGAACTTCTCCCACGTTAGCGCATTGGCGCAGGCGGGGTGGTATACGGATGCTAAAACGACGCCGGATATATTTGCCGGCACACCATCCTTGTTCCAGCCGCTTGATTTACAGCCGCGTGATGTCAGGTCTGCGCTACGCATTCTTGATCCGGCCTATACGCAGGAAACGTCTTTACAAGATAATTTGTGTATTACGCGTGCGGATGGCGATCAAGACAGGCCGAATTAGGGTCAGGACCTATAATTAAAGTTAGCCAAATACACCGCCGCCTCCGGGCGGGGTGGGCATGGAGACGCTGGGAACGCTCATTTCGCGATCATTCAGGCCCGGCGCCGAAATAAGGGGTTCTCTGCCACCCAGTGTTTGGTCCATAGCAGGCGCAACGCTGGCAGCAAGATCACGGCACAGACCCAGTGTCATTGCACCCAGGCACAGGTTCAGCACGCTCATGATGGGTTTTGGCACCTCGCCCTCCAGTCCCGCGCTGTATCCGGGTTTCCTGACGGGGCTTTCTTGTTGGGGGCCATCTTTTGCCATGCTGCGTAATCCTTTCCATGCTTAAAATTTTCTATAAATACATTATATCATGCAAAGGGGTGCGGACCAAGAAAATCCGCTAAGTTCATGAAAACACTACATTAACCATGCGTATATCTTTTAGGGCACCGCTGACGACCATGCCGACAGCGACATTTCCGCGTTCTTTTAAGAAATCGACCATATCCGGCTCCAGCGGGTATTCCAGCTTGCGGTGTGTATTGCCGCTGGCGTCCGGTTGTTCGAAAACAAGGGTGAGCAGGTGGTCTTCCGCCGTAAAAATAACCTTGCCTACAGGCGGCAGTGGATCGTCAAAAACGATGCACGGTGTGCCATCCTTTAATACAACAATACCTGCGTTCATGCCTTGTTACTCCACGTCAAAAGAAACCCCCTGCGCCAGTGGCAGGGCTGATCCGTAATTCAGGGTATTGGTGGAACGGCGCATATAAGCCTTCCACGCATCCGATCCACTTTCGCGGCCACCGCCGGTTTCTTTTTCGCCGCCAAATGCGCCGCCGATTTCGGCGCCGCTGGTACCAAGGTTAACGTTCGCAATGCCGCAATCGCTGCCTGCGGCAGATGTGAATAGTTCGGCTTCGCGCATGTCGTTGGTAAAGATGCAGGATGATAATCCCTGCGGCACATCATTTTGCAGGGCAATGGCATCCTCAACTTTGTCGTATGTCACGACATACATGATGGGCGCAAAGGTTTCGTGCTTCATGACATCATTCTGCTCCGGCATTTCAACAATGGCAGGCGTGACGTAATAAGCATTGGGGTATTCGTCCTGCAGCACGCGCTGCCCGCCTGTAACTTTGCCACCCGCAGCGGCAGCTTTTTTCAATGCATCCTGCATGGCATCAAAGGCCTGCTTGTCAATGAGTGGTCCCAAAAGCGTACTGGCTTCCAAAGGGTTGCCGATGGGCACAGACCCATACGCTTTTTTAACCCGCGCCACAAAGTCGGGCGCAATGCTTTTGTGCGCGATCAGGCGGCGCTGCGTTGTGCAGCGCTGGCCTGCTGTGCCGACGGCACCAAAGACGGTGCCTGTTAAGGCCAGGTCCATATTGGCCGATGGCGTCAAAATCATGGCGTTATTACCGCCTAGCTCCAGAATGCAGCGGCCAAAGCGTGCCGCCACGCGCGGCCCGACGGCGCGGCCCATGCGGGTGGAGCCGGTGGCACTGATAACAGGCAGGCGTGCATCGTCCAACAGTTTCTCGCCAATGTCGGCATCGCCCATCACAACGGCGGAGAGACCCTTGGGCGCACCGCCGTATTTTTCCAGTGTTTTTTCAAACAGGGCCTGACAGGCCAGTGCTGTCAGCGGCGTTTTTTCCGAAGGTTTCCACACAACAGGGTCGCCGCAAACAATCGCCAGCGCAAAGTTCCAGCACCAGACCGCGACCGGAAAGTTAAAGGCAGAGATTACGCCGACAACGCCCACAGGGTGCCAGTTTTCCTGCATCTTGTGCATGGGGCGCTCGGATGCGATGGTGAGGCCGTAAAGCTGGCGGGACAGGCCAACGGCAAAATCGCAGATATCAATCATCTCCTGCACTTCGCCAAGGCCTTCGGTGACAATCTTTCCACATTCCAGCGTGACCAAACGGCCCAAATCTTCCTTGTGTTCGCGCAGTGTTTCACCGAACAGGCGGATCAGTTCGCCGCGTTTGGGCGCGGGTACTGTGCGCCATTGCAAAAACGCGTCATGCGCTGCGCTAATTTTGGCTTCAAGAGATGTAGGGGTATCAAAAGCAACTTTGCCAATCTCGGAACCGTCGATCGGTGTGTGCACGGCCAGATTGCCCTTGGAAAAAGCCGCAGGGGCCACGCCCATGTTTTGCAAGAGGGCGGCAGCGGTATCCGCCAGGGAATCATGAGGGGGAAGGATTTCTTTTTTGGCAGCCATGATGTATCGCCTTTCGTGCGGGTGAATATGCGGGCTTATATTACAAGCCTATAGCCGCCATTCTCAATGTTTGTCTGATAAATACATATAGAGCGTTGACATATCAGGCGCACGCGGTACAATATGCAAAATTTGATTGCGTGTGGAGTTCTTTTATGGCCCGGTTTGTCGATATATCCTCTGATCCTGAAAGCCCTGTTTTAATTGATGCAGAGGCCGTGACGGCTGTACAGATTTTCCCACAGAAGGATGGTGTAGGGGAAACGATACATATCAGCGGTGCGCAGGGCAGAATTTTTCTCTGCGAAGATAATCATGGAAAGAATGGTTGGAATATTGATGCAGATGGTTTGTGCGATAAATTGAAAGGCGCGGGAAAATCATTGGTGTCTTTGCCATCACGGGCTGAAGATGGCACGGTAAATGCTGAAGCTTTTATTGATCCCGCCGCCGTGAATTTTGTGACGACATCGTCGGCGTCAGTATCGGGCCAAGGGGGGTGCGGTATTATCGTGGGCCTTCCGGGCGTCTGGCGTCTGGAAAGATATGATGCCACAGCAGAAGACCGTGACGGTTTGATTGCCGCAGTTAAGTCTGCAAAGCCAGATATGATTTCTTTTAAACCGCATGAAGCGCGGGCACGCTGGTTTGATGCGAAAGATTTATTGATTGACCCTGCGGCTATAACGAGAATTAAAGAGGCGGCGGATATGCTTTATGTGTCGTTTGACAGAGATCAACTGGATGTGAACATAGGGCTTGAGCACAATGACCGCTCGGAAGCTGCGAGCAATATTGCAAACGATCTTCTTCAAAAGGAAGAGGAAGCGGGGGTGAGGCGCAATCTGAACGATATTTTCCGGGAGGCAAAGGCATTGGTTGCGACATCTGAAAAAATGCGCCGCCGTATCGTGGCGGAAAGAATAGCCCAGACCAATCCTGACCTTGTCGATGTGCCCGGCGCTGTCGATGTTACCTATGTACAGCCTGATGACATTGCCTATATTCAGGCCATGGATCCTGAAAAACAACGGCAGCATAAATTTGGCTTGTTCTTGGTATTTAAAAATAAAGGTCGGGAGGACCGCTTTGATACAGAGCATATTTATTTTGAAACTGATGATGCGCGGCAACAAGGTTTGGCGGCATTGAATAGGCCGCGTTCCACGGCTCCAGCACCGCAAACATGTCCACCATCCCCTTAAACGGATGTAACATGGCGGATATGATTGATCTTTCCCCGGATGGAAACACGCCTGTGCTGGTCAACCCGGCAGAGGTTACGGCCATCCGCGCCTTCCCGAAAACGGACTGGCAGGAGCCGCATGTTATGATTTATGGCCGCAACGGTGTTTTGGCGCGCTGCGATGGCGCAACATTGGCGGATTCAGAAGATATGGCGCAAAAAGTGCGTGCCGCCGGCCATCCGCTGTTGCGCATGCCGATAGAGCCGCTCGGTAGCGCTGAATCACGTGATTTTTATGCGCTGTCAGCTATTGGGTTCTTGAGTGTGAGCGTCAATATGGTGAGCGATAATAGCAGCCTGGTCATTGCCTGCGCTGGGGTGCCGGATGCGTGCATGTATAGCGTATCATTTGATAAGAGAGATGATATTAGCATTGCCCTGATGTCTAAAAAACCGGATATGGTGGTGGTGGACAGGAAAGAAGCGGAGCTTGTTCCTTATCATTTTTCCGAGTTCTTGCTGATTGACCCGCGTTTTTTATCAAGCGTGTCGGAAAGCAACACGGATATTTCTCTTCGGGTATGCGGGCAAGAATTGGGTATTCGCCCCCGCGCTGCTGTTGATCGCAACAGGCAAGTAAGCCAGCTTGGGCTAGCGCTTCATAAAAAGAATGATCGTCAGGATTTGACTGCGGCCATGTCTGAAGCACGCAAGATTATTGATGCGGATATCGCGCAGTATAGGCGCGATCTTATGGCGCGTATCGTGGAGGCTAATCCGGATTTGGTGCCTGTTGAAGGGGCACAGTCTTCCGCTTATGTGCACAGGAGTGACATTGACACTGTCACGGCGTGCGATGATGCAAAATCATATAGGCTTAAGGTGTGCTTTAAAGCGGCGCATGACGGCACGGTACCCTCGATTACTTCTGTCTTTGAAACCAAAGCTGCACGGCAATTGGCGGAAAACCGTTTACGCCATGTTTTAAAAGGCTCAGGCCCGCGTCGTCCTTAACACGATGTCATGCCCCGTTTTTCAAGATAGCGTTGGTGATATTCTTCTGCGGGGAAGAACGTTTTTGCAGGCATGACTTCTGTTGCGATAGGTTTGTGCAAAATCCCGGTGGCGTTTAGTGCCGCAATCTCTTCTTCAGCAGTCTTTTTTTGGGCATCGCTATGATAGAAAATAGCGCTGCGGTATTGCGTGCCGATATCGGGGCCTTGCCTGTTCACTTGTGTGGGGTCATGGAGTTTGAAAAAGGCTTTTACAAGGCTTTTATAGCTGACGCGGTCTGCATCGTATGTGATGTCCACAGCTTCGGCATGGCCGGTTTTTCCAGTGCAAACGTCTTTATAGGTCGGGTTATCTGTATGGCCGCCGATATAGCCCGATACGGCATCCTGAACGCCGTCAATCTGGCGAAATGTAGCCTCCACGCCCCAAAAACATCCTGCCGCGAAAGTAGCTCTTTCCATGCGGCTCATTGCTTTGGCTCTGGCGGTGTCATGCCGATACAGGTAATGCGGGTATCACGCGTTGCGCCGGATCGCCACAAGCGCGTATGGGCAAAAATCTTTTTTTCATCGTCGTACTGGTAGGTGAGCCAGCGTTGACGCAAGGTGGGGTCGATAACGTGCAGACGTTTTTCTTTGGCATCGTCCAGCTCCCATGCTTGTGGCAGCGCCCATGATCCTTTGGGAGGTAGTTTTGCGCAGGCGGCATCGGCTCTGTGCACGGTTTTGGCGTCAACATTTGTGACACGCGCTTTTTCAAGCGCATGCGTCCAGACAAGTCCCGTGCGCGTATCGCGCCATGCATGACGGCCATCAACTTCGCCTTCTTCCCAGCCGTTTTGCATGGGCTTGTCGGCGTATTTGCGAAAAGGCAGATAGAGGTCAAACCCGTCCTTGCCTGTGCGCTTTTTAATGGGAGTGGCTGTATCCTCCAGCGCGGGTTGCATCAAAAGAATGCGCCGCGAAGGTTCCATCATCAATGCAATGGCAATGATGCTGAAAACGATCAGCCCGATCTGGATTTTTTTATCGGCCAGCAGGTGCTTCATTTCACGGCCAGCCGTACGGCGCCGTCAAGGCGGATTGTTTCGCCGTTGATAAGGGGGTTATCGATGATGTGAAGCGCCAGTTTTGCAAATTCCGCAGGTTTGCCAAGGCGCTTTGGAAAGACCGTGGTGGCGATTAGGCTGTCCTGCACTTCCTGCGACATGCCGCCCAGCATGGGTGTTTCAATCAGGCCCGGTGCGATTGTGACAACGCGGATGCCAAAGCGTGCCAGCTCCCGCGCAGCAGGGAGCGTCATACCCACAACGCCGCCTTTCGATGCGGCATAGGCGGCTTGCCCGATCTGCCCTTCAAAGGCGGCGACAGATGCGGTGTTGATAATCACCCCGCGCTCCCCCGTATCGTTGACGGGGTCAAGCTGCGTCATTTCCGTTGCGGCCATGCGCATCATGTTGAAGGTACCGACAAGGTTGATGTTGATGACTTTTGAAAAAAGCGCAAAATCATGCGGCCCGTCTTTGCCGACAACGCGCGCGCCCGGCGCGATCCCGGCGCAGTTGACGAGGATGCGTGCAGGGCCGTGTTTTTCCGCAGCGGCCTTTATAGCCTCCTGCACGGAATCTTCACTGGTGACGTCGCAGGACAGGGCAATGCCTTTTGTATCTTCAGCGACAGCAGCGGCAGCGTTTGTGTTGATGTCCAAAAGGGCGACCTTCACGCCCGCAGCAGCAAGATGCCGCGCTGTCTCCGCGCCCATGCCCGACGCACCGCCGGTGATGATGGCTGATTGGCCCTGTAAATCCATGACGGCTCCTTTAAAGGGTTAGTTTTGCGGTTTGGGCGGGGCCTTGGCAAGAGAGGTTGCCAGCATTTGGCGAATGGTTGTTTTCGCCGTTGCAAAGGCGTCTTGCTTTGCCTGCGCTGCCATTTCCGGTGGCAGGGCGGCAATTGGCTCCATTGTCGCGGCAATGCCTTCGGCCAGCGTGGCGGCTTTTTTATCGCCGGATTTCATCAGCCATTTTTGCGCGGCGTCAAAGTTTTGCGGCACGCCAATGCCGCCATAGTAAAGCGATCCTAAAAGGCCCATTGCTTCGGTGGAGCCAGCCTCTGCTGCTTTCTTCACCCATGCCGCGCCTTCGGTTTCGTTTTTCTCCATGCCGTTGCCGAGGAAAGCAGCGCGGGCCAGTTGCATTTGTGCCTGCGTGTTTCCGGCTTCGGCTTCCATCTTGTAAATAGAAATTGCGCCCGCCATGTTTTCGGGGCCGCCGATGCCGCGTGCATATATGCTGGCCAGCGCCATCGCGCCGCCGCGCGCGCCGCGTGCAAGGGCGACTTCGTACCAATGGCGTGCTTGCGTGAAATCTTGTTCAATGCCCTGCCCCGTTTCATAGGCGAGGGCGGCTCTGTAAGCAGAGCCGGCGTTGCCCATATGCGCGCGCAACAATTCCGTTTCAATAGGGGAGGCGAAGATAGCCACATAAACGGCCACCGCCGTGCCGACCCCGATAATGAAGCTGCTTAAAAATAAAAGAAGGCTTTTCATGGTGCATGTCCCCCGTATCGCCGTTGGTAATTACGGTATTCTAAAGGATTGTGTGGCGGCGTGTCATGGAAAAGTATATTTACATAATTAATATGCGCTCCTGCTGGCATACCGCATAATCGCTGTTATGGAAAATATGAAGGAGAAAAATCATGGCCCAGCAGGAAAAACCACTCAGGTTGATAGATGAGTTTAGTTCAGCCAACCAATTCGGTTACCAGAAAGTGGATGATACGACGGTGCTGGAAAGAAAGCATATCCCCATATGCAGATATACTGATTCAGAGAGCACGCCATGGGCTGTGCATATATCTGTTGATGATTTTAAGAGCCTTCTGGTCACGACCTATGTCCAAAATGCCTATGACAGCGGCAACAAACAGCCACAGGTGCACTTCCGTAATTTTAGCGAAGTCGAGGGTAAACAGGCAATTAAGGACCCGCACCGCGCCTTGACGGAATTGGGCGGCACGCCCGCGCCGCTGGATGAGATCATGGATATTGCCGCGCCTGAAAGAAAGCGGGCCCTGCCCAAAGCCGGCCAGCCATCCGGTATGTGATGGTGTGCGCCAGACCTTGGTTTTTTTATTTTCACATTTATAATCTCTTCTCAAGTCTCCGTAGCTCAGCTGGATAGAGCACCGGTTTCCTAAACCGGGTGTCGCAGGTTCAAGTCCTGCCGGAGACGCCAGCTTGCGCCAAGGCTTTGGTTGGGTTTGGGGACGGAAAAGTATTTTGGAGATAAAAAGGGGGGGCTCTTTTTGAAAGTCAGGGTTGCATTAGCTCAAATCCCCAATACAGCGGATATTGTACAAAACAAAGAATCCATACTGAAACATCTTCAAATGGTGGAAAAACATCAGCCGGATTTAGTTCTGTTTCCGGAGTGCGCATTGTCTGGGTTTTCCACCGCTGTTTTGGATATGTGCTTTCAATCTTGCAAAAGTGCTGTAGAGGAAATTAAGGAATGGACCAGACATGGTAGTGCGACGGTTGTTCTGCCGACAGCATGGCCTGAAAATTTTGGCGTGTTGAATGCTGGTTTTATCTTGCGGAATGGCCGTATTCTTGGCGAGTTTTTTAAAGAGGGGCTAACAGAGTCGGAGCGCCAATTGTTTATGGTTCCAAAGAGAGAAAACGGTAGAATGTTTTCTGTGCGAGGTGTTAGGTTTGCGATGCTGATATGTGCAGAGGCGCAAAAGCGGGCTTGGGAATATTTCGATCAAGGTAGCGCTGATGTTATTCTTTGGCCGGGCTACTGGAGATGGAAAAAAGAGGATTGCTGGTCTTCTAAATCTCGAAATAAAGAAAATGATCTGGTACATATGAATGTGCGTTTGTGGAGGGTGCCACTCCTTCAGGCTAACTTTTGTTTTAATGATAAATCAGATCAAAGAAAATTAAGCCCTGAGGGGCGAAGCGTTATCATTGATGGTGCTAATTGCCATAGGCATTCCGCGCCCGCGCTCAAGTCAAGTGGAAGTATTGTAGAGCTTGTTCAGGAGGGGGATGGCGCGCGTGTCCTGAAGTGTTTTGACTACATAGTGCATTAATCAAAATTTCTCCGCAGGGTTTCTCAATCTGCACCGTGACAAAGGCGCGGACAATGCTGTTCGCGCATAACAATAAAGAGGTACAGATGAACACCAAAGCAACCTGCATGGCATTGGCTGTGCTGGCCGCCGTTGCGGCTTTTCCGTCTTCTGCGAAAGCGTATGATGTTTCTGCGCGCGCGGTCGTGCAGAAAACAAAAATCGTGAAATCGCATAAACATACGCCGACTGTAAAAAAACACGTTAAAAAACATTATAAAGGCAGAGCATGGCGGCGTGGGCACAAAGCGCGGCACCCGCACCGTTATAACAAACGACACCGATGGAATCGTTGGAACCATTGGAAACGCTGGCATTACCCGCGCTATTATCGTCGCTGAGTCCTTTTGAAAAAGCATGACGCCGTCCTTTCTTTTTGCTAAATAGGCATAAGGAAAGGACGGCACCATGCCCGATCAAAAGAAAACCCGGAAGAAGCGCGTGGGCGCGCGTCACTTAAGCCGCTTTATGCGCAAAACCTTCATGCCCGATGAAAAATTGGTGCGCGAGGCGTATTTTCCGAGGTTCTATGTTTTTACCTGCTGGTTTTCCTTTGCCGCCTACACGCTGCTGGGCGCTGCGGGGCAGTATGTGGCGTGGAAATATTTCGGCGTGCAGGAGGGCTGGATTCTGGCCTTTGGCGTTTTTGTGGGGGCATGGCAGTTTTTCTGGATGATGCTGAAAAAATGGACGACCGAAATTGTCCTGACCGACCGCCGCCTGATTTACAAGCGCGGCTTTTTCATGATTCATATCGAGGAAGTGGATATTGAACAGCTTGCCAGCGACAACGTGATCCAGAGCATTCTGGGACGCATGATGGATTTTGGCGCGCTGCGTATCCGCTGTATCGAGGCCAGCGACATCATGCTGCCCGCGATCCACGATCCCTATGGCTTTCGCAACGCGATTGAAGGGGAAAAACACAATTACCGCGAACACTACATGAAAATTGAACGCCTGCGCCGCCATGGAGAGGGGGACAGGTAGCCTGTTAGTTAAGGCCAATATCCCGGTACGGCTGAAGGCGAGTCTGGGTCCGGGATATATGGTGCTTCATCTGGGTCACGTTCCCGAAGTGCTTGCGGTGCGTCTTCTCCCTGGTTTTTTTTGTGCTTTTCCTTCCGCTTTCAGCGTAAAGGAGCCATTTTCTCTTTGTTCAAGGGAAATTGAATCCGCTTTCAAACGTACCTTGCCAAAAGCACCTGTAAGCGTAATTTCTGTCGCTTCTTTGTTTGTTTCTTTAGCCATGTTTATGGTCCTTTTCTTGTCGGGGGTGTGGATTTTGGGGGGCGGGTTTTATCCCACCGTTTTAAATCGTCCAGCATGTTCATAATACTGTATTGCGG
>JAPPOU010000060.1:12439-36212 GCA_028817795.1 Alphaproteobacteria bacterium
CCCCCGCCCCTCCTCGTTCTGTCGTCCGGCGCCCTGTCGCCCGCTCCCCGCCCCGGTCTGCCCCCTTCCGCCCCGGGCGCGCGCCCCCCCCCCCGCGGGTTTTATCCCACCGTTTTAAATCGTCCAGCATGTTCCTCATACTGTATTGCGGTGTGTAGCCCAGCACGTGCACGGTATCTTCCATCTCCAGCACTTTGGGCTTTTTTGCGGGGTCAAGGCCGTGCTTGATGGCCAGCGCTGCCATGCCGGGGTAGTGTTTTTCAAACGTTGTGCCGGGGCCGTCTTGATCCCAGTGTTCAAGGTCTTGCGCCGTATAGTCATGTGCGCCATCCACCGTAAAAATGGGGGCTTTGGGCGTAAAGTCATCATGCGTTTTCAGGTAATCAATGCCTTTCATCACAGCTTGTGCCACATCATCCACATGTACTGCGCCGCGTGCGTACCACAGCGCCCATTCCGCAAAGCTTTTGTAGACGGATTTGTTGTCCGCGGGGATAAAGGCGCGGGGGCGCAGGGTGATCGCATCCATATCATGCCGGTGCGCAAAGGCTTCGACTATGCTTTCCCCTACCAGCTTGCTGTTGCCGTAGATGTTATGCGGGTGCGAAACGCTGGTGGATGAAATAAACAAAACTTTTTTAACGCCCGCATCCACAGCCGCTTGCAATACGTTGAACGTGCCTGTGACGTTCAGGTCATGAAAATCCGCTGGCGTTTTGGTGCCGTTTGCTTCGTGAATGCCGTGCCATGCGGCAATGTGCACGACGCAGTCAACGTCTTTCATGGCTTCGGCCAGCGCATCGCGGTCGGTGATAGAGGCGGCGGTATGGCGAATGCCCTCTGCGCGTGGCGGTGCGGGATCGATGACAGAGGGCGCATCGCCTGCCGCCGCGATCTGCGGGATCAGCCGCGTGCCAAGGTCTCCGGACCCGCCTGTCAGCAAAACACGCATTTATACGCGGCCCTTGTGCAGGCCGTTTTGTAGGGCGCGGTCGATTTTTTCACGATAGGCGCGGTTGTCGGGCGTGTCGTCCCGCGTAATGGGGGCCAGCAGGTCAAACGGGTCCAGCTTTTTGGTGCGGCGGACGGCATTCACCAGCGCGGTTTGCGCGATTTTTGAATATTCGCTCACCTTGTCATCGCGGGTGATGTAATAAGGCAGCTCGTGGTGCGTCCTGAATACGGGAATCAAGGATTTAATTTTGCGTTTTTCCACGCCGCCGTCCGGTTTCTCGACAAGTTCATAGTCTTTTTTCTTCAGTGTTGCCGTTACGGTCATATTGCCTTCCGATAGGGTGCGGATCGACATCTCGCGTGATTGTTTGCCGAAGTGCCGCGAGAAATAAGAAAAGATGTTCCGCAGCGGCTGCAGGATACGGTTGGGCATGCGCGAGGCTTGGTCATTGCGTGCGCCCATGTAGATAGTGGTAAACCTGTCCGGTTCCACGCGGGGGCGGGTGACGTTGCCGGCCGATAACAAAACTACCTCTTTCATCAGGCGGCGTGCCTTGACTTCGGGAATGCCGACCTCTTTCATCTGTTTTAGCGTGGCATTGAACATTTGTTGTGCCAGAACGGAACCCATGCTGTAGGAAAAGAATGTGAGATTGCGCAGGTTTTTGCTGGCGTCCTCTTCGGGCAGGGGGGTGCCGGTCAGCCGTTTGTCATGCCCACGGGCAAGGTCTTTTGCGACCAGCGGCAGAATAATTTTCTCCGCAATTTTTTCGGCGGCTTTGGTTGTTTTTTTGTCGGGCCATATGTTGTAAGCCACGGACGAGAAAGCAAAGGCAAGGCTGTTGTGCGACCATGCTTTAATCTGCAGGTTCTTGGGCGCATCCGGGTGCGCGGCCACGACTTCTTCCATGCTCTTGATGCCGCCTGCGATAAAGCCGGGCTGTTTGTCTGTCGTCAGGAAGCCGGACAGGTAGATAAGCGTGGGCTGCGTGATTTTTAGCGTTTCAAGGTCATCTTCAACCAGTTTGGATTTGCCTTCTTCATCACGAATGCGGTGCCAGAGTTTAGCCATGAAACGAATCCTTTATTTTCTGTAAGAATATGTGTGCTGCAATATGTCATAATGCAAATAAGGTGTCAAAGGGGAATTTTGCGGCCCCGCCCGTTGACAGATACCATAATCGTTGATAGGGTCTGAGCAGCCTTAGCGGGTAAATTTTAATTTTTAATGCATTATCAAAGGTGTGTCGTAATGAAGCAAAAAAACTCATGGGAAGATTATCAAGATAACAGGGCGCTGGCCCAGTCGCTGAACGGGCTGACGCTGGCTTTTGCCAAGGCCGTTGGCGCGCATCAGGAAGACGCGGGCGATAATCTTGTCGTTTCTCCCTATAACGCCGTTGCGGCATTGTCGATGGTCGCCAGGGGCGCGGACACGGAAACCCGTGCGGAGATGGCGCAAACGCTTTTCGGTACAACGCCGGAAGCACTGGATGGCGAGATTGCCCGCTTTGCCCGCCTGAATGATGCTGTTCTGGATGCGAACAAGGAGCAGGTGACACTGAAGACAGCCAATGGCGTATGGGTGAACAACAACCTTGTGCCGTTGAAGCAAGATTATGCAGATGACTTGAAAAAAACGTTCGGTGCCGAGATCAGCGGCGAAGACTTTAACGATGCTACAGTGCCTGCCAAAATCAATAAGTGGGCGGCGGAAAATACAAATAACCTTATCACCGAAATTGTGAAGCAGTTGCAGCAGGATGATTACGCCGTACTGGCCAGCAGCCTTTATTTTAAGGGTTCCTGGGCGCGCAAGTTTGATAAGGACAAGACTGAAGATAAAGCGTTTAACACAGATGACGCGGGCGCCGCACTGCACCCGACGATGCAGCGTGTGTTCGTAAAAGACGATAATTTGATGTATCAGGAAGGCGCTGATTACAAGGCTGTTTCCCTTGCCTATGGGGACAGTAAAAACCCGTCGATGCGCCTTGTGCTGGTGCGCCCGGAAGATGAAAAAGTCTCGGCGCGTGACTGGCTGGCGCAGCAGGCTGATGGAAATGATCCTGCATGGCTGGGCGCACATGAAAAAGCTGTGGGCAGCGTTGAACTGCCGCGCCTTGATATCAAGCAAAAACATGACTTGATCCCGCCATTGAAAGATATGGGGGTCAAGGCGGCGTTTGATGTGCGGGCGGCTGACTTCTCCCGTATGGCGGATGATGATCTTTGCATTGGCAAGGTGACGCACGATGTCGTCTTTAAAACGAACGAGGAAGGTAGCGAGGCTGCGGCCGTGACGACAGTCATGGTGCTGCGTACCGCGTCTTTCGAGCCACCGCCAAAACAGGTCGACATGAAGCTTGACCGCTCCTTTGTCTTTGCCTTGCAGGATAACGCAACCGGTGCCGTAATCTTTGCGGGTGCGGTGAACCGTCCTGATGGCAAAAAGCCGGGTACAGGACCAAAGCCCGCCTGAAAGGCTTGATAAAGCACAAAAAAACCGGCCTCCGTTCACGGGGCCGGTTTTTTTACTGGCGTTTTTCCGGGAAACTGGTATATATTGGCCCATCATCCCCTGAAAACTTAAAAATGTCCTCCTCCGGCCCGGCCGGAAACGAGGGGTCACAGGGGAAAAAGAGCTTTAGGAGCGTAGCTCAATTGGTAGAGCACCGGTCTCCAAAACCGGGGGTTATGGGTTCGAGTCCCTTCGCTCCTGCCAGCTTTTAAAAGGGCTGGTAATGTATGAAAGGAATGACATGTCGAAAGACGTTTTGAAATTTGTGCGTGAAGTCAAACTGGAGGGCCAGAAGGTCACGTGGCCCACGCGCAAGGAAGTCATGGTCACAACCGTGATTGTCGCAATCATGATTACGCTGGTTTCGTTGTTCTTGCTGGCGGCAGATTGGGCCATTGCGGGCGTGATCGAGCTTATTCTGGGCACAGGCAAGTAACAAGATAAAGTAAAAAGGAATAGAGGATATAGGAAAATGGCACAACGTTGGTACGTTCTTCACGTTTATTCGGGCTTTGAAAAGAAAGTGGCGGCCGCCATACAGGATGCAGCGCAGCGCGATGGGCTGGTTGAATCCATTGGCGAGATTTTGGTCCCGACCGAGGAAGTGATTGAGGTGCGGCGCGGCCAAAAGGTCAATGCCGAAAAAAAATTCCTGCCCGGCTATGTCCTGATTAAAATGGATATGAACGATGCCGCATGGCACCTTGTGAAAAACACGCCCAAAGTCACAGGCTTTTTGGGCGCATCGGGCACCAAGCCCCAGCCCATTAGCGAGACCGAGGCCCAGCGCCTCCTGAAACAGGTCGAGGAAGGGGCAGAGCGTCCACGTTCCACCATCACTTACGAAGTGGGCGAACAGGTGCGTGTATGTGATGGTCCGTTCAATTCCTTCATGGGTAACGTTGAGGAAGTTGACGAGGGCAGGAGCCGCCTGAAGGTGCTTGTCTCTATCTTTGGCCGCGCTACGCCGGTGGAGCTGGAGTTTACGCAGGTTGAAAAAGCATGAGTATTGCCAGCGCAGGTATAGGCGCGCGCAAAATATATGAAATAAAGGACACGTTGCCCTGCGGATTTGCTGATTTGCGGGATGATAGCGTGCAGGGTGGCCACAAGTTTTTGCAAAAGCTTGAAGGGGCATGGCAATCGGGCGGGAACAGGTTTAATAAATCCGGTGAATGTCTTTTAGCGGTTGATGATGGCGGTGTTTTTGCCGCGATTGGCGGTATAAATATCGACCCCTATCTTAACAATCCTGACATGGGGCGCATTCGTCACCTGTATGTGCACAGCGGTTTTCGCCGCAGGGGGCTTGCATCCGCAATACTAACGGCACTGGAAAAACATGCCGTCTTGCATTTCACGCAACTGACCCTGCGCACGCATAGCCCGGAAGCGGGGCTATTTTACGAGGCCCTGGGCTTTCATGCCGTGCGGGACAATGCTTATGTGACGCACAGAAAGGGGCTTGTCGACCAAAGCACTTGACAGAACACAGCGCTCCGATGTAGTCATAACGCATGACCTCCGAGCCACGTATCGTTACATATTGCCACGAAGGCAGGGACATGAAGGATGCTACCGATATGGTTGCGCGTCTTGCTGTTCTTGATGAAGTTGCAGATGCTCTGGCCGCACGGCATGACTGGCACCCGATTGATGCAGTGGTGTTTCCGGGCGGTTTTTTATCTGCGCCAGATGATGCGGCGGCGATGTCTTTTATCCGCAAGCTGAAAAAGCATAGCCCTAATGTGCATTTGGTTTTGGGGGTTGATAATAATGGTGAGCAGTTGGCACTTGCTTTTAACCGCAAGGGGCGTGCGGGCTTGGCGCGTAAGATATTCCCGGTGGGGGAAGATGTTGATGGTAAAATTATGCCGCCCATCGTATTGCATGAAAAAGATTTTGCGGATGAGAAAAGGATCATCCACCTTGCGAATGGGTCAAAGGCGTTACTTTGCGTATGCTATGATATGTTTGGCCTTGGCGATACGATGCGTGGAAAAGCAGATAAGTTATCCAAAGCGCCTGTTGTGGAAGATGCAGATGGCATGATGCACGATGCGCTAAGTAAAAAGTCCATACTGAAAAGGGCGTTTAACGCGCATCGCGCCATGATTCAACGTGAAAAACCCGATGTGGCGCTTGCAACCATCCACCGTTTTGAAAAGCCGGGCCAGGATATTTTCTGGCAGCGGCATGGCATTGCCACCGCCAGTGCGGCGATGAAGGGCGGGAAGGCCGTTGCGGCGGCGCATATTGGAAAGCTGCCTGAAAACCTGCAGTCTATGACTCTTGCCGCAAATGATGTGCCCACAGCACATTTGGAACAAGGCATGAAACGGAAGATGCGTAAAATGTTGCCCCGTCGCGCTTTTGTTATGAGAGGCACGGGGCGTGGCATTCTACGCCTGTTTTAAGCCTTAACCGTTCCCGAATTTCCGGCGCAACGTATTATCGTTGACAGGTTTGGCCGCAGCTTCGGTACGTGCTGCCTGCTCGGCTTTGTTGAGGCCTGTTTTACAAACTTCAATTGTACCTGCGAGCGCTTTACCTGCTTCCGGGTGGCGTTGCGCGTAAAGCTGTAGAATATCGCCAAGGTCTTTTGCAAAGTTTTTCAGTGTGCCTTTTGTGCCATCGGGCTTTACGCCAAAGGGTACGTCAAGGTATTTGCCGTTGTGGTTGGCGATAGCGCCACAGGCTTCCCGCACGCGCGTGCCATAGTCCGGGTTGTCGGGGGCAAAGCCGTATTCATACAAAAGCCCTTTGACTTGTTCCCGCGCAACAGGGTCACGCAAGGTAGCAATTGCAAAGGGCGTGGCGCCTGAAAGGCCCGGCTCCCCGCCATCAAAGGCGCGTAGCTCGATGCGCTTTCCGGTCGGCGTGCCTTCGGCATCGCGGATATTGCAGATTTTGATGTGGGTGTAGATAAACGTTTCTGCAAGGTCATAGTTAGACCGCGTGTTCAGCCCGTCTTTTTGAAGATCGTGGAACGTCACGCGTTCTTCCGGCCAGACAATATCGCCGCTGTTGTCGTAGTAATACAGCATCTGCGTGTCAAAAACCTGTTCTGCGTGGCGACGGATCAGGTCTGCGCCATCTTTTGCTTGAAGTACGCTGTCTGGTATGCCGCCGTCCTTGCCGAATTGTCCGTACCATTGGGCGCGGGGTGATCCCGTGCAGGGTTCTGCCTTGCCTTCCACGCGGGTGGGGTGGTTTTCGAAGATACCGAAGATGGCAGGGGTCAGGGCATAGCCGGTTTTCAGCATATCCAAAAGGTCATCAGGGTCTTTATAGCTGAGGCTAACTTGCGTGCTGGTGCACAGCAGGGTCACTTTCAAAAATGCAGGGTCTTTGTGCATGGCCATGCCACGGACAAGGCCGCGTGCGCGGTCACGGTTAACAAGATTGGCTTTTGCGGCGTCCATTGTCGCAAAGTCATGCAGCGCGCTGTCAACGGGGGTAAAGCCATTGTTTTCAATGCCCTTGAAAAAAGCTTGCCGTGCGGTCTCGACAGTGCGTGACAGTTCCTCTGTCTCTGTCACGCGAAACGGTGGGCTGGCGTATTCAACGGCGCTGACCATTTCCAACTGTGCGCCTGCTGTGTCCCGGCTCAGGTTCTTGACCAGTGTTGCGCATTCGGCGGCGCTGGCCAATCGGGGGCTGCCCTGCGCATCTGTGCCGCGAATGCCGATTTCTGTTTCCATGCCGATGGTCTGTTCGCTGTCTGGCAGATTGTTGCCGGCATAAAGGGGGATGACGTCTTCTGCGGTGGCAATCAGGCTGCGGTCATTGTTGCGTACATCGGTCATGTCAAAAACTCCGAAAATGTGCCCCTGTTCAAAGGAGCTGAAAAAAATGTGTATTTTGCTTTGTTTAAAAGCTGCAGCGCAATCGCGGCTGCGGGGGTGGCAGAAAGGGCTATTTCCTGCCAGATGTCATTCGCGCCATCACCCGGCTTTTTGCGGGGGCGTGCCATGTGGCTGGGCCGTTGTGAGTCTGCGTTTTATATGACATAAGGTTTATATTGTGCGCCCCTGCGTATTTTGTCAATTAAAAATTATGAATTCAAAAAGCTTGCAGCGGCATGATTTAACGTGCTTTTTTATTATTTTTCATATTTTATTAATTGTTAACAAATAGCATATATAATTTTCGCATGAGGAGTCTGTTACAAAAGTGGTTTAAAAACGACGCGGACCGCGATCCGGAGACATTGGATACGCCGTTTCAGGTGCCTGACAATCTATTGAAGCCCAATACGCCGTTGGGGCTTTTGGGGGAAACCATGAAAGGGTATGGCGTATCGGGTGAAACAGCCCAAAAAGTCGAAAAAGCCTTTGAATTGATGGGGCTTCCTGTTCCTGATGATAATGACCAGTTCGTGAGGGGGCGTGAGGGTATTTTGTTGTTTGATGATGCCCATGGCGTTGTGGTGCGTATTGAATATACGGATCAGGGGCGTTCCGGGTATGACCTGATGCGCGCGAACGACAGCGCGTGGGTTGTCCAGCCGTTGGCGACTGTGGATGCCGGGGAAATGCTGATCGAGATTTGCCCCGGATTTAAGCCGGAAACGGATGGAGAGCGGGTTGAACAGCTCAAAGGGCTGATGGCGCATGAAGGGTATAATTTTGCAGATGCGGGCCTGCGGAACATGGGGCGGATGCCTATCAGCACGCCAACTTTTCCGGATGGGGTGCCCATGTCAATTGACAGGGCCGTTGTGAACAAGCTGGAGGAAGGCTTGCGTCCCGTGGTGGACAAGATTGTCGATCTTGTTCGAAAAGAAGTCATGAATGCCCAGAGGGAGCTTTATGCCCCTGTCAGGCGAGAGTTCGCCCAAGGTTGGCCCAAACCCGAAAAAATGAAGGATTTTTGGAAGAAATGCCGGGATTTTGTACAAGAGGGCAAGTGCGCTGCGGGTTGGAATGACCCTGCAGCGTGGAAAGCGCATGAGAACAGGCGTTATGGCGGTGATCGTACGGCGCGTGAAAAAACGATGAAAGCTTCCAGTTCGGCCAAGAAATATGCTGCCCGTAGGGATGCTGGTAATGGGGGTCCGCACCTATAATGTCCATAATCATCCCAGCGGAATAAAGCATCGTTGCCCGGAGCAAGTTCGGGGAACGAAAATTTATGAGTTTGGACTACGATTTACCTAATGTTTCCCCCTGCACATATTTTTCAATAAAAATTATATTTCCCCTTGCAATCCAGCATAGTACCTGTATATTTGCGCGGCTTACGGGATACCGTATTTGTAATTTGTGGGAGGTGTGCATGGCAAGACCATCGTGCAGCCGTACCGCAAATCCATTTAAAAACAATGGAGTAAATAAATGGCCAAGAAAATTTCCGGCTACGTGAAGCTGGTCGTACCAGCCGGTGCCGCGAACCCTTCACCGCCCATCGGCCCTGCATTGGGTCAGGCTGGCGTAAACATCATGGAATTCTGCAAAGGCTTTAACGCCCAGACGCAGCAGATGGAAAAGAACATGCCGATCCCCGTGGTCATCACGGTGTATCAGGATCGTTCCTTTACCTTTATTATGAAAACCCCGCCTGCGAGCTATTACATCAAAAAGGCGGCAAAGCTGAAAAAAGGCTCCGGCGCGACGGGCCGCGATCCTTATGTCGGCAAGGTCACGAAAAAGCAGTTGCGTGAAATCGCAGAAGCAAAAGCCAACGATATGAACGCGGCCAGTGTTGATGCTGCGGTCAACACGCTGGCAGGCACGGCCCGCTCCATGGGCGTAGAAGTGGTGGAGGGCTAAGTCATGGCAACCAAGAAAACAGCTAAAAAAGTAAAAAGCCCGTTCACAAAGCGCTTGCGCACTGTGCGTGAAGAGCAAGACCGTAATAAGGTCTGGGCTTTGGAAGAGGCGATTGCCTATATCAAGAAAAACGCCACCGCGAAGTTTGATGAAACTATCGAAATCGCGATGAGCCTTGGTATTGACACCAAACAATCGGATCAGAACGTCCGTGGCATGATTGTTCTGCCGCACGGTACGGGTAAATCTGTCCGTGTTGCCGTTTTCGCAAAAGGCCCCAAGGCCGAAGAAGCGAAAGCTGCTGGCGCCGATGTCGTGGGAGACGAAGATCTTGTTGCCAAGGTGCAAAAAGGCGATATCGATTTTGAACGCGTCATTGCAACGCCCGACATGATGGGTCTTGTGGGCCGTCTGGGCCAGATTTTGGGTCCGAAAGGCATGATGCCAAACCCCAAATTGGGCACGGTGACAATGGACGTGACGGCGGCGGTTAACGCAGCTAAGGGCGGTGCCGTTGAATTCCGCGCGCAGAAAGAAGGTCTGGTACACGTGGGCGTTGGCAAGGCGAGCTTTGATGAAAAGAAGCTGACTGAAAACGTCCGCACGCTGATCGAGGCGGTAAACAAAGCCAAGCCCCAGTCATCCAAGGGTACGTACCTGAAAAAGGTATCGCTGTCCTCGACGATGGGTCCGGGCGTCAAGATCGACCTTTCCACGCTGGTTGAAAAAGCGGCGTAAATACAAGTTTCCCCCCGCTAAGGGGGAAAACCTGTCCGAGACTACAGGTGCCTCAAGGGATTTATTCTGGCGGGTCTAATGCGAAAGCGCCTGTATAGACGAGGTGAGAACATAACAACTGTTATGGCTTCAAGCTTCGGGGCGGGAACTAAACGGGGGTCCGGCAACGGAAACCCAAACGCAACCCGGCGGGGTTTGTTCCTTGTGAACGGCCCAGCCATAACGAGAACGGAGACTATCCGTGGAACGTGCACAAAAAGCAGAAGTCGTCGCTGAACGGCAGAAGGTTTTGGAAAGCGCTGAATCGATCGTCGTCGTCCGCAACGCAGGTTTGCGGGTTGACCAGTCGACAGAGCTTCGGAACCGGATGCGCGCTGCAGGCGTCAACTTCAAAGTGTCAAAAAACAGGCTGGTGAAAATCGCCCTGAAAGGCACACGCTATGAAGGCATCGAGCCCATGCTGACAGGTCCGGTGGCTCTTGCAACATCAACTGATCCTGTTGCAGCAGCCAAAATCGCGTTCGAGTTTGCCAAGGATAACGAGAAGCTGATTATTGTCGGCGGCGCGCTTGGCGAAAAAGTCCTCGATAAAGCCGGCGTGGAAGCATTGTCCAAGCTGCCGTCCCTCGACGAAATGCGTGCATCGCTGCTGCGTCTTATCCAGACGCCTGCAACGCGTATCGCAACCATCGCCAAGGAACCGGCATCACAACTGGCTCGCGTCATTCAGGCGTATGCTGATAAAGGCTGATAACAACCAACTGGAAATAAAAATCTAAGGAGAACTAAAATGGCTGATCTAGCTAAAATTGCAGAAGACCTTTCTAACCTGACCGTACTGGAAGCGGCTGAGCTGTCCAAACTTCTCGAAGAGAAGTGGGGCGTTTCTGCTGCGGCTCCCGTTGCTGTTGCTGCTGTTGGCGGCGCTGGCGGCGATGCTGCTGCCGAGAAGGACGAATTCGACGTCGTTCTGAAAGCGGCAGGCGACAAGAAGATCGAAGTGATCAAAGTCGTTCGCGAAATTACGGGCCTGGGCCTGAAAGAGGCGAAAGACATGGTTGAGGGCGCGCCCAAGACTTTGAAAGAAGCTGCCGCGAAAGCGGAAGCTGAAGAGCTGAAGAAAAAGCTCGAAGACGCAGGCGCGCAAGTCGAGCTGAAGTAATCACCCCTGTGATTGCTTTTGTTCGAAAAGCTGCATGAGGAATGGCGGCGGGGCCGTAAAATCCCGCCGCCCCTCTTGCCGTTTAAGGGATACCTCTTCTTACCGGGAGGAAAAATACAGGTAAAAAAGATTTAAAGCCCACGGCATTCGGGTGCATTGGTGTCGGGGTTGAGCGCGAAAAAACCTTTTTCGCAAATACGCAACGTTAAAAACGTAACGGGCAGATAAAAATGAGCGCAAAAACAGCACAAAGATCAATCGATAACAGCAAAACTTTTACAGGCCGCAAGCGTGTGCGCCGCAGCTTTGGTAAAATTCCCGAAGTTTGCGAAATGCCGAACCTGATCGAGGTCCAGCGGACGTCTTACGAGAAGTTTTTGCAGCGCGAAACGCATCACAGCGCGCGCCTGACCGAAGGCCTGCAAGAGGTTTTTGCCTCCATCTTCCCGATCCGCGATTTTTCGGGTCGTGCTGAAATTGATTTTGTGCGCTACGATCTTGAAGAGCCGAAATATGACGTTGAGGAATGCCAGCAACGCGGCATGACCTATGCGGCGCCGTTGCGCGTGACGCTGCGCCTGTCAACGTTTGATATCGATGAAGATACGGGTCTGCGTTCCATCAAGGACATCAAAGAGCAAGATGTTTACATGGTCGACATGCCCCTGATGACAGAAAACGGCACCTTTGTCGTGAACGGCACGGAGCGTGTGATCGTATCCCAGATGCACCGTTCGCCGGGCGTGTTCTTTGACCATGACCAGGGTAAAACGCACGCATCGGGTAAATACCTGTTTGCTGCCCGCGTTATTCCGTATCGCGGTTCATGGCTGGATTTTGAATTTGATGCGAAAGACATTGTCTATGTCCGTATCGACCGCCGCCGCAAGCTGCCGGTCACAACATTCCTTTTGGCGCTGGATAACGAGGAATCTGCAACGTATCGCGCGCGTCAGGAAAAAGCAGGTCGTGCTGTTGATCCTGCAAAAATTCAGGGCGTGTCGAAAGAAGCCATTCTGCATACGTTCTATGACATCCACACCTACAGCAAAACAAAAGACGGGTGGAAGACGGCTTACGAGGCTGATCGTTTCCGTGGCATCAAGCTTAAGCATGATCTTGTCGATGCGAAAAGCGGCAAGGTGCTGTTGACGGCAGGCACGAAAGTGACGGCACGTCAGGCCAAGAAACTGACGGAAGGCGGCTTGTCCGAGCATCTGGTTGGTAATGATGAGCTAATTGGCTCTTATGTTGCGCGTGAAATCGCTGATCCGAAAACAGGCGAAGTTCTGTTCGAGGCGGGCGAAGAGCTGGATAAAAAGTCATTCGACAAGCTGGCCAAGCTGGGTCTTGACTCGCTGGAGCTGTTGGGGATCGACCATGTGAACGTCGGCCCGTACATCCGCAACACGCTGTCAGCAGATAAATGCAACAACCGCGAAGATGCCTTGATGGATATCTATCGCGTGATGCGCCCCGGCGAGCCGCCGACACTGGAATCGGCTGATGCGTTGTTCCGTAGCCTGTTCTTTGATGCCGAGCGTTACGACCTGTCGCCTGTTGGTCGCGTGAAAATGAATGCCCGTCTTGATTTCGAAACTGACGATCAGGTCCGCGTTCTGCGTAACGAAGATATCTTTGCCATCCTGAAAATCCTTGTCGACCTGAAAGACGGTCGCGGGGAGACAGATGATATTGACCACCTTGGCAACCGTCGCGTCCGTTCCGTGGGTGAATTGATGGAAAACCAGGTGCGTTTGGGCCTGATGCGCATGGAACGCGCCATCCGCGAGCGTATGTCTTCTGTCGATATCGATACAGCGATGCCGCATGACCTGATTAACGCAAAACCGGCAGCTGCCGCCGTGCGCGAATTTTTTGGCTCATCACAGTTGTCGCAGTTTATGGACCAGACAAACCCGCTGTCGGAAATTACGCACAAGCGCCGCATGTCGGCCCTTGGTCCCGGCGGCTTGACGCGTGAGCGTGCGGGCTTTGAAGTGCGCGACGTACACCCGACGCACTATGGCCGTATCTGCCCGATTGAAACGCCAGAAGGCCCGAACATTGGTTTGATTAACTCGCTGTCGACCTATGCGCGTATTAACCAGTACGGCTTTATCGAATCTCCATACCGCAGGATTGTCGACAACAAAGTCACCGACGAAGTTGTTTACATGTCGGCGATGGAAGAAGGGCGCTACATGATAGCGCAGGCCAATGCCGAGCTGGATGAGCAGGGCCGCTTTATCAGCGACCTCGTCTCCTGCCGTCAGGGTGGTGATTACCTGCTGGCACCGCGTGACCAGATCGACCTGATCGACGTTTCGCCAAAACAGCTTGTGTCCGTTGCGGCGGCGCTGATCCCGTTCCTTGAGAACGACGATGCGAACCGTGCGCTGATGGGCTCGAACATGCAACGTCAGGCCGTGCCGCTGCTGCGTGCAGATGCGCCGCTGGTTGGTACCGGCATGGAAGCGCCTGTGGCGCGCGACTCCGGCGCTGCGATTACCGCGCTGCGTGACGGCGTTGTGGATCAGGTGGATGCAAACCGTATCGTTGTGCACGCCACAAGCGAGAAAGACTCCAGTAAGTCGACGGTTGATATTTATAAGCTGAAAAAATTCTCCCGTTCCAACCAGTCCACCTGCATCACGCAGCGTCCGCTGGTGAAAGTCGGCGACAAGGTTGCTGCCGGTGACATCATCGGTGACGGCCCGTCGACAGATTTGGGTGAATTGGCGTTGGGTCGTAACGTTCTGTGCGCGTTCATGCCGTGGAACGGTTACAACTTTGAGGACTCCATCCTTATCTCCGAGCGCATTGTGCGCGATGACGTCTTTACCTCGATCCATATCGAGGAATTCGAGGTCATGGCCCGCGATACGAAACTGGGTCAGGAAGATATCACCCGCGACATTCCGAACGTAGGTGAAGAAGGCCTGAAACAGCTTGACGAAGCCGGTATCGTTTACATCGGTGCGGAAGTGAAGGCTGGTGATATTCTTGTCGGTAAAGTCACGCCGAAAGGTGAAAGCCCGATGACGCCAGAGGAGAAGCTCCTCCGTGCGATCTTCGGCGAAAAGGCTTCCGATGTGAAAGACACCTCCCTGCGCGTGCCGCCGGGTGTGACGGGTACAATCGTTGATGTGCGCGTCTTCTCCCGCCGTGGCGTGGATAAAGACCCGCGTGCAATGTCGATCGAGCGCGAGGAAATCGAGCGTCTTGCAAAAGACCGTGACGACGAACGCCGCATTTACGAGCGTGGTTTCTATGGCCGCATGGTCGAAACGTTGGCGGGTAACACGGTTGTGAAGCCTGTCGAGGGCCTGAAAAAAGGTGACAAAATCACCGGCGACCTGCTGGAAACTGTATCGCGTCATTTGTGGCGCGATATCGTGGTTGACGGCGAAAACGCTATGTCTGACATCGAAAGCATGGGCGCAACCTTTGACCAGGCGATCGAGGACCTGAACCAGCGTTTCGAGAACAAGGTCGAGAAATTGCAGCGCGGCGATGAAATGCTGCCGGGCGTCATGAAAACCGTCAAGGTCTTCATTGCCGTCAAGCGTAAGCTGCAGCCCGGCGATAAAATGGCGGGCCGCCACGGTAACAAGGGTGTCGTTTCGCGCATTATGGCCGCTGAAAACATGCCGTTTCTTGAAGATGGTACGCCTGTTGATATCGTGCTGAACCCGCTGGGCGTGCCGTCGCGCATGAACGTGGGGCAGATCCTTGAAACCCACCTTGGCTGGGCGTCGCGCAGTCTGGGTCAGGAAATCGGGGCGCTGGTCGATACATGGCAGGCCACATCCAACGACAACGATAAAAAAGCATTGGATGACAAGCTCAAAACTGCTTACGGCGATGACGCGTTCAAAAACGATGTTGCAACGCTGAAGGGCGATGAGCTGGTCGAGATGTGTAATAACCTTCGTAAAGGCGTTCCCTTTGCAACGCCCGTTTTCGACGGTGCGCAGGAAGCAGACATCAACGTGATGCTGAAAGAAGCGGGCCTGCAGGAATCGGGTCAGGTCACCCTGATCGATGGCCGTACGGGTGAAGCGTTCGAGCGTCCGGTGACCGTGGGTTACATCTATATGCTGAAACTGCACCACCTGGTCGACGACAAGATCCACGCGCGTTCGATTGGTCCGTATTCTCTGGTAACGCAGCAGCCGTTGGGCGGTAAAGCCCAGTTCGGTGGCCAGCGCTTTGGGGAGATGGAGGTCTGGGCACTTCAGGCCTACGGTGCGGCTTACACGCTGCAAGAAATCCTCACGGTCAAGTCCGATGACGTGGCTGGTCGTACGAAGGCTTACGAGTCGATTGTACGCGGCGATGACAACTTCGAGATCGGTATCCCCGAATCCTTCAACGTATTGGTGAAGGAATTGCGGTCACTGGGCTTGAACGTTGACTTGAAACAATCCGGTAACGCTTAAGGAGGGTGGTTATGACGAAGTCAAAAGATAAAACGAAGACTTACATTGTGATGCCAGCCCCGAAGGCTGCGGGAGAATCCCGCCCCGGCGTGGGAATGCCCGATCTTGGCAAAATCCGTAAGGATGCTATCAAAAACTTTCCGCAGCGTGAGCGTGCTGTTGTTCAGGCGCTTGATGCACTTCGTCCCCGTGTGACAGAGGTGGTGGAAAAAGCAGGCGGTACAGTTCTGAATGATGGTGCTGGAAAGATCATGATGCTGGTGCAAACAACCGAAACCTCCATAAAAGATATTGAGAGGCTGGGTGCAACAGTCATGGAAAACCAGCGTATCAAGAGGCTTGCGCCACCGGATCAACGTTCCAATTTAAAGCCCTTTGGCAACTAATTTAGGCGGGAGAAAAAATAATGAATGAAGTCATGAACCTTTTTGGTCAAGTCAGCGGTCCGCAGAGCTTTGACCAGATCCGTATTTCGATCGCCAGCCCGGAGCAAATGCTCTCGTGGTCTTTTGGTGAAATCAAGAAGCCGGAAACCATTAACTACCGCACGTTCAAGCCGGAAAAAGACGGCCTGTTCTGCGCGCGCATCTTTGGTCCTGTAAAGGATTACGAATGCCTGTGTGGCAAGTACAAGCGGATGAAGTACAAAGGCATTATCTGCGAAAAGTGTGGTGTTGAGGTTACGTTGTCCAAGGTCCGCCGTGACCGTATGGGGCACGTTGATCTGGCGGCGCCGGTTGCGCATATCTGGTTCTTGAAATCGCTGCCTTGCCGTATCGGCCTTGTCATCGCCATGACGCTGAAGGATCTTGAGAAGGTGATGTATTTTGAAATCTTCATCGTTATCGACACATTGATGACGCCCATGAAGCCGCTGCAATTGCTGACAGAAGAAGAATACGCCGATGCTGTTGACCAGTATGGCGAGGATGCCTTCCGCGCCAGCATTGGTGCGGAAGCACTGAAGGAGCTTTTGTCAGCTGTTGATCTTGAAAAAGAAAAGGCCGAGATTGAAGAAGGCCTGATCGGCAATCCTTCGGATGCCAAGCGCAAGAAATTGGTCAAGCGTTTGAAGCTGGTTGACGCTTTCCTTACGTCCGGCACGCGCCCGGAGTGGATGATTTTGGATGTTATCCCCGTCATTCCGCCTGAGTTGCGCCCGCTGGTGCCTCTGGATGGTGGCCGTTTTGCAACGTCGGATTTGAACGATTTGTACCGCCGCGTGATTAACCGGAACAACCGCCTGCGCCGCCTGATCGAACTGCGCGCGCCCGACATCATCGTGCGTAACGAAAAGCGCATGCTGCAAGAATCGGTCGATGCGCTGTTTGACAATGGCCGTCGTGGCCGCGTGATTACAGGCGCGAACAAGCGTCCGCTGAAATCATTGGCTGACATGCTGAAGGGTAAGCAAGGCCGCTTCCGCCAGAACCTTTTGGGTAAGCGCGTTGACTACTCCGGCCGTTCCGTGATCGTTGTGGGTCCTGAGTTGAAACTGCACCAGTGCGGTTTGCCTAAGAAAATGGCGCTGGAGCTGTTCAAGCCGTTCATTTACAACCGCCTCTCGCTCTATGGCCTTGCCAATACGGTCAAAGCCGCCAAGCGCATGGTGGAAAAAGAGCGTCCGGAAGTTTGGGATATTCTTGAAGAAGTGATCCGCGAGCACCCGGTTCTCCTGAACCGCGCACCTACGCTGCACCGTTTGGGTATTCAGGCGTTTGAACCTGTGTTGATTGAAGGTAAAGCTATTCAGTTGCACCCGCTGGTCTGTACCGCGTTTAACGCTGACTTTGACGGTGACCAGATGGCTGTGCACGTCCCGCTATCGATTGAATCGCAGTTGGAAGCACGCGTTTTGATGATGTCCACCAACAACATTCTGCGCCCTGCGGATGGTAAGCCGATTATCGTTCCGTCGCAGGATATCGTTTTGGGCCTTTATTACCTCTCGCTGGCCTTTGATGATCTGCCGGGCGAAGGGTCTGCGTTCAAGGATATTGCCGAGATCGAGATGGCGCTGCATTCCGGTGCTGTGCATCTGCATACAAAGATTAAGGCACGTTTTGAAACGGTTGACGAAAATGGCGCGCCCATTTCCCAAATCGTGAGCACAACGCCGGGCCGTATGCTGATCGCGCAGGTCTTGCCAAGGCACCCGAAAGTGCCGTTTGACGTTATCAACCGCATCCTGACCAAAAAAGATGTGCAGAACTTGATTGATGTCGTCTACCGTCACTGCGGCCAGAAAGAAACGGTTATTTTCTGTGACCGCATGATGGCGCACGGCTTCGCGCATGCATGTAAGGCCGGTATTTCCTTTGGTAAGGATGACATGATTATCCCTGTCGAAAAGGAAGCGCTGGTGAATGCCGCGAAAGACCGCGTGAAAGAGTTTGAACAGCAGTATCAGGATGGTCTGATTACGAAGGGCGAGAAGTACAACAAAGTTGTCGATATCTGGTCTGCCGTAACGGATGAGGTGACGGAAGAGATGATGAAAGTCATTTCCAAGCCGCAGTCCAAAGGTCATATGAACTCGGTTTACATGATGGCGCATTCCGGTGCGCGTGGTTCCACCACGCAGATCCGCCAGCTTGCCGCTATGCGTGGTCTGATGGCCAAACCGTCGGGCGAGATTATCGAGACACCGATTATCTCGAACTTTAAAGAAGGCCTGACCGTTCTTGAGTACTTTAACTCAACGCACGGTGCGCGTAAGGGCCTGGCCGATACGGCGCTGAAAACGGCGAACTCAGGTTACTTGACCCGTCGTCTGGTTGACGTGGCGCAGGATGCGATTATTACCGAAGTCGATTGCGGTACGGACGAAGGCTTTACAGTTCGCCCGGTGATTGAAGGCGGCGATGTGATCGTGTCCTTGTCAGAGCGTATTCTGGGCCGGACAGCGGCCAAGGATGTGATGGATCCGCTTTTGGGTACAGTAATCGTTCCCGCGGGCGAGATTATCGATGAAGCCATGGCTGACCAGCTGGAAACGGCGGGCATTGACTCTGTCGAGGTCCGTTCGGTTCTGACCTGTAAGTCGAAAGACAACGGCATTTGCGGCAAGTGCTATGGCCGCGATCTGGCGCGTGGTACGTCGGTGAATATGGGCGAGGCGATTGGCGTTATGGCCGCGCAGTCCATTGGCGAGCCGGGTACGCAGCTGACCATGCGGACGTTCCACATCGGTGGCGCGGCGCAGCGTGGTGCGGCGCAGTCCTCTGCCGAGGCCGCGTTCGATGCGACCATTGAAATCCGCAACGAAAACGTTGTTGCTAATTCCGAAGGCGTGCAAATCGTCATGGGGCGCAACACCGAAGTTGTTTTGCTGGATGCCAAGGGTCGCGAGCGTGCAAACCACCGTATGCCATATGGTGCAAAGCTTTTGGTTGCCAATGGCGACAAGATCAAGCGCGGCACAAAACTGGCCGAGTGGGACCCCTATACCGTGCCGATCATCACGGAAAAAGACGGTACCGTTCTCTACGGCGATCTGGTCGAGGGCCTGTCGATCCGCGACGAGATGGACGAAGCAACGGGTATCTCCTCCAAGGTTGTGACCGATTGGCGTCAGCAGCCGCGTGGCGCGAACCTGAAGCCGCGTGTGACGCTGACGGATGACAAGGGCAAGGTTATCAAGCTGCCGAATGGCCTTGAAGCCAACTATTACATGCCTGTTGATGCAATTTTGAACATCGACAACGGCGCGCATGTAAAAGCCGGTGACATCATCGCGCGTATCCCGCGTGAAACGTCGAAAACCCGCGATATTACGGGTGGTCTGCCCCGCGTTGCCGAATTGTTCGAGGCGCGTCGTCCGAAAGACTTCGCGATTATCTCGGAAATCGACGGTCAGGTGGAGTACGGCAAGGATTATAAATCCAAGCGCCGCATTATCGTTAACCCGACCGATGGCAAGGGCGAGCCAAAGGAATACCTTATTCCGAAAGGCAAGCACGTGGCCGTGCATGAAGGCGATTACGTCCGCAAAGGCGATGCGCTGCTCGATGGTTCGATGGTGCCGCACGATATCCTGACCGTTTTGGGCGTAGAGGCCTTGGCCGACTACCTCATCAACGAGATCCAGGACGTTTACCGCCTGCAGGGCGTGAAAATCAACGACAAGCACATCGAGGTGATTATCCGCCAGATGATGCAAAAAGTTGAAATCACCGATGCCGGCGATACAACCTTTGTCGTGGGCGAGCAAACAGACCGCGAGGAGCTGGAAGAGGTGAACCAGAAGATTCTTGCCGATGGCAAGCGTCCGGCTGTTGGCCAGGCCCAGTTGCAGGGTATTACCAAGGCATCGCTGCAAACGCGTTCCTTTATCTCGGCGGCATCCTTCCAGGAGACAACACGTGTCCTGACCGAAGCTGCCGTACAGGGCAAGGTTGATAAACTGATCGGCCTGAAGGAAAACGTGATCGTTGGCCGTCTGATCCCTGCGGGTACGGGTGCCTTCGTTCACAAGCTCAAGCGCATTGCGGCTGACCGCGATACGGAAGCTTTGGCTGCCAACGCACCTTTGGTTGAAGGTGATAACAGCGAGCTTGCCGCGATTGAGGCGCAACCCGAAGATGGTGGTGAAGACCGCCAGCGGGCAGGTGCTGCAGGCTGATCTTTTTAAGCGAAGATTAAACCAACAAAAAACGCCTCTCTGATTTAGGGAGGCGTTTTTTGCATCCGCTTTACACATTGCCTTTATCTTGTATAATGCAATTGGGGTTAAATGCATGAAAATGCGGGGGTTTACATGAAGTTTTTATCACAAGTCTCTGTAATCGCAGTGGGAATGATGTCCGTTGTGACGGTGGGAACGGCTTTGGCCGGGCAGACGCAATACGGCGATTTTTCTGCCAGCGTGGGGCTTGAGTCTGATTACCGTTTTCGTGGCATTACCAAAAGCGATGAAATGCTTTCGGCCAATGCCGGGATCAGTTGGCAACACGACAGCGGGTTTTACGCAGGGCTGGATGGCGCGTCTGTCGATTTAAATGATGGTAACGAAGCAACCGTCGAGGGCATAGCTTACGCAGGTTTTGGCCGGAACCTTGGCAATGGTCTGCAGGTCAGCGGTGCGGTCACGGGCACGTTTTATCCCGGCGCGGATACGCGGTTTAACTATAACTATGTCGAACTACAGGGGCGCACGACCTATGATTTCAGCTTTGCGCATGTGGCGGCGGACCTGAACTATTCCCCCAACTTTTTTGGGGAAACAGGAGATGCCGTCTATATGGGCGGGCGCGTCGATGTGCCGTTGATGAATACGGGCATTACAGCAACGGCGACTGGCGGCTATCAGTGGATCGAGCGTAACGTGCGTTTTGGCGCGCCGGATTACGCGAACTGGTCGCTGGGTGCCAATTACAACTGGCGTGGCGTCGATCTGGGCGCGAAATATACCGATACGAACATTAGCAACGCATGGTGCGCCGATGGCTGCGATGCGACGGGTGTTGTGTCTATGGGGTATAAGTTTTTCTGATGCCGTGGGTCACGGTCAGCATGGTTTCCGGGCATGGGCCGGATAAGAAAAAAGCGCTGCATAAAAACGTCGCCCGCGCAGTCTATGAAACGCTGGGCATCCCTGAAGACTGGGTAAAAGTGCAGATTGTTGAAATGGCCGACGAAGACCATTCTATCGGCGGCGTACAAATCTGTGATTTGCCTGAATAGCTTTTTCTCTATAAAAATCCGTACAGAACCAAAAAAGAGGCCGGCGCAAAGGCCGGCCTGTCAAGGTTAGGGTTGGTGGTATGGTAGTCAACCGGAGGTCACGCACCCGGACGGGCGCGTTTAGAAGGGTGAGACCGCGTCGATAAACTGCTGTCCGTAGCGGGGCTGCTGGATCTCGGTGATCTGGCCCTGCCCGCCATAGGATATGCGCGCTTCTGCGATCTTCTCGTATGAGATGGAGTTGTTGTTCAGGATATCTTCAGGGCGGATCACCCCGTCGATGGTCAGCTGGCGCAGTTCATAGTTCACGCGCACTTCCTGACTGCCGCGAATAACGAAGTTACCATTGGGCAGCACTTGCGTTACCATGGCGGCGAGTTTCAGGTCGATCGTTTCCTGCCGCTCGATTTTTCCATCGCCTGTTGATGTTGATTCTGACCCCATGCCGACAAGGTCAGATGTGTCGCCGTCAATCAACTTGTCTGCGATTTTCTCGACTCCGAACAAGCGTGATAGTCCTGCGCTCTCATCGCCTTCGCGTGTGCGCTCGGTTTTATTCTTTATGTTGGCCTTGTCAGCGATCGTAATCAGGATGGTAAGAATGTCTCCAACCTTGTGGGCGCGTTGGTCTTTAAAAAAGGTTTGGCGTCCCGGTTGCCACAGTGCATTCGCATTCGTGTTCATGGCTTCCTGCACCGGCATGGGCAGCGATACGGGTTGATACCCTGCCTGCTGGTAAGGGCTTTCAATTTTCGACATGGCGGGCGGCTGGCCAATGTTTGCAACCCTTTCGTTGATTCCTGCACAAGCTGTGAGCGTGATGATCGCGGAAAGAGAAACCGCTGTTCTTAGTGCTTTTGTATATCGTTTAACCATGTCCAACTCCCTGTTTTCCGTTTTTGTTGTTTAAAGCTTTGCCGATGTCAGCGTCATTGTCACCGTTTGCGGGCCGGTAATTGTACCCTCCAGCATGCGGTTTGATTCCGTGTTAATAAGGCGTACGACCTCTCCATCCGCTCCGTTTTGCAGGGCTTTTGCCTGCATCGTCAGGTTCAGCGCGCCGTTTTTCAGGATGACGGTGACAAGGTCGCCTTTCTTCACCGACAACGGCGCCATAATTTCAGATGGCGTGAGCGGGCGCATGGCTGCAAGGCCCCGGCGCGGCGTTTGCCCCACCAGTTTTTGTGCGTCCAGAACAATGTTGGCGGGTACCTTGCGGGCATCCATTTCTATGGTTGTAATATCGTTGCTGCTAATGATATCCCCTTCGCGCAGGGCGGAGGTCAGCACAGGTACGTCCGTCATGATACTGATACGCCCTGAAACCTGCCTGTGCACAACAGGCGCATCTGCAGGGGCTGAAATTTTTGCGGTGAAGCGGTTTCTTTGCGCGTCAATTTCAAGGTTGCTGACGGAAACTGTTTTTGCGGTATCTGCTGGCAGGTTGATATTTTTTATCCGGCTGTCAATGTCTATGCCCAGCTTTTGCCCCGGCATCTTTTTACGTACGGCCTGTTTGAGGGCATCTGCAATCGTGTCCTGAGACAGGGTATTGGCAATACGGCGGATGACAAGGTGATTTTCCGTGGCCGTCGCTTGCCAGCCCAGATCAAAGGCGTTCGAGATACGGTATAGATCGTTTTGAGACAACGTCATTGTGCGTCCGGGGGCAGGGGCAGGGCCTAGATAGCGGTCTGCGTATTCCCCTGTGCCGTCAAAAACATCGCCGACTGTAATGATATCTTCCGTGACAGCGCTGGCAGATTTCAGGTTGGCAGCAAAGGCAAGGGTAGACGCGCACATGAGCACACCGAAGGCTGCAGCCGTCATAATGATTTTCTCGATACGTTTCATGGCATGTCTCCCTTATCCTTTAACGATCCTGCTTATCTCAGTTGTGTGATGGTTGACAGCATTTCATCGCCCGTTTGAATGATTTTGGAGTTCATTTCATAGGCGCGCTGCGCCTGAATGAGCGATGTGATCTCCTGCACCACGTTGACGTTCGATGTTTCCAGCGCGCCTTGCTCCAGCTCGCCATATCCGGCGTCACCGGGGTTACCGATAACCCCTGCGCCCGACGCTTCTGTTTCGAGGTAAAGGTTATCTCCAATAGCCTCAAGCCCCGCATCGTTCGGGAAGATCGCCGTCTGGATCTGGCCGACGTTCGTTAATGCTGTCTGGCCTTGTATTTTTACCAATACCTGACCCGTTCCGTTAATGGTAATGCCGACCGCATCAGGCGGAATGGTGATGCCGGGCTGGAGGGTGTAGCCTTCGGATGTCACCAATTGTCCGTTTTGGTCAATCTGGAATGAACCATCACGCGTATAGGCCGTTTCGCCCGTGGGTAGCGTGATTTGGAAGTACCCCTCACCACGGTTCGCAACGTCAAGATCGTTGCCGGTGATTTGCAATGCGCCTTGCTCGTTAATGCGGTAAACGGAACCTGCTTTCACGCCAAGACCCATTTGAATGCCCGATGGAATGGTTG
>JAPPOU010000004.1 GCA_028817795.1 Alphaproteobacteria bacterium
GGTTAATATTCCCCCCCGCACAGACACTTTAATAATATGTAAAAATATGAGATAATATTGTCATTGACTATAAGCCACTTAAATCTGTCTTGGGGGGCATTTTTAATGAACGATGATACAACAAAAAACATAGCATTTCTCACTGCAGCCTTGCACTTTGAAAAGACCGCTAAAGAACAGACGTTCGAAAAACTGCCTACCGACTCCTATAACTACAAGAATATCTCTGGCTATGAGACCGAAAAATCCGAGGACTTGAAAACAATACGCGCCCGCAACCGTCTAGCGGCAGAAACGGTAAATGACCTGCTCCGATTCAGTGAGTTTGGAAATAAAGAACATGAAGATGAAATTCTGGCCATGCTTGAGGCAGGTGCCTCGCCACATGAAACAAAAACAAATGATGGTATGGACTTCACGTCGCTCCACCGCGCCGCAGAAAAGGGGTATGACCGTATTGTCCGGCAATTACTGAGCACGGGCGAAATTGATGTGAATGCAAAAAAAGCCCCTACATGGACTACCCCTTTGCATGATGCCCTAAGCGTGCCGAATAATGACCGCGTCATCCGCCTGTTACTTGCCGCAGGCGCAGACATTGATGCCGGAACTCCTATGGGCACAACGCCTATAGAATACGCGCGCAATGTATCAGTGCCACCCGGCGATCACTGTGACCGCTACGCTGCCATGATAGAAGAAGAACGCGTAAAGCGTATTAAAGCCGCCTGTAATCGCGGTACCACGCAAAAGCGTACTATTCACCGCCGGAGCCCAGTACTGAAAGCATAGGGTAAAACATTTATGAGCACAGATGAAACAAACAAAACAAGCCCTTCCACAAAACATCTCTCATTTTGGGATCGGCAAAACATGGCATTTGAAGACATAAGCTCCGTTGCCGACAAACTCAGTAAAGCATCAACACAAAACAAGGAGCATGAGGACGAGATACTGTCTTTAATTGAATCAGGTGCCTCATTGGATACAGCAGGAGAAATAAGCGGACCCGGCAGAGAATACAACAAATACATTGCCCTTCTCACCTCTTCAGCCAAAGGATTTGACCGCGTCGTGGAAAAAATTCTGGGGATGGAGGATATGGACATCTCTACACTCAACGCTTCCTCTCAATCTCCTGTCCTGAATTACGCCGTCCTTATCCCCAATAATGAACGCACTGTGTCAGTGTTACTGGCTGCAGGCGTATCTTTGGATGAAAAAATAATATCAGGAACAGACATGACAGCAGAAGACATGGCCAGAGAGAAAGGGCGCACCACATATGCCACGATGATCGCAGAAGAACGCACAAGACGTCACGAAAAAGAGATTAGAGAGGGTATACAGGCTGTATGCGACCGTGGTACCTCGCAGAAACGCATTATCCGTAGACGTACTCAGGACTTGAAAACATAGGGAGGAAAAGAATGAGTACAGACGATAAAGGTAAAAAAACATCATCTCCCTTTATGCAAGGCCTGCCACCTTTTAACCAGAAAAAGCCAAAGCCTTATATATCAAGAAAGGCGTGCATTCTTCTGGATGAATGGGACAACAATCTCAAAATCAAAGATGCGCAACAATTTCCCGCCGCAAAAACTGTCTTAAAAAAACTGGTATTTGCAGATGTTGGAAGTGAAAAGCATGAAGACGAAATTCTTGCAATGATCGAATCCGGCGCTTCACCACATGCAACAAAAGAATCTACCGATACCTATACAGCACTGCACCGTGCCGCATTAAAAAGTTATGACCGCCTTGTCGCAAAACTGCTGACAATGGATGGCGTGGATGTGAATGAAAAAGGCTTTGTCAGTCATGAAACCCCCCTGCATGTTGCTGTCCGGCTTGCCGGGAACAAACGTGTTATCGCGCAATTACTTGCTGGCGGCGCGGATTTAGACGCCCTAACAACGTCAAATGAAACACCTGAAGACTGCGCCAAAGACATTGGCCATCACGATTATGCCGCCATGATTGATAATGAACGCAGAAGACGCCTGCAGGAAATCTGTGACCGTGGCACCCCTCGGAAACGCACCATACGCCGCCGTCCTTTCACTCCCAAAACATAGTCGCAAAGCCCTCTCCCTCTGGGAGACGGTTGGGTGAGGGTACTTCAGAATACTACAGCCGTAACCATCACAACCAAGTCCCCCTCATCCTAACCTTCTCCCAAAGGGAGAAGGAACTATTGGTTGCTAGCCCCAGCATCCGAAATCTTGCTTTAACCTTCCTTCTTCTTGCCTTGCGCTGAACAGCGCCGCTATGCTACAAAAGCGCCATTATGACCAAAGAGGGAAAATCACCCGTACCGCCCCTCCCCCCAACATCTCAGACGCTGGGGCATTTGTTGTTGCACGAATTGTATGGCGCCCCGCAGTATCATAACCAAGAATCTTATCTTGATCTCATTCAACAAGGCGCGGATATCCACATGATAGATACTCACGGCAATACAGCGCTGCTGCTGGCTGCTTTTCAAGGAGTGCCGCAAGTTATCAAGGCATTGGTCGATGCCGGGTCCAACGTCAATCACACCAATATGCATGGTCGCCCACCCCTTTCATTTGCTGTCGCCTGGAATGATGAAGTCTCCACGCAATACCTGCTGGATCACGGTGCAAACCCGAACATACAGGATGAACACGGCACAACACCGCTAATGCTCGCCGCAATGGAGGCTCACCACATAAATATCGTACACCTCCTCCTCCGCAAAGGCGCGGATATAAAACTGAAGGACCAAAACGGCATGACAGCGCTGGACCACGCTATTGACCGGAACAACAGCGCCACCGCCCACGTTTTGGAGGCGGAAGACCGCCGCCGCACCACAATCGCCTTTACCACCGCCGCCAAAAAGGGTACGCCAAAGGCTCGGAAAATTGTGCGACCGCGCAGGCCGGGAACATTTTGATTTAACAGGTATTTTTTATCCATCCCCTTGATAACTTGACAAAAATTTCAAGTTATGGGAAAATATACATGTATTGGGCTCAGGGGGAATTCATCGTGCAGGATAGCGGACTTTTATCAGATTACGGCTTAAAAAGTGCGTTTAATTATCATGCTCACCGTCATGGAGTGCCCGCTGTCATTCGCTATGCCCAAGACGGGCGTATTGAGTCAGAAGAGTGGTACATAGAACCCCAACAATCCACTCAGGAACAAGAGACTTGGGAAGAGCGGCAGGTACGCGAACGAGAAGAAGATGAGAAAATATTGCTAGAGCTGCGCGTGCAGCGAGAAGATCTTAACCAAAGCATATATAACTTTGTCGCCACTTTTGAAGCATCAAATATAGATAACCTTCTCCTCGAAATAGAAGCGGCAGCACAAGCGGCCGCAAGCAATAGAAAACAACGCAGAGATCAAGACAGGTTAAAACGAGAGCTGCGAGAAAAAGTTCGGCATGCTCTGGAAGAAGGCTCATTCCAAACCGTGCTGGATGCAGCGAAAAGCATGAAAGAGCTATACAAAAATGCTGAAGAAACATGGAACAAACTCTCCACATCTCAAGCACGCACACAAAACAGGTTGCCTAATTACAATCCGGTACATATGGACAGCGATGTACAAAAAGTCATCAAAACTTTGGAAGGCTACGCAAATGGACAAGCGGAGGCCGAAAGTCTGACGCGCCTCCTCCATATTGTGCAGATGAAGGCAATACTCGAAACATTGGGAAGCTTTGATCCTTCCATTAAAACAGAGGGCCTTTTTGACCCCAATAAACTGAAAATACCCCAAAACCCTGCAGCTCAAAAAGAAGCCACAGCCCTTGCCACCGTGCAAGAACCTTCATTCCTTGCAAAAGCTTTTTCATTCTTTGCCGCCATTCCCGAATGGCGGAAATTCTTGCCACTGCTTGCCGTCGCATTTATGAGCGCTGTCAAAACAAAATTAAGTGACACACGCGGCCAGCAGTTACTGGCCGAAGCCAGTAAGCCCAAAGGCAATACAGATATCATGTTCATGTTGCTGGAAGGAAACCCGGATCTTACCGAATGCGATGCACAGGGAAATGACGTTTTGGCCCATGTTGCCCACAACGGCCACCGCCCTATTCTGCCCCACCTTCTGAAGAAAATGAGCAATAAAAGTCTGGAACATGCAAAAACCGTTGCGGAAAAAGCTGGCAACAATGACATTGCACAAGAAATCACAGATACGCTGCAATACCGCCGGGACGTTGACCGCGTTTTATCAGGTGGCGAACTCTCGGACAAAATCGATGCAGCTTACGCACAAGCACAGGCAGAGCCAAAAACGAAAGAAGGGCTTGTCTACCGCGTTGATGAAAATGCGGGGTCAGACACTGTCGACGACGCTGAAATCATTGCCGAAGAAGAGCCAAGACGATCTTCAGCACCCGCCACGCGCCACCAAAGGAACAGTCGCTCTCCTGTTTAACCCGTCCCGCTTTCATCAAGCTGCTTCAAAACGGCAAAGGGATTGTTTTTCCCCTCCCCGCCACTGCTGGATGCTGCCTGCGCGGGCAGTTGCACACCAGGGGCGCGGGGATATGGGTCCAGTTCCAAAGACAGGTACTGCGCCACAATTTCCCCCAGATCGATCATGCCGTTTTCGACCATTTCGGCATCATCTGCCGTGCTTTCAGGAGATAAATCGATCTCGCGCGCATTTTTCTTTGGGGCATCCGTGAAAAACGTTTCAAGCTGACCCTTGATCCGCACCGGAACATCCTGCAGCGAGATAACACAGGCCTGAATGGCCTCTGCCTCAAAAGCCCCTGCCACGCGCACCGTCTTGCTGCCCGCAATGCGGCGGATAGTCAGCTCGGCCTTTACCCCCCACAGCTCCTTCAAACCAAAGCGTTCCGCCAGCACCGCGCATTCCTCTGGGCTGGCCTCTATGCTTTCTGTCCGGGTTTTGTCGGGGATAACGCCTTCTATGGCGATCATACGCGTAAATTCTACCATCATGGGCAATCCGCCTGCTTGAATTTTACCTTTGTCTCTTATATATAATCAGACATGAGAGAATACAAGCATATTTTACCTATTATTTTTGGCCTGCTCGTACTGGCAGCGGGCTGCACCCCCACAGTCGAAACCCGTGGTAACCTGCTGACGGACAGCAAACTGGCTGAAATTAAACCAATTATCTCCACACGGGCAGATGTGCAGACAAAATGGGGGCCACCCACAGCCGCCTCCACGCTAGACCCCAGCATTTGGTATTATCTGGGGGAAACCACAACGCAACAGGGTCTTTTTGCCGCCGAAGTTGAAAAACGCCGCCTGATACGCGTACGCTTTGATGATAACGATATCGTGCTCGACATCGCGGAAATCGATCCGCAACTGGCACAGGATATCTCCCCCGTCGACCGCAAAACACCGACGGCCGGAAAAGAATACACGGCCTTCCAGCAGTTCGTGGGCAATATCGGCAGGTTTAACACCTCTGGCGGTGGTAGCCAAAGCCGGAGTGCGGGCACGCAGCCTTAATATACCGTTTACACATCACACAAAACAGCATTAATGATCCTGTGCTGCTCTGCGGCTTTGGCATCATTTTTATCCTGCAGCTTTGCTAGCGTGATAAGGGCTTTCCACAAGCACCAGCCTCTTGCCCGCGCCCATGTATCTGCATCCATTTGAACATGGGATTTAAACGTATCACGATGTGCATCGGTCAAGAATGTCCATGCAATCACCAGATCACAGGCAGGATCACCCACGGCCGCACACCCAAAATCAATCACAGCCGCTAGCTTTTCCTCCTTAACAAGAATATTACCAGAGCTGAAATCCCCATGTACCCATACAGGCGGACGTTCCCATTTACTTGCTAGAGCTTTTTCCCATACTTTTATAGCAGCACGTGAATCTACAACGCCCTTGAGTCTTGCAACGGCATTTCTTGTCTCTTTATCATAGATGGCAGGCGATGCGCCGCGATAAAAGTTCTGGCCGCCCGCAAGAGGACCTTTCGTTGCGTCGACTTTATACAGAGCATTCAAAAACTGCGCACTATCAATAGCAAATTGTTCCTGATACGGCTCTTTTAGCGTATCCGCATTTTCGCCCTCTATCCACTTATAGATCGACCAGTGCCAAGGATATCCCTGTGATGGCTTCCCCATGCCTAGCGGTTCCGGTATTGGGCAAGATAAAGATTGTGCCAATACCGGAAGCCATTCCTGCTCTATATTCACCTGCGCCGCATATCTTTCAGCACGCGGCATCCTTATCAACTTATCCTGCCCTAAATGAAACGTCTGGTTATTAACGCCGCCACGGCGAACAGGTCGGATGGGCAAATCCGCCCACTGTGGAAACTGTTCCGCAACAAGCCTTGCAGCCCATGCAGGTGTAATATCAGGTTCATGCGTATTTTTATTTTCAGCCTTAATCATGCGCCTAATTTTAACACCGGTCTGCGTGTTTCGTCATAGATAAGATATGCGCCCGCCATAATCAGGCCAACGGCCCCGGCAATCACATGCGTATCAGGCACATCACCAAAAACCAGATACCCCAGTATAGCGCCCCAGACAATCTGGGTGTAATGGTACGGCGCAACAACGGAAGGGGATGGAGCAATCTGAAAAGCATAGCTAACAGTTAACAATCCGCCCGCCGCCGCCGCGGCTCCCAGCAGAAACATAGACCAATCAAACATCTCCGGCACTTTAAAATTGCCCGGCAGAAACGGAGCCGTGACCAACAATGTCACAACAGCGCCATACATCACCATGAAAAGTCGGCTTTCATCGCGCCCGATACGGCGCATAATCAAAAGCTGGACGGAATAGGCAAACGACCCCAGCAAAACCAGTAAGGACCACATATCCATGCCGCCACCGGGGCGCAAGGTCAACACCACAATGCCAAGCCCCGCCACAATAGCCATCAAGCGCCGTGGCTCGGCCTTATCCTTCATGAACACAATAGACAGTAATGCCACCCACAGCGGCGAGGTAAAAACCAGCGTATAAAACATCGTCAACTGCATATGCGGGAACGCCAGAACGTTACAAACGCCCGCCACCTGCGCCAGCAAGGCATGCATGGTCATCAGCTTGAACTTTTTTGTGCGAAACGCCCGTTTCCTGTCACGGACCAAGCCATAACCGCCCAACAGTAAAATAATAAAAACAGCATTAATAAACAAAACCTGCGCCGTATGATAACGCTCTGCCGTATATTTGATTGCAACGTCACAGATATTAAACAGACCATAGGCAAGACACGTAAAAAGAACAGCGCGCAATGCATCACTGCGTTGTACAGGCATCGCTGTAGGTGCTGGCAGTGTCATCAACTTTCCCCTTTAGACTCAGGAAAGCTTACACCCAATACCGGATACGCAGGAGAAAAATGAATAAGCAGTTTTATTTTTTTACTTTTTTCTTCGTGGCTCGTCGCTTCTGAGGAATCTTTTTCAGCTTTGTGAGGCTTTTGGGGCCAAAAGATTCTGGCAAAAGAGATTCAAGGCTATATATCCGCCCGTGCGCACCACCGTCACCCACGCAGTAAATGGGGGTATTCGCCGTCGCAAATTCATTAATCTCCTGTCTGCACGAACCACAGGGAGAACTTAAAGGACGGTCATCTGGCCCCGCCACCACCACGGCCCTGATAACACGCTCACCCGCGCTGACCATGGCTGCAATTGCAGAACTTTCCGCATGTGTTGCCTTATAATGGGCGTTTTCGCAATTCGCACCCACGTAAATTGTTCCGCTTTCGGACAATATCGCGGCACCCACTTGATATTTGGAGTACGGCGCATAGGCATTACCCCTGACCGCTACGGCTTTTTCCACCATTTCATCTAAAAGGCTTGTCGTCAACCCTGCAATTTTCTTCCTTTTTTTCGGTGCTGCTTTCTTCTTCACCGTCGTCTTCGTCGTTTTCTTCTTGGTCATACCTTCACCTTTGCCTTTATCAATGGGCCTGGAGTTACTGTTTCTGTAGATACTGTAATCGCACCCTGCAGTTTCATGGCCATAGCCTCCCACGCCGCGTCATCCGGCGCATGAATGGTTGCCAGCGGCTTTGCGCCTGTTCCAACTTCATCACCAATACCCGTCACGCGTGCCAACCCCACGCTATGGTCAATCACATCTGACGGATGGGAACGCCCGCCGCCCATTTCGACAATGCCAATACCAATATCGAAAACATTCATCGCAGAAACAACCCCCGGCTCCTTAGGGTAATAATCACGCACGACAGATGCGGTTTTCAAGTGTTTTTCAGGGTTCTCCAGAAAATCAGACGGCCCGCCCAAAGCTGCGACCATCCGCGCAAAATGCGCTGCCGCCTGCCCGCTGGATATGGCATTCTTCACCTTCTCCAGCGCTTCATCCTCATGCGCCGCCAAGCCGCCTGCGACCAGCAGTTCAGCAACCAATGCTGCCGTAACACCGTACAGCCGCGCATCAGGTTCTTTTCCTGTCAGCACATCCACGGCTTCTTTCACCTCAAGGACGTTGCCCGCTGTATGGCCCAAAACACTGTTCATATCCGTCATCAATGCAACTGTCGGCAAGCCTGCACTAGTTGCCACATGGTCAATGCTTTCCGCCAGTGCACGCGAATATTCCTCTGCCCGCATAAAAGCGCCTGAACCAAATTTGACATCCATCACCAATGCATCAAGCCCGGACGCCAGTTTTTTCGACAGAATGGAAGCCGTAATCAAATCAAGAGACTCCACCGTCGCCGTCACATCACGTATGGCGTAAAAAATACGGTCCGCCGGGGCAAGGTCAGGCGTTGCGCCAATAATCGCGCATCCTGCTTCTTTCACGGTCTTTCTAAACAGCGCCATATCCGCCTGCGACGTATAGCCGGGAATAGCATCCATTTTATCCAGTGTACCGCCGGTATGCCCCAGCCCCCTGCCCGACAACATAGGCACATAACCACCACAAGCCGCCACAACAGGGGCAAGGATTAAACTGACCTTATCCCCCACGCCGCCCGTGGAGTGTTTATCGAGCACAGGGCCACCAAGGTTTTCGGACGACCAATCAAGAACTGTGCCCGACTGCGCCATGGCCCGCGTGAGAGCCGTGCGCTCATCCATATCCATTTTGTTGAGAAGCGTTGCCATGCAAAATGCGGCCGCTTGCCCTTCGCTGATCTCGCCCGTTTTAACGCCACCAACGAAATCTGCAATCTGTTCGGCTGATAGCTTCTTTTTATCGCGCTTAATACGAATAATTTCCTGTGGCAGCATACATAGCCTCCTGCTTCAGCAGTTTAGGCCAAAAAACACTGTTTCAACAGGGAAATTTACCCGTTAAAGGGAATTACATGCCGTCAGGCAGTGGCGGATCGTAGTGAACAACCGGGCGCTTTTTGGGTGGTTGGGGGTTCATCGCGTTTTGCGATATGTCCTCTGCTTTGGCTATAGCGTCAAGAACTGCACTATTACCCAAATCTTGCGCAATCTCTTTTGCCGCTAAAACAGCCTCCCTGAACTCCTTGTTCATTGCGCCTGCAACGTAAGAATGCTGCGGCGGCATTTCCTGCATGACAAAATCAACGGCCTCGGCAGCCGTTTTAAAGCCATCGGGATGCAGTGCCGCGCCAATTGCCGCAATCAGGTGCTTTTTCGCGCCCGCACCGCCGCCGCCCTGTACGTTCAACAACGTCGCTTTACGCAAGTGCCCGACCATCTGGCCCTTTTTATCTGAGGATTCCGGGTTAAATTTATCCATATTCATCACACACCTGCTTGCTATTTGTTATCTATGTTTAATCATTCTACCCTCAATTATGGATTATGTCAATTAACATTCTTAAGAAGCGCATATCTCATTGAAAAACCATGGTTTGTTTACCATCCATCAATAAATACCTGCTACCTTGTACCTGCGGGAGAAAGCACATGACAGACACAAAAACACCTATCACAATTGCATACGGCGATGGCATCGGCCCGGAGATCATGGAGGCAACGCTGGCCATCCTTGAAGACGCCGGCGCGCAAATTCAGCCTGAAGTCATCGAAATTGGTGAAAAGGTTTATACACGCGGTATTAAAAACGGCATTGAAGAGTCATCATGGGAATCCTTGATGCGCACTAAATGCTTTTTAAAGGCTCCTATCACAACACCACAGGGCGGTGGGTTTAAAAGCCTGAACGTCACAATCCGCAAAGCCATGGCCATGTTTGCCAATGTGCGCCCTTGCGTATCTTATGCGCCTTTCGTGCGTGCACCGCAAACAACAATGAACATGGTCATCATTCGTGAAAACGAGGAAGATTTATATGCCGGTATCGAACACCAGCAAACCGACAACGTTGTACAGTGCCTGAAGCTGATTTCACAAACGGGGTCCGAGCGTATTATCCGCTATGCCTTTGAATACGCCCGCGCCAATAACCGCAAAAAAGTCACCTGCATTTCCAAAGATAACATCATGAAAATGACGGACGGCTTGTTCCACAAGACATTCCGCCGCATTGCAGAGGAATACCCCAATATTGAAAACAGCCACATGATTGTTGATATCGGTGCGGCAAAAATCGCAGCCCGGCCTGATATGTTCGACGTCGTCGTCACCGAAAACCTCTATGGCGATATTTTGTCTGACATCGCGGCAGAAGTTGCAGGCTCGGTCGGCCTGTGCGGTTCTGCCAATATCGGCAAGCACGGCGCAATGTTCGAAGCTATTCACGGCTCCGCCCCCGACATTACAGGGCAAGGCATTGCCAACCCCTCCGGCCTGTTGCACGGCGCACTGATGATGCTGCAGCATATCGGGCAAAACACCGTTGCCGAAACAATCCACAACGCTTGGCTGAAGACACTGGAAGACGGTATTCACACAGGCGATATTTACAGCGATGAGCACAGCACCGCCCGTGTAAATACGAAAGACTTTACCAAAGCCGTCATTGAGCGCTTAGGCGCCAGGCCCGAAAAACTAACGGCTGTGGATTACGCGGCCTCCGGCGCAAAACCTGCGGCAATTCCAGATGTCAGCTTCCCGGTGCGCGGTGATAAAAAACTGGTGGGCATTGATGTTTTCGTGCACGGCGATGATAACATGACCCCTGACGCGCTGGCAGGCCGCCTGACCAGCCTGCAACTGGCGCAATTAAAGCTTTCCAGCATCGACAGCCGTGGCCTTTTGGTCTGGCCAGAGGCCACAGCCCTGCAAGAACACAGCGACCACTGGCGCTGCCGTTTTGTATCGGCAAATGAAGATGACAGCGTTACGCATGATAACCTGATTGATCTTCTGATGCAGGTCCGCAAAGCAGGGTTTGATTTCATCAAAACAGAAAACCTCTACAGTTTTAACGGGGAAAAAGCCTTTACTGTCGCACAGGGGCAGTAATGCACCGGCTTGTTCTTCTGCTGTTTTTAGTCACCGCAATACCACCCACATTGGCCGCAGATATGCCGCCACTCCCCGCCACGCCTCTTGACTGCGCAGAAACAGGCATCATGGCCAAACGCCTGATGGCCAAGGAACGGCTGGCCTATCTTGCCGATGCGATTGACGAAAACGGCGTTGTCCACATGTGGTATATCAGCCCCAAAACTGGGGAATGGGCAGAGCTAACCATCGACGATAATCAGAAC
>JAPPOU010000094.1 GCA_028817795.1 Alphaproteobacteria bacterium
GAACGCATGCGGTCAAAAAGCTATTATTTTTCAGTAGCTTAGCGAACGTCTGCGAATGTGTGCGAAAGTCTGCGGAAAGGTAGTTGGAGGCACGGGCCGGAATCGAACCGGCATTCAAGGATTTGCAGTCCTCTGCATCGCCATTCTGCCACCGCGCCGAGAAAGAAGATGGCGCACCCGTAGGGATTCGAACCCCAAACCTCCTGATCCGTAGTCAGGTGCTCTATCCAGTTGAGCTACGGGTGCTTTTCGTCTTCGTGTGGTTAAAGGAAACCTTGAAGAGTGTCAAGCACAATAGCTCAGGCCGTGAAACTATGGCAAGTAATTTCTTGCAGTATAACGTCCTGAAATGCATGGCAATTTTAAGGCATGCCCTTTATCTGGTCATAACAAACACATGAAACGCGGGCATTTCGTTTTTATATATTGAATTTACTCATTTTTCTGTCTAGATAGTTAGATTAACAGCACGTTTTAACGACAAAGGGGCCTGTTCGGGCCCTGGCGCAATCAAACAGAGGTGAGTGTCTTGCCAAGGAATATATTGCAAAGCAGCGTAGTCGCGTTTTCTCTGGTTGTCATCCTTGGCGGATGCACCGCAAACGGCGGATGGTCACCCGGATGGGGCAACGTCACGACATCGAACAATACAGATCATCGCAGGCTCCCTTCTCTGGTTGTTTCAGATGAACCTGCGCCCGAAGTTATTTACCGTCGCGGCTCGCGCGATACGGTGCTGGCACCAACAGCAGATTCGTCTTCGGGCATGCGCTTTTTACCATCGGTATCCAGCCCGTCCGTTGAAACATTGGTCACACGCAAAGTGACGGAGCTGTCCCGTGATTTAACCAGCCAGCAGCGCGCCGTCGAAAAATTCTCTGACCGTCTGCGTACGCTGCAGCATAAAAACGACATGCTGGCATCGGAATACTACGCGCTTGTCGCATCGGCACATACGGAGCTGCAGGCCGGCACCACGCCCGGCAACCCCGTACTGACAGAAACACGCAACCGCGCGCAAAGAAAGCTGGATGAGCTGTCACAAGGCGCAGGCCACCTGAACGAACTGGCAACAGACGTTTCCGGCGAAGCGTCTAAAGCGGCATTCTTGCAAGAATCCGTTCGCGCCACCTATGGCCTGTCCGGCGCAGTCAAGGAAGACCATGCAAGGCTGCAATTGCTGGAAGACGATGTGAACCAAAACATCGTTGCCATCAACCGCCTGCTGACATCCGTCAATGACGAGGTGAACCGCCGCACGGCATACCTGCGCACCGAAACACTGAACATGCAAACGCTGTCGCTGGCCATTGCCAACGGCGAGCTGTATGGCCAGAACATGGCAAACAGCCTTTACAAAAAAGCGACCGCCAGCAGCGAAAAGGTTTTCAAGGGTCAGGCCCCTGCTGCCAGAAGGCCGCTGGTCGTGATCCGCTTTGATCGCGCCAATATCGACTATCGCCAGCCGGTTTACTCTGCCGTCAGCCAGGCATTGGAAAAATATCCCGCTGCCGCCTTTGAACTGGTCGCCGTCAGCCCGTCTGAAGGCAACCCCGCGCAAATGGCGCTGGCCTCAGCCGAGGCACGCAAGAACGGCGAAGAGGTCTTGCGCTCGCTCATGCAAATGGGTCTGCCGCTGGAACGTGTGAGCTTAAATGCTGCCAACAGCCGCGACGTTATCAATAACGAAGTACATCTGTATATTCGTTAAATAGCTTTATCGCTGTTTTTCAAAAAGCCCTGCTTTCAACAGCGGGGCTTTTTTGATAGACTTGCCAAAGGGTCATGGAAGTTTCGCATCTCGATCATTTAACGTCTATCGCACTTGTCACAACAGCCGCGCTTTTGTGCGGGCTTTTGCTGATCCGTCTGCGCCAGCCTGCCATTGTGGGGTATATTCTGGCGGGCGTTGCGCTTGGCCCTACGGGGTTAAAGCTGGTTTCCAACACAGGCACCGTACAGGTTATGGCGGAACTGGGCGTAATTATGCTCTTGTTCGTCATCGGTATGGAGCTGAGCCTGAAAAGTTTCAAGACCGTATATAAAACCGCGCTTTCTGTTGCTGTACTACAAATCACCATGTCCTTTGCCGCATTCTGGCTGGCCGGGCAGTTTTTGGACTGGACGCTGCAACGCATTATCGTCTTTTCCTTTGCAACCGCCCTCTCCTCCACCGCTGTCGCCATCAAGATATTGGAGGAAACGGGCGATGTGCACACCCCTGTTGGCCGCACAACCGTTTCCGTTTTAATCGCGCAAGACCTTGCTGTTGTGCCTATGCTGCTGATCGTCAGCGCCTTTGGCAGCGGGGCCAGTGCGGCCTTTGACATCATCGGGCTTAAACTGGCTTTTTCAATTGGCTTTTTGGTGCTGCTCATCCGCTTTCTTTCCGGCCGCGCGCGTATTGCCCTGCCCATGGCGGGGTGGATTGAATCGCGTCCCGAAATCATGCCCTTGGCAGCGCTCGCTTTCTGCTTTACCTGTGCAACGCTTTCAGGTGTTGCCGGACTGTCCCCCGCTTATGGAGCCTTTGTTTCCGGTCTTATCATCGGTAATTCAAATGTCAGGTCATCCCTGCACAAAGCGACAGAGCCGGTGCAGGCTGTTTTGCTCATGGCCTTTTTCCTGTCCATCGGCCTGCTGATCGACATCAACTATATCGCTGAAAACTGGCAGCAAGTCCTTTTGGTTCTGGCGCTGGTGATGGGGCTGAAAACAATCGTGAACGTCACCATCCTCCACGTTCTTGGCGAACCCTGGGACCGGTCATTCCACAGCGGCGTCGTGCTGGCGCAGGTCGGGGAATTTTCATTTATTATTTGTGCGGCCGGTCTGACCGGGCATGTCTTCACGCAAGATGGCTATAACCTTATGATCGCCGTCATCGCACTCAGTCTTTTGATTAGCCCCATGTGGCTGGCGGTTGCGCGGCGCTTGCACGATATAACAATCCGCCGTATCGCAACCTTTCCACCCTCTGCAGGGGATCGGGAATAAACACCATGGCTGCAAACGTTTCATTCACACGCTATGCCGTTTGTTTTTTTGTTGCCACCATTGTCGTTTCCGCGCTGATGATGGCTACAGGCCTTGCAGGCGTCAAAGCCCTCAGCGGCATTCTTCTGCTTATCCTCACCACCGCCATTGTCTCCGGCGTTTTTGTACATGACCATCGCCGTATCCCCGAACAAAAAGAACGCCGCAAGCTGGAACTTGTATCTTTTTTGGCAATGACGATCTCATCTCTTTTCATGATGGGTGGCACATTGATCGCAGACCCCGCTGCCCGCGAAATGGTATTGGCAGGCTTTACCCGCATGCCACGTTATTCCGCTTTTGCCTTCGTTGTCATTGGTATTGTTTACTATGTGGTGCTGGTCGTCTGCTACAAAACGTGGCCGGGTTTTATTCTTGATAAAATGAAAAAGAAGACGCGTTAGCTTTTTCCACTTTTTTTCTCAAGCTGTTCTTTACACTGGGTCACGATATGTTCGGGCACTTCCTCAACCTGCCCTTGTCGCAAATCACCCAGTAAAAAAGCGCCATAAGCCGTGCGGATCAAACGATTCACATCCAGCCCTATATGATTCATGACGCGGCGGATTTCACGGTTCTTGCCTTCCTTCAGCGTCACATTCAGCCATGTATTTTTACCACTGCCCCCGCCTTCGATGGCAGCTTTAATCGCGCCATACTTCACGCCGTCAACCGTTACGCCGTCTTTTAACGTATCAAGCTTGCCTTGCGTAATACGACCAAAAACGCGTACACGATATTGACGCGGCAAGCCCGTTGCGGGTAATTCCATTAAACGTGACAAGCCGCCATCGTTGGTCAGCAGCAATAAACCCTCGCTGTTCAAATCCAAGCGCCCCACGGAAATCACACGCGGCATATCAGGCGGCAAGGCTTCAAAAATGGTCGGACGGCCTTCCTCATCCCTGTGGGTTGTCACCAGCCCCTTGGGTTTGTGGTACAGCCACAGGCGTGGCGCATCAATGCCGGGGAGCCGCTTGCCGTCCACCTCGATCCTGTCGCTGTCCGTCACCAGCGTCACAGGCGTTTCCAGAACCTTTCCATTGACTCGAACCCTTCCCTCAGCCACCAGTTTTTCGGCATCGCGGCGTGAGCACACCCCTGCGCGTGACAAACGCTTGGCAATACGTTCTCCGGTTTTGGCTGTGGCTTTGGTCTGGTCGGTCATCTGTGCTATATCCTTCATATGGACAGCCAGTATATGCCAGAAGCCCTCAAAGAAGCCAGAGCCGCCGCAAATCGCGGGGAAGTCCCCGTGGGCACTGTCATCGTGGCAGATGGCGCGATTATCGCCCGTGCCGGAAACGAGACTGAGGCTGATAACGACCCCACCGCCCATGCCGAAATGCTGGCGATCCGCCGCGCCTGTGCCGCACAAAAAGGCGCAAGGCTGGAAAACTGCGACCTCTACGTCACGCTGGAACCCTGCCCCATGTGCGCTGCCGCCATCGCCGCCGCCCGCATCCGCCGTGTATACTTCGGTGCTTACGACCCCAAAAGCGGCGGCATTGAACAAGGCCCGCGCATTTTTTCGCACGCTACCTGCCACCACAAACCCGAAATTTACGGCGGCATCATGGAACGCGACTGCGGCGCACTGATGACTGAATTTTTCAAGGACCTGCGCGATGGCAGCTGATTTATTTGATACGGACGACCCTTTCGGCCTGCCGCCAATTGAAGAAGAACAGGCAGGCGCAAACGCCCCTGCCGAGCTGACCGTATCGGAAGTCAGCCAGCAGTTAAAACGCATGGTTGAAAAAAACTTTTCATTTGTGCGGATACGGGGCGAGATTTCACGCGTCACCGTTGCCAAATCAGGCCATATGTATACGTCTTTGAAAGATGCCGATGCCGTGCTGGATGCTGTATGCTGGAAAGGCACGATGTCACGTTTGGGTTTAAGACCCGAAGAAGGGATGGATGTTGTCTGCACTGGACGCCTGACCACATACCCCGGCCGTTCCAATTACCAGCTCATCATTGAAACCATGGAACTGGCAGGGCAAGGCGCACTGTTAAAGATGCTGGAAGAGCGCCGGAAAAAACTGGCCGCCGAGGGATTATTTGATGCCAGCCGCAAAAAACCCGTTCCATTCCTGCCACGCATCATTGGTGTTGTTACCTCCCCCACGGGGGCTGTCATTCGCGATATTCTGCACCGTCTGGCTGATCGTTTTCCGCGCCGCGTGATTGTGTGGCCTGTGATGGTGCAGGGGCAAGGCGCCGCGCAACAGGTTGCCGCCGCTATCTCAGGCTTTAACGCCCTGCCCCCAGATTCCCCTCACCGCCCCGATGTTTTGATCGTCGCACGCGGTGGTGGATCTCTGGAAGATTTAATGCCGTTTAATGACGAGGCCCTTGTTCGCACTGCTGCGGCCAGCGCTATACCGCTGATCTCCGCTGTCGGTCATGAAACGGATACAACATTAATTGATTACGCAGCGGACCTCCGCGCACCCACGCCCACCGCCGCTGCCGAAATGGCCGTGCCGGTACGGGCTGAACTGGTGGCGGGGGTCAATGAAATGACGCACCGCCTCTCTGCCGCTACGCAGCGCGGGATCAAGCAGCACCGTATTCACCTTGACGGCCTTGCCCGTGGTCTTGGCGATCCGCGCCGGATGCTGGAAACTGCCACGCAAAAGCATGACCATCTTTCGCAACGACTGGACGCGGGCCTTGCCGCATGGCTGGAAAAACGGCGTGGACGGCTGGCAGAGCTATCAGCACAAATATCGCCCCGCCCTGTCTTGCGCCGTATCGCGGATACCGAACGGGTGCTCTCCGGTCATGCCGAACGTTTATCACAGGCGGCAAAACGGCTGGTGGCGGAACGGGAAAAGGCCCTGTCTTCCTCCGCCGCGCTGCTTGATAGCCTGTCGTTTGAACGTGTGCTGGACCGGGGTTATGCCGTAGTCTTTGATGGTGCGGGTAATATCATTTCATCTGCCGAAAAAGCCCAAGGGGATATTGATATCCGGTTCAGGGATGGCACACGCAAAGCAAAGATTTAAAACGCCCATGTCATTTCTGGAATCAGACATCGTTTACAACCCGCCAACTCACCCTTACGTATCTATCGTGCATCGCGACGATGATATTCTGGTTGTCGATAAACCCAGCGGCCTGTTGTCCGTGCCGGGGCGGCACCCGTCATTATCGGATAGTCTGGCGACACGCATTCAAAAAGAATCCCCCCATGCAAAAATGATTAACAGGCTTGATAAAGACACATCTGGGCTGGTTTTAATATCCCTCAACAAAAAAGCCCATGCCCATATCGCAAAACAGTTCGAGGAACGCACCACAAAAAAATCCTATATCGCCATTGTCTGGGGACATATAGAGGAAAACGAAGGCATGATTGACCTTCCCCTTGCCATTGACCCCGATAACAAGCCGCGCCATCGCGTCGATCACACCCACGGCAAACCCGCGCAAACACAATGGCGCATAGTGGAGCGTTTGCAGACACAAGCAACACGTATGCAGCTCACCCCCCTGACAGGGCGTACGCATCAACTACGTGTACACATGAAATCCACAGGCCATGTTATATTAGGTGACAGCCTTTATGCAGAGGGGAAGGCGCTGGACGCTGCTGATCGTTTAATGCTGCACGCTGAAACGCTCGCCTTTCATCATCCGCAGGGTGATGAAATGACCTTCACCGCACCCTGCCCCTTTTAAGTTTCGGGATACAACACGATGCCGGATAATCAGGAAACAAAAGCAGAAGACGAACTTTACATCGATTTCGTCAACGGCCCTGTTGGCTACCGCTTTCAATCCAGCCAGGGCCGTAATCAGGCACTTGTCAAAGCAGTTGGTATCAAAGGAAAGAACATTCCCCGCATTGTCGATGCCACAGCGGGATTGGGGCGCGATTCTTTTTTGCTGGCGGCAATGGGCGCGGAGGTGAGTTTAATAGAAAGATCGCCCACCATACACCAGCGCCTGTCCGAAGCGATGGAACGGGCAAAAGCAGAAGGTGGGCGCTATGCCGAAACCATTTCCCGCATGACCTTGCTGCACGGCAATTCCATTACGTTATTACCCGAACTGGATTGCGATGTAATACTGGTCGACCCCATGCACCCGCCCCGCCATAACAGCGCACTCGTCAAAAAAGAAATGCGTATTTTGCGCGATATTGTCGGCACCGACCCTGACCAAACAGACCTGATGCAAGCCGCATTAAAATGCGCAAAAAAACGCGTGGTTTTAAAATGGCCCATGAAGGCAGAGTACATGCAAGGCCTCCCCAAACCTTCACACCAGATACTGGGGAAGAATACCCGATATGATGTTTTTATGATTGCAGATCAAAAACAGGGTTAGCCGGAAATCATTATCACATGCGACAAGAAACATTATAATACATTGAAATATAACAATAGAATAAAAATATATTGACATATTAATGCTATATAATTATACATATTACATAAACATACTCAGAACCGGAGATTTTACATGACACTCAAATACGCCCTTACCGCTGCTGCCATCGCCTTTGCCGGTGCCTGCGGCCCCAAACAAGCAACCCCGGACGACCTGCCCTTTACATGCTTCAGCGGCAAGACCGGAAAACAAATCGCAAAAATGGACGTATCATCTGATGTGAAGGACGAAGGCTGCATTATCATGAGCAGAGAGAAAGTCGTATGCATTAACAAGAATGTAGAAACGTTTAACAACTGCAAAGTTTTCTAATCTGTATCCACTAAAAACGCCTGATACGCCGGATTGCCTGTTTCCTCCCGGAATTCAAAACCTGTCGATGTCAGGAATTTTTCAAATTCCGCGCCATCTTTTTCCGGCACTTGCATTCCTAAAAGCACCTGACCATAAGCAGAACCGTGATTGCGATAGTGGAACATGCTGATCGACCAGCGGCCCGCAAGGGATGACAAGAAATCCACCAGCGCCCCCGGCCTTTCGGGGAATTCAAAACGGTATACTACCTCGCGCTCCGGCGTTTTTACCGGGCCGCCGATCATGTGGCGTACATGACGTTTTGCAACTTCATTACGCGTTAAATCAGAAACGGGCAGGCCCTCATCTGCAATGGATTTGACCAGTTCCTCACGCTCTCCCTTTCCACCCGTCAGGCGGATACCTGCCAGCACTTGTGCGCTGTTATCGCAGGAATAGCGGTAGTTAAACTCGGTAATATTTCTGCGGCCAATCAGCTTGCAAAACTTTAAAAAACTGCCGGGTTTTTCGGGGATTGTGACCGCCAAAAGCGCTTCCCCGCCCGATCCCAGCTCGGCACGCTCCACAATTGTACCGAAACGGTCAAAGTTTACGTTTGCGCCGCTGGCAATCGCGACCAGTTCTTGCCCCTTTACATCATTTTTGCGGGCATAGCGTTTCAGGCCTGCCAGCGCCAGCGCACCGGAAGGCTCCATGATCGCGCGCGCGCCTTCAAAAATATCGCGCACGGCGGCGCAGATTTCGTCCGTGGATACCAAAATAATATCGTCCACACACTCTTTGGCCAGTTCATAGCTTAACTTTCCAATCGCACGCACGGCCACGCCATCTGCAAAGCGGTCAATTTTATTCAAGGTTACGGGGTGACCTGCCGCAAAAGATGCGTGCATCCCCGCTGCGCCTTCAGGCTCAACACCAATAATTTTTACATCTGGCGCGACAGACTTGATATAGGCCCCCATCCCCGCGATCAAACCGCCGCCGCCAATCGGCACAAAAACGGCATAGGGGCGCTGTTTGCACTGCTGCAAAACCTCCATGCCGACTGTGCCCTGACCCGCAATCACATCGGCATCATCAAACGGATGCACAAAAGTCATGCCAGTTTCGGCAGAAATATCCATGGCGCAGTCATAGGCATCTTCCAGCGTGTCGCCATGCAAGACAACCTTTGCCCCCAGCCCCTCGACAGCTTTTATTTTAATAGACGGCGTACTTTGCGACATAACGATGGTCGCGGGGATGCCATAGGCTTTAGCCGTCATCGCCAACCCCTGCGCATGATTGCCTGCGGATGATGTAATGACGCCCCTTTTCCGGTCTTCGTCCGGCATTTGCGCAACCTTGTTCGCCGCGCCACGAATTTTAAAAGAAAAAATAGGCTGCAGGTCTTCACGTTTCAGCAAGACATGCGCGCCGGTTTCGGTGGAAACATTGGCCAGTTCCGTCAGCGGCGTTTGCTCTGCCAGATCATACACACGGGCCGCAAGGATACGGGTAAGGTATTCTTTTTTTAGCACGCAATCCCCCCTTTGACTACGCTACGTCGCCCTTTGCGTATGCGGCACGGCCTTGCGCAAAAAACGCAGAACGCCCGCCGACCTGCGGCGTGGCTGCGATGTGGCGATAGATTGCTCAATCTTTTGCACTTCCTGCAATCGCGCAATCTGCCGCATCAGGATATCAATCTTGTATGCGGAAGACAATGCCTGCACCGTCACCGTCAAACTGCGGCCACTCGCCTTCGCGGCTGGCATATTCAGCGCAGCCACGGAAAAACCGCGACGCTCTATCGTGCTCAGCACGCGCACCAATGCGCCTTCGCACATTGTCATGTCTATGTTCAATACGTACTTTTCCATCTTACACCTCATCTATCATATCCGCATTCGATTTGCCCGGAGGCACCAGCGGCCATACATTCTTGGCCGGGTCAATTTTAACGTGCAGGAAAATGGGGCCTTTCGCCGCCAGTAACCTGTCAATTGCGCTGCTCACTTCACTGCGTTTTTCAATTGTGAAGGCCTCCACGCCAAAGGCGCGGGCCACGGCGGCGAAATCGGGGTTGTCGGAGAGATCAACCTCGCTGAAGTTGCCGTCAAAAAACAATTCCTGCCACTGGCGCACCATGCCAAGGCGCGCATTATCGAACAAAACGATTTTCAGCGGAATGTCATACCGCTTCAACGTTGCCAGTTCCTGAATATTCATCATGATCGAGCCGTCACCCGAAACCGTGACCACCGTTGTATCCGGTTCTGATAGCTTTGCACCAATACCAGCAGGCAGGCCATAGCCCATCGTGCCCAAACCACCACTGGTCAAATGTGCTTCGGGCCGTGAAAAACGGCAATGCTGGGCCACCCACATCTGGTGTTGACCCACATCACATGTCGCAACAAATTTATCGCCCGCCTTTTCAGACAGTTCTTTCAACATGGCAGGCGCATAAACGCCGTCACCGGGCGCGTTATAATTCCATGCATGTTCTTTTTTCAGGGATGCCACCTGTTCTGTCCACGCCGCAATATCAGGCCTGCCGCAATCTATTGCGTTCAGGATATCTGCCATACCACCAATCAAACTAATATCTGCCGCACGCAGCTTTCCTACCTCTGCAGGATCGATGTCCATATGCACAACGCGCGCATGTGGCGCAAAGGTATCTAGCTTTCCTGTCACACGGTCATCAAACCGCGCGCCGCAGACAATCAACAAATCACATTTCTGCACCGCCATATTTGCAGCTTTCAAGCCGTGCATGCCCAACATCCCCAAAAACTGCGGGTGATCCGTTGGCAAAACGCCCAAAGCCTTCAGCGTTGACACCGCCGGAATACCCGTGCGGCCCGCAAAATCGCGCACGGCATCCACTGCGCCCGCAATCGCAATGCCGCCCCCCATGTACAGCAGAGGCTTTTTTGCAGCGCGGATCATCTCCGCTGTTTTCTTGACCGCATCGGCATCATGCGCAGGAGGAACATCACGCTCATAAGATGGTAGGTCAACAGCTGCTTTCTTGACCGTCACATCCTTTGGCACATCAATCAACACAGGCCCCGGACGGCCCGATTCCGCAATGCGAAACGCTTCCGCGATGATATGCGGGATATCTTCTGTTTTCCTGATAATAAAGCTGTGCTTCACAACGGGCATCGACATGCCAAAAATATCCACCTCCTGAAACGCATCTGTCCCCATGAAATGGGTTGCAACCTGCCCGGTGATGGCCACCATGGGCACGGAATCCATATAGGCGTTTGCAATACCTGTCAGAAGATTTGTCGCGCCCGGACCAGACGTTGCCATGCACACACCCGCCCGGCCCGTCATGCGGGCCCAGGCATCCGCCGCCAAGGCCGCGCCCTGTTCGTGGCGGGTCAAAATATGTTTCATGGTGGAATCCGTCAGCGCATCATAAACAGGCATAATCGCCCCGCCGGGATAGCCGAAAACCGTCGTCACGCCCTGCGCTTCCAGTGCGCGTACCAAAAGCTGCGCGCCTGAAAGCTGGGTGGTTTGTTTTTGCGGTGCTGTGACGGTTTCGGTTTTCACGACGTTACGCGGCCTCTGATTTCTTTTGTTCG
>JAPPOU010000048.1:0-7198 GCA_028817795.1 Alphaproteobacteria bacterium
GGGTTCGCCATCATCCAGAACGCCGCGCTCCATATCCAGCGTCCAGCGCCCAAAACGCACCACGGCATCCGCCGCCCGTTCCGGCTGAGTTTTCAGGCGGCGCAAAATGGCATTGATGCGCAGAACCAGTTCACGCGGCTCAAACGGCTTGGGCAGGTAATCATCCGCCCCCGCCTCAAACCCCTCGATACGGGATTCCACCCCCTCCAGCGCTGTCAGCAATAAAACGGGCGTTGCAAAGCCGTCTTTCTTCAGAGCCGCCGTCAACTCCATCCCGCTTTCCCCCGGCATCATCACATCCATGACGACCAGATCAAAAGCCAGCTCTTTAAGGATGTTACGCGCATCCGCCGCATCAACGGCAGTTGTGACCAAAAACCCGCTTTCCTGCAAAAAACGGAACAACAGCCCCCGTAGCCTTTCGTCATCATCGACAACAAGGACATGGGGCTTGTCTTCCGCCGCGATCAGGGCGGCGATATCGGCAGGCAGGCTGGACATAATGGGCTAATCATATATTGATATGCCCCCCTATTTCAAATATTCTTGCACAAGAACAACAACTTTTGCCCATTGGGGTGTCTTATGTCCTTAGTTCCCTATTGTGACCGTGATGGCCAGATCTGGCTGAATGGCAACTTCGTTCCCTGGCGTGATGCCAAGGTCCACTTCCTGAGCCATGCCCTCCACTATGGCAGCGGCGTTTTTGAAGGCATCCGCAGCTATGACGGCATGATCTTCAAGCTGGAAGAGCATAACCGCCGCCTGCTTGATGGCTGCAAGATTATGGATCTAAAATGCCCATATTCGCTTGAGGAGATCAACGCCGCCTGTGTAGACACCCTGAAAACCAATAATATCACCGATGGTTACCTGCGCCCCTTGATCTGGCGCGGATCGGAGCAAATGGGCGTGTCGGCACAAAAAACAACGATCAACCTTGCCGTTGCCGCATGGGAATGGCCAAATTATTTTAGCGCCGAAGCGCGGGAAAAAGGCATTAGCCTGAAAATATCAAGCTGGCGCCGCCCGCCGCCCGATTGCGCGCCTGTGCATGCCAAGGCCTGCGGCCTTTACATGATTTGCACACTCTCAAAACACGAAGCCGAAGCCGCCGGGTATAACGATGCCCTGATGCTCGACTATCGCGGACAAGTTGCAGAACTAACCGGTGCAAACTTTTTCATGGTGAAGGACGGGGACCTCCACACACCTACGGCAGATTGCTTCCTTGACGGTATTACCCGCCGCACGGTCATCGCGCTGGCCAAGGAAAATGGTATTAACGTTATTGAGCGCACCATCATGCCCGACGAAATCAAAACGGCTGATGAATGCTTTGCTACGGGTACGGCCGCCGAAGTCACGCCGATCGGCAAAATTGATACGGTGGAATACCCTGTCGGGCCTGTGACACGCCTGCTCCGCGAGAAATATGAAGCACTGGTGCGCACAAAACCGCAAAAGCAAGCGATTGCTTAATAGGCCCAACCTTTTAATATCGGTTAAACCCTAACCCCGCTTTTCCCATTCAAAAGCGTCTCCACTTTTTCGTGTAGCACGTCAAAATCAATCGGCTTTTCAAGATAGGCCGAAGGGTTCAGGTGTTCGACGGCCGATTTATCACGCGGGTCAGCCAGAGCTGTCAGGAAAATAAACGGTATCTCGTCAAACTGCGGGTATACGCCACGGATACGGTTTAAAACATCGTAGCCCGACATGCCCGGCATGGCCCTGTCGCACAAAACCAGATCCGGTTCATTTTCAAGGAACCTTTTTATCCCCTCTTCCCCGCTTGCGGCTTCAATCACCTTATGCCCCTGCTGCACCAGTTCGTCGGCCAGCATTTCGCGTACAGGTACCTCGTCCTCAATCAATAGTATTTTTGCCATTTTATTAAACTCCCTTGTCTCAAAGCCCAGTGTCCCAAATCCCAGATTCATTGTAGCCCCCTCTGCTGTTTTTTTGAAAGCTGATGATTCTTACCATAATTGCAGTTAACAAATGGTTAATACAGCTTGTCATTCTGATTCCCCCGGCGCAACGACAGGTAAACGCACTGTCACCGTCGTTCCCTCGCCCAAAACACTCTCTAGCGCAATATGGCCGTTATGAAGCTCTACAAACTGCTTCACAAGAGTTAGGCCTATGCCCGTACCGGGAATACTGCCCGCCGTACTGGCACGGTAATATTTGCTGAACAGGCGCGATACCTCATCCTTTGGAATGCCCAGACCCCGGTCAGCTACCTTTACGGCCATTTCCCCCTCTTCGCGCCACGCCTTAACATCCACTTGTTCTTTTCCGGGTGAATACTTGATGGCATTCGACAACAAATTGCCCAGCACATGCCGGAAAATTTTTTCATCCAGCATCGTGACATCCGGTATGTCATCCGCCATATCTACATGAATGACATGCGTTGAAGAAAAGTCCTGATACTCTTGGCATATGCCGCCGATAAGGTCTTTCACATGACACGGCGCAAGGTTGAGCGACAACATACCGCTTTCCACCGCATGCGCGGACAAAATCGTTTCAATCAAACCGATCAGCCGCGTCACGCCACGGCGTATAACACTGGCGCGTTCTTTAAGCTTGTCCACCTCCATGCTCTCCCCGCGCCGTTCGATGATCTGGGCATTGCCATCTATGATGGTCAACGGCGTACGGAACTCGTGCGAGACCATAGAGATAAAAATACGCTGCTGTTCCACCAGCTCCCGTTCTTTTTCCAGTGCTGTTTGCGTGCGTATTTGTTCCGTCATATCACGGGAATTCAAGACAACGGCCTTCACCGTTTCCGTGTTCAAAAGGTTTGTCGCTACGGTTTCAAAATCACGCCATGTACCGTCCTTGCGCGCAAAGCGATATGTCAGCACCATACCGTCACTGGCCCAGACAGATGTTAGTTTATGCAGCTTGCTTCTAACAGCAACCCTGTCTTCTTCATGTATAAAACCGGCCAACTCCTGCCCCAAAACTTCCCAGTGCTCGTATTCCATTTGCCGTTCAAAAGCCGGGCTGACGTAAATAACCGTGCCCTCTGCGTCCAGCAACATGATAATATCGTGTGAATGCTCAATAATGCCGCGAAAACGTTCTTCGCTTTGTTCAGCGCGCTGCTCTGCTTTCTCCAGATTTTGATAGACCAGCAATTTTTCCAGCAAATGATGGCCAACGGGCGATGCCAGATCCCCTAGGCCAATCACTTCATCAACGCCGATGGCCATGAGCTTCCGTCGTTCTTCCTCGCTCGCATCTTTCAAGACGATGTGCATTGTGTTTGGAAAACGCGCCGTTGCCATTCCTATGGCCTGCCCGTCATCGATGCAATCTTCAGCAAAAAAAAACAGGTCGGGCGCATGTTCTATCTTGGCCAAGCAGCCACACGCGCGCGTAGAAAGATTCAGCGTGAATCTTTCACCGCCAATATGCTTCATTTGCTCCAGTGCCTGCTGCGCACCGGAATGCCCCGAAATAACAAGGCAATCCAATACCTGTGACATGGTCCTTAACCCCTTTTCAGGCTATAAGGAATGCGTAAATAAAGGATAAACACCCCCACTTTACGCAGAAGCGGAAAACGGCTAGCCTGTCGGTCCGGCGTTTTAGAAGCGTGGAATTATTAATGCTTAATTTTTTATGTAAAAAATGTGGGCGACAGCATAATGTCTCAATGTCCTACACATTTCGTGCCCCCCATTACTATAACCTGCTGACAGAAGAGCAACAGGCCCGCAACACGCTGTTAGAGGGTGATACCTGCACCATCAGCCACCCTCAGGCCCAGCACACGGACTATTTCGTCCGCGTCACCTTGACAGTCCCTGTTAAAGACCGCAACACCGCCTTTACCTGGGACATCTGGACAGCCATCGATCACGGCGATTTTTTCAATTATAAACAATACATTAGCAACTTTTCTGCGCCAGAACCTCCACGCTATAAGGGCTGGATCGCCAATATGCTGCCGGATTATCCCGGAACCTGCGGGCTGAAAGGCGATATCATACCGGGTACATCCCCCGGCCAACTGAACAAATTTGAACCCTATGAAACAGACCACCCCCTCTATGTGCATTTCCATGAGGGGATCCCCATGAGGGAGGCTGTTTCCGTTGCGGGCACGATGTGTCATGAAGAAGCCCCCGCACAAGATATGTAAATAAATAAACCCCTAAATTCCCTTGACATAGTGGAACATCCCTGTATATTTTCACGGCTTGGCGCAATGGCGCGAAGAAGAAAAACCAAAGAAAAAGCAAACAGGTACGACCATGTACGCAGTGATTAAAACAGGTGGCAAGCAATACCGCGTCGCCAAAGACGATATCATCGAAGTCGAATTACTCGACACAGCCAAGAAAGGCGACAAAGTCACGCTGGACGAAGTCCTGCTGGTTGGCGCAGGCGGTTCCGCTAAAGTCGGCACGCCCACCGTTTCCGGCGCAGCCGTAACGGCAGAAGTTTTAGACCAAAAGAAAGATGATAAAGTCATCGTCTTCAAAAAGAAGCGGCGCCAAAACTATCGCCGTAAAAACGGTCATCGCCAGAACCTCACCGTTCTGAAGATCAAAGAAATTAAGGGAGCATAAACTATGGCACAGAAGAAAGCGGGCGGTAGTTCCAAGAACGGTCGCGATTCAGCCGGCAGACGCCTTGGCGTGAAAGTATACGGTGGCGAAGCCATCAACTGCGGCAGCATTATCGTGCGCCAGCGCGGCACAAAGTTCCACCCCGGCAAATTTGTTGGCGTTGGCAAAGACCACACGCTGTTCGCTCTGCGCAACGGCCATGTGAAATTCCATAGCGGCGTTAAAGGCCGCACCTATGTTTCCGTCATTCCGGCTGAGGAAGCGGCAGCGTAACTAAAGGCTGTGAAACAATTCCTGAAAAGCCGGGGAAACGCTTCCCCGGCTTTTCATTTAGGGACAAGTCATGAAATTCCTCGACGAAGCAAAAATATACATCCAAAGCGGTAAAGGCGGCGCAGGCTGCGTTGCTTTCCACCGTGAAAAGTACGTTGAATTCGGCGGGCCTGACGGCGGCAACGGCGGGCGCGGCGGGCATGTTTATTTTGAATGCGTCGACAACCTGAATACACTGATTGATTTTCGCTATACCCAGCACTTCCGCGCCCGCACCGGTGAAGGTGGCAAAGGCTCGAACATGAGCGGCAAGGCCGGGGACGATATCATCATCAAAATCCCCGTCGGCACACAAATCCTTGATGAAGACAAGGAAACCGTCTTGCTCGACATGGTAACGCCCGGCGAGAAAATACTGTTTTTAAGAGGTGGTGATGGCGGTTTTGGTAACGCGCATTACAAATCATCCACCAACCGCGCCCCCCGCAAATCAACCCCCGGCTGGCCGGGCGAAGAGCGCGCCATCTGGCTGCGGTTGAAACTGATCGCCGATGCCGGGCTTTTAGGGCTCCCCAATGCTGGAAAATCAACGTTTCTTTCTGTCGTATCCCGCGCTAAGCCGAAAATCGCGGATTACCCCTTTACTACCCTCGCCCCGAATTTAGGCGTCGCGCATGTGCATGACAACGAATTTGTGATTGCCGACATTCCCGGACTGATCGAGGGCGCGCACGAAGGCCACGGCCTTGGCACACGGTTTTTGGGCCATGTCGAGCGTACCCGCGTACTGCTGCACCTGATCGACATGACGCAAGATGATATTGTGGGCGCATATAAAACCATACGGCACGAACTGGAAGCCTATGGTGCCGATCTGGCCGACAGACCTGAAATTGTGGCCCTGAACAAATCCGATGCCCTTGGCCCAGAATTATCCGAAGACCAGGCCCGCATTTTATCCGAAGCGATTGGTAAAAAAGTCTACATCATGTCCGGCGTCAGCCGCGAGGGTGTGGAAGAGGTTTTATCAAGACTGTGGCAGGAAATAAAAGCAGGGCGGGAAGCTGAAACAGCAGAAATTACAGTCCCGGCGGAGCAGGCTTAAACGGATACCCCTTATCCCGTAAATCTGTGCGCGGAAACCACAGGTTATTATAATTTGGCGGCGGGTTTTCTATGAACGTTACGGCCATTTCTTTCGTCAGGAACGGGTTTATACCACAGCAGAAAGCGGACAAATAAGAAACACTGCGTTCCGGTGTCAGCTCCACAAACCCATCCTGCCGCAAACAATCCGCCATATATTCGCCATCAGGCAGGTTTTGCAGGATTTTTTCTTCTTTGCCCTGAAACTGCTTAAAGGTCGGGTCGAGAAGGAATGTTTTATTTCCCGCTGTCGTATCCATTTTGACAATCAGCGCCACATGACCAAACGACCACCGGCCCGGCAATGTTTGCATAGCCAGCGGGCGCGATTGCCCCAGATTATAATCCTCAATCATGCAATGCGCATATGACTGCGCAAAACCGCAATACCCCGCCAATGTTTCATGCGATGGTTCCGGCCCTACGTAGTTCCGGGCCTTAAATTTCACAATATCTTCATCCACCGCACGCTTTAAAGCTTTACGTGTGCACAGCATCATCCAATGAAGGGCGTCTTCGGCCTGTTGCAGGGTTAAATTTCGCATGGTTGAGTATACCCCCTTTTATTTATTATGCCAAATTAAAGGGGTGGTAAAATAGTATTTATTATCAATAGTTTAAGCTCACTTAGCTTTCACGCCGTACAGCACCGCCGCCCTTTCCTCGAAAGCATTAATCATTTTGACGAGCACATGGTGAAAAAATTGGTCGACCAGTTTTTCGAACAGGCGGCTTTGCATGGTGAATTCCACTTCAAAATCCACGCAGCACGTGCCATCTTTCAATTGCTTAAAACCCCATTTGTTCGAAAGTTCCCGCATAGGGCCGCGCATATATTCAACCTCTATTGACGTATTTTTTTTAAAGTGCACACGGGATGAAAACTTCTCGCGAAACACCTTGTAGCCAATCATCACATCGGCATCGAGCATGGTTTTGCCGCGCCGGTTAATACGCGCACCAATGCACCACGGCAAGAACTGCGGGTACTTTTCAATATCCATGACAAGATCGAACAACTGCGCTGCGGTATAGGGAACAACGCGTGTTTCCTTGTGCGACGGCATGGGGGTTACTGTCCTGCAGCTATCTTGGCTTCACGCGCCGCCTTCAGCTTTTCAAAGTCCGCATCCGCATGGTACGAAGACCGTGTCAACGGCGATGCGGAGCCCATCAAAAAG
>JAPPOU010000048.1:7208-23388 GCA_028817795.1 Alphaproteobacteria bacterium
CGTCTTCAGCTTTTGAAAGTCCTCATCCGCATTGTACGATGACCGTTTCAACTGCGATGCGGAGAACATCAAAATGCCCTTGCTGCTTGCAATTTTTTCGTAGGATTTAAATTCTTCGGGCGTCACGAATTTCTCCACAGCGGCATGCTTGGGCGTCGGCTGGAGATATTGGCCAATCGTTAAGAAATCAACGTCTGCGGCACGCAAGTCATCCATGACTTGCATCACTTCTTCCTTGCTTTCGCCCAACCCCACCATCAGGCCGGATTTAGTAAAGATAGACGGGTCCAGCTTTTTGACCTGCTGCAGCAATGCCAGTGAAGTAAAATACCGCGATCCCGGCCTGATCGGCAGATACAACCGAGGCACGGTTTCCATGTTGTGGTTAAAGACATCGGGCCTGACAGCCACAATTTTCTCGGCTGCGCCCGGCTTGTCTTTAAAATCAGGCGTTAGAATCTCGATTGTCGTATCTGGTGACAGGCGGCGGATTTCGCTGATGACTTTTACAAACTGTTCTGCCCCACCATCTTCAAGATCGTCACGGTCAACAGAGGTAATCACCACATGTTTCAATCCGGTCTTTTGCACGGCAATCGCAATACGTGCAGGCTCAAACGGGTCTACCTTATCTGGGATACCTGTTGCCACATTGCAGAATGAGCAGGCCCGCGTACAGGTCGCGCCCAAAATCATGAATGTCGCATGCTGTTGCTGCCAGCATTCACCAATGTTCGGGCAGGCTGCTTCCTCGCACACTGTCGTCAGGTTGAGCTGGCGCATCAGTTTACGTGTTTCGTTATATTGCGCGGACACGGGCGCTTTTACGCGAATCCAATCGGGTTTGCGCAATACGGGCGTATCGGGCCTGTTGCGCTTTTCCGGGTGCCGGTGGACGGACTTTTTCTTGCCAGTATCTTCCTGAGTCATGATGGCCTATTTGTACTTCATTTAGGTGAAAAGGGGAACAGCAAAGCCGACACACAACACCAAGGCATTGTTTTTACTGGTCTTTTTTAGGCTTCCCCGCCTGCAAAGCCCTTTGCAAGCCCGATTTGATGGCCGAAGCCGTGGCAAGCGGGCCAAAGGCAGGCTGCTGTTGCTTGGCAGAGCCCCCGCCATCCTTCGGGGGAGGCGCGTCTTCTTCGTCTTCCTCATCATTCGCTTCCCCACACATTCTGAACGCATGGGCAGCGGCAAAAGGACCAATGGTTTCAAACAGCGCCACCATCGTGAACACAATAGAGGATATACTCGCCCCCAACGTGGGCAACATATCTGTCGTCGTCGCGGCAAGACCAATTGCCATCCCCGCCATGGGAATCAACAAATACCCCACAGCCGCAGATTTTTGCCCGTCAAACCCAGAAAACGGGGAGACAAGGAAAACCCCTGCAAACTTGCCGCAACTGCGCACAATCACCAGCAGTACAGGCACAAGCCCTGTTGCCACAATCGCCATGGGGTCGATCTTGGCCCCCGCCATAACGAACAGGACGATGAAAAAGAGATCCCCTCCCTCGCCCAGTCCCACGCGGGATAAATTATGCTTTGACGTTTCGAACCACCGGGTCGCAATCCCCAAAACTAACGGCGAGAACAAAGCAGATGCGTGAATCATTTCCGATATGCCCAGCGTCAGCATCACGGCACCAATCACGATAGCGAAACGATAGTGTTCATCCCGTTTATGCAGCAGACGCGCAATACGTATGGCAATCCATGCAGCAATTATACCCACAACCGCAGCGCCAAACAGCTTGTACATAGGCATAATAAACATGCTGCCAAGGCTTGTTTCTTCATTTGTCATCGCAAATGGCAGGGTGAGCGAGAAGATCAGAAACGAAAATATGTTATTCATCGCCACTAAAGACTTGGCGCGGTCCGTAACGGGACCGCTGGCATTCATTTCTTCCGCCACATGAACAAGAACCGCAGGCGATGACGACACAGCGATAGCGCCAATAAAGATGGACAAAAGCAGGTCATACCCCATCGCCAGCATCAGTCCCAAAACGGCAATAAAAGAAAACGCGGCTTCCGATAGCCCCATCACCAAAAGCTTTCTGGACTTCAGCATGGCTTTGGGGTGCAGCATATTGCCCAGTTTATAAAGGATCAGGCCCAGCGCTATATCAATTAATATCGTCGAGGCATCCATCATCTTTTTATTGATAAGGCCCAGACCGTTCGGGCCAATAATCAAACCGAGCAACATGAACGCCGTAATCGTTGGCATCCATTTATGCCGGTTTGCGATCATGCCGCCCATGACCCCAAACATCAAAAGGATGCCAAAGACCAAAACCGGGCTGGGCTGGATAAAGGTCCAATAATATTCAATGCTGAATTTCAAACGCGTGCATAACCCCAATACACATCTCTACACCCCGTGGCAGAGATTCTTTGATTTCCGCAATGTTATACGTTTTTTATTGTTCGCGCAACGCCTTGTCTTTACGGGAAAACCGTTCCAGATACAGATATATGACAGGCGTAATGTAAAGCGTGAGAAGCTGCGAGGTTAAAAGCCCGCCGACAACCGTCACACCCAAGGGCTGGCGCAGCTCCGCGCCCGCGCCCCATGCCATGGCGATGGGCAGTGTGCCGAAAATGGCGGACATCGTCGTCATCATAATGGGCCTGAAACGCAGCATGCAGGCTTCATATATCGCGTCTTCCGCCGTTTTACCTTCATCCCGTGCAACAATCGCAAAATCGATCATCATGATCGCGTTTTTCTTCACGATGCCAATCAATAACACCAGCCCTACAATCGCAATCACATCCAGTTCCATGCGGAACAGCATCAACGTCATGATTGCGCCGATACCGGCAGACGGCAGGCCTGATAAAATCGTGATGGGGTGAATAAAGCTTTCATACAGCATGCCAAGGATAATATAGATCACCACAATTGTGATGATAATCAAAAGCGCCGCATTGCCGGATGACTTCTGGAACTCTGCTGCAGCGCCTTCAAACCCGCCGGATATGCTTTGCGGCATGCTGATTTCCTCTGTCATCCGTTTAACACGCTTCACGCCATCTCCTAAAGACATGCCCTCTTCCAGATCAAAAGAAAGCGTGACAGCGGGCAATTGTCCTTGGTGGTTAATGGACAACGGACCAAGAGTTCGTTTCACCTCAGCCAGCGCATCCAACGGCACAAGCTGGGCATTTTTACCGCGCAAATACAGCTTTCCTATATCTTCCGGGCTTTGCTTGTATATATCCTCGACCTCAAGAATAACGGCATAATCATTCGCAGAGGTATAAAGGCTGGCCACCTGCTGTGTGCCAAAGGCGCTGTAAAGGCCACGCCGGATCGTATCATTATCAAGTCCATAGCTGGCAGCCTTGTCTTGATCGACCGATACAAGCGCTTGAAGGCTGCGCACCTCAAGATCGGTGGTGACATCCAAAAAGCCCGGCTCTGCCGCCATTTTTTCCCTTAAAGCTTCAGACCATTTATAAAGCTCTTGCAAATCTCCGGACTGCAGCGTGTATTGGTACGCGCTTTTTGTCAGTCGCCCACCAATCCGCATATTCTGGACCGACGCAAAAAAAGCGCTCATGCCCTGCATGTTTTCCAAAGACTTCCTCAGGCGCGCAACAACTGCATCTGCCGGAGGGCGCTCATGACGCGGTTTCAGCCCCACGAACATACGCCCTGCATTCGTACCACGGCGGCCACCAATGGAATAAAATACATGCTCCACAGCCGGATCAGCGGCGACGATACGCGCCACCTCCTCTTGCTTGGCTGAAAGCGCTTCAAACGATATATCCTGCGCCGCTTCTGTACTGCCGAATAAAAACCCCGTATCTTCACGTGGGAAAAACCCCTTGGGCGCATGGGCAAAGACATACACACTGCCTGCAAGCGTCAACAATGTCACCAAAAGCATGGCCGCCTTGTTTTTTAAACACCATTGCAGTGACGAATCATAACCGCGATGCATGGCGCGGAACATCCCGTTAAAAACGGCGGCAAACAAGCCACGCTGTTCCTCTACATCACGTGGACGCAGAAAACGGGCGCAGAGCATGGGAGTGAGCGTAAGCGATATCAAACCGGAAATAAGGATGGACACGCTGATCGTTACCGCAAATTCGTTAAAAATCTTACCCACAACGCCGCCCATAAACAGAACGGGGATAAACACGGCGACCAAAGATAGCGTAATGGATATAATCGTAAATCCAACCTCCTTTGATCCCTTCAATGCCGCTTCAAAAGGCTTCATCCCGTTTTCAATGTGACGCACAATGTTTTCGAGCATCACAATCGCATCATCCACAACGAACCCGACACATAACGTCAACGCCAGCAGGGATACGTTATTAATGGAAAAACCCAATAACGACATCGCGCCATAGGTGCCGATAATTGACATTGGCACAGCCAGTGATGGAATAAGCGTTGCCCGCCAGTTCAAAAGGAACATAGAAATAACAATAATCACCAGCGCGATGGTGAGCATCATTGTCACCTGCACATCGTGCACCGCCTCTTTTACTGCTACGGAACGATCAAACATCGGCGTCATGGTGATAGAGGGCGGCAATTCCTCTTCAAAACTGGGCAATAAAGCACGTACGCCCTCCACAACTTCTATCGTATTGGCATCCGGTTGTCGCTGAACAGCCAGAACAATAGCCCGGTCGCCATCAATAAAGGCGGCAGATTTATCATCTTCCACATCGTCTGTAACTGTGGCGATATCTTTCAAGCGGACAGGCGCACCGTTGCGCCAGACCGTAATCAGCTCGCGGAATCCTTCGGCATTATCGGGCTGGCCATCGATATTCAGGTTAAACAGTTGCTGTTTGCCGCTGATAATGCCCACAGGCGCATTGGATGCAGCCGCAGAAACAGCGCTGCGCAATTCCTCAAAACTGATATTCTGCGCTGCCATTTTCGCGGCATCGGCCTTAATCCGCACAGCGTATTTTTGCTCGCCATAGATCAAGACCTGCGCCACGCCCGGCACCATTGACATACGCTGCGCCAACATCGTATCTGCATATTCATTCACACGCGCAATGGGCAATGTGTCGGATGAAACGGCAATAAACAAAATCGGCTGTTCAGCCGGGTTCACTTTGCGGAACGAAGGTGGCGTGCGCATTTCAGACGGCAAGCGGCGCGCCGCCGTTGCAATGGCCGTTTGCACATCCATCGCCGCACCATCCATATCGCGGTCAAGATCGAACTGCAACGTCACCCGCGTCGAGCCTAACTGGCTGGTGGATGTCATGGAGGTAATACCAGCAATCGTCGAAAACTGCCTTTCCAAAGGCGTGGCCACAGCCGTAGACATTGTTTCGGGGCTGGCACCGGGCAGATTGGCTGTCACGCTAATCGTGGGGAAGTCCACACTGGGTAGCGCACTGACAGGCAGGGTCTTATACCCCGAAAACCCGCCAACCAATATGGCCACCATCAGCAAAATGGTAAAAACAGGCCTGCGGATGCAAAAAGCGGAAAGGTTCATTCTCCGCCATCATCCGGCACGGTAACGGACGCCCCTTCTTCAAGACGCATCAGACCGTCAACGGCCACCTGCTCCGTACCGTCAAGACCCGACCCAATCACGGCTGTGCCCCTATACATCCGGTCTACAGTTATACTTTTTTTGTGGGCGGTATTCTCTGCAATCACAAACACGAAATCACCGGACTGGCCATGCTGTATCGCCACCTCCGGCACTGTCAGCCTGTTTTTTTCAAGGCCTATATCAATGGTTGCCGTCACGAACATGCCGGGCCACAGGGCCTCGTTTTCATTGGCAAATGATGCCCGCGCCGTAAACGTGCCTGTCGAGGCGTCAATCATGTTATCGATATAGTCCAGCACGCCCTCTGCCTTTGCACCGCCGCCATCACCACGCGCATGCACAGGAACAGAACCAACCCGCATCGCTTCGCGCACGGCAGGCAAGTATTTTTGCGGAATAGAAACCTGCGCCCTGATGGGCTTGACCTGATTGATCGTGACCAGCGGCATGGAATCGCCGGGGCGCACGTTATTTCCCACTGTTACATTGATCGTTCCCGTACGCCCGCTAATCGGGGCATGGATTTCCGTGTATTGAAGCTGGACTTTCAGATTTTCAATCGCGGCTTCCGTTGCCTTGATCGTCGCCTGCTGCACTTCGTACTGCGCCCGCGCCTCATCCAGATTAGACGTGGTTTCAAATCCCTTGTCAGCCAGATTCTTTTTACGGTCATACTGGCGCTTCAGGTTCTGCATCTGGGCGCGATCACGGGCAAGATTGGCTTCCTGCTGGCGCAACTGCGCCTTGATCGCACGATCATCCAGCGTAAATAACAGGTCGCCTTCTTCAACGTAATCCCCATCCTTGAAAGAAACAGTCATCAATTGCGAGTCAATCCGGGCGCGCACGGCGACGCTTTGGTATGTCACGGCATTGCCAATCGCAGAAAGAGATAGAGGGACATCTTCACGCTGAACAGGCACGATGCTCACAACGACTGGCCCGCCACTGCGCCGGAATCCTTTTTTGCCGTTATCCCCGCCGCGCCCCTCAAACAGATACCACCCCAGCGCCACAGCGGCAGAGAGCAGGATCACAAGAACGATATGGCCTTTTATTTTCATGGGGATACGACACACTCTTTAACTGCTAAACCATACACTCAATATGATATACACGTATGGATTTAGCAATCCCTGCGCCCATTTCAAGGATTATTCTTCTTCGGTTTCCGAAAAAATCGTGGTCTTCAGCTCGTCTTTGATATCTTCCATGCAGAGCGCGGCCAAAGCAAGGTGCTGGTCTGATTCAGCAATATGCACCCAGTCGACGTGGTTTTCCTGATTGATGGTCAATAGAACAATGGATGTCACATTGTTTTGCTTGGCATATTTTGCCATATCCCGCAAAAACTTGGGGATACCGCCTTCTTCGGCGAAATGCACCTTTTTGACGATGCCGCCTTCCTTGAAATTCACGGTGATGACGGAAACCTTGTTTTCGTCGTCGGGCGTTTTGCTGTTCTCGTCGTCTTTGTCACCCGACATGGTGAAGCCTCGCTATACCTTTAACATGCGTGCATATACCCTTTACTGGTAGAACACGTTCACCTGAATATCATCCCCGCCGGCGTTACCGGTGGAATAAAGAGCGCCACCGCCAAAGCCCACTGCCGTATTGCCATCAAGCTGACCGCCAAATACAAATGTATCCAGCGTGCCCACGTTCAAAACAAAGCTGGATGCCGCCGCGCCGCCAAGGCCATTACAAGCGTTACCTGCGCCAAAGGCTGCTTCAGACCCTTCGGGCACAACCTCAAGGCTGGCAATATCAATTGTACTGCCCGCGCCATCTGACAACGTGGCCGCTGTTTCGCAAAAAACCTCAACCGTCGTGCCATTATTACCTGCTGTAATATCCACGCGACCAACGTTGCCCGTTGCCCCACCGGTAAAGTTTCCGGCAAAAACAAGGTTGCCGTCCGTGCCGATCGCAGCAGTATCGCCCGCACCCGGCGCGGCGGAAAAGTCGATATCACCAAAATCAATATTCTGTTCATTACCAAGAGTAACCCCTGCCGTGAGGTTACTGGTCGCATCTATATTCGTTGTCGCCTGCGCATACGCGGCAGATGCCTGAAACGCCATAGCGGTAACAGCGCCAACAACAAGAGTTTTAAAACAGCCCATGATTTCCCCCTAGGCAAAGCACAACTCTAGGTATAGACCTACAAATCCTATACCTCATTTTCTATTCTATAACGAAAACCCCTTACAAAGCATTAACAGCAGGCATAAAAAAGACCTATAAACAACTGATTTGTATACATATAATATCTTGCTTGGCACAAATGGGGGGTAATATGATATGTCATAGGCATGCCAAATCAGCCACACGATCCAACAAAGGGCCGTCCTGCCTTCAACAACGCTGCACAGCGCCATATGGCCGCGCAAGAAGTACGGTTCACCACGGACCCCAATAATGACTTTGACATTCGCATCCTGAGCATTACCGACCGTTTTGTAGACAGCATCGAAACAGCCGAAAAAGCCCTGCAAGATTATTGTAAAACCTGCGATAACCCCTTACTGCAGCCCCAAACACACATCAAATCAGCCCTACAGGCGCTTGGCACCGCAGAAATCACCGCGCAACAATTAAAGTATTATGGTGTAAACACCCAAAAATACACAGCCTTCGTTGAACAATGCCACATCACGGTACATGCCCTGCATGCGCAAGGCCTGTCTTATCAATTGCACTTGAACAACACTGTGTCCAATGTAAAGAACACGCTGAACACACGCGATAAAGCCATGAAAACGGCCTTGAGTATGTATCGCAAAACGGACGCGCCATCATCGGGAATACAAACAATGCGGGACATCATGCAACAAGAAGAACGCCCCGCCGTGCCACCTGCCTTGCGCACCTATATTAACGACTACAACAAAAACAGGGCGGCATTTATCAGCCGCACACAGCCTTCTCCGCCGCCACGGCCTTAATCCGCATTCCCAGCATATGGCAGATGGCCCGCGTTAACTCTGCACGGTTTAAGGTATAGAAATGGAAATCCTCCACCCCTTCATCACAGAGCCTGCGGCATTGCGCTGCTGCAACCGTGGCCGCGACAAGCTGGCGGGTTTTTGGCTCGTCATCAAGCCCCTCGAACAGATCATGCATCCATTGCGGCACATTCGCATTGCACTTCCCTGCAAATTCCACAGCTTTGCCAAAGTTCGTAATGGGCAGCATGCCAGGCACAAGGGGAACCGTAATCCCTGCCGCTGCTGCACGGTCACGGAATGACAAGAACTTTTCAGGGTCCAGAAAGAACTGCGTAATCACCCTGTCCGCGCCCGCATCCACCTTGCGCTTTAAAAAATCCAGGTCGTCCTTTAGCCCCGGTGACTCAGGATGTCCTTCAGGGTATCCGGCCACGCTGATCTCGAACGGTGCCACTTTCTTCAAGCCTTCGACCAAATCAAGGGCATAGGCATAGCCGCCCGGCGTTGGCACATAGCCTGTACCCATATCAGGCATATCGCCGCGCAGTGCCACGATATGGCGGATACCGGCTTCCCAGTATTCTTTTGCAATGGCGTCAATTTCTTCACGCGTTGCCCCCACACAAGTTAAATGTGCGGCAGCGGCGATACTTTTTTTCTTTTGGATAGCGGTGACAATTTCATGCGTGCGCGCACGTGTTGTGCCGCCCGCCCCATACGTCACGGACACGAACGCAGGCGCCAACGGTGCCAGCACGTCAAGCGACTCCCACAGTGTCTTTTCCGCCTTTTCCGTTTTGGGCGGAAAAAATTCAAAGCTGACCCGCATCCGGCTATCTTGCGGTGCAACAACAGGAAGAGACATGCCTGTCGGTTCTTTTTGTGTCATAACACGCTACCCATTCATTAAAACCCATCCATATTAACAATAATACAGGGAAAGCCAAGCCCTCAACTTGCAAGTTCGGCCGAAAAAAGCGAGACTCGGCCCGTTACAGACAAAGCACGAAACAAGGAGGCCCCGCATGGCTGACATTTTTGAGAACCCGATGGGAACTGACGGATTTGAATTCGTCGAATATTGCCATACAGACCCGGCAGAGCTGGAAAAACTGTTCACCCTGCTCGGCTTTAAAAAGACGGCCCGTCATAAATCAAAAAACGTCACGCTATTTCAACAGGGCGATATCAGCTTTATCCTGAACGCCGAGCCGGAAGCGATGGAATTCGCAAAGCAGCATAACGGCGGCGGCGCGTTGGCCATGGCGTTTCGCGTAAAAGACGCCGCAGCCGCGATGGAAGCCGCTGTTGAAAAAGGCGCGACAGAGGTAAAAGGCCGTGTTGGACCGGGGGAATTAAATATCCCTGCGATTGAAGGGATTGGCGGCTCCGTTCTCTATCTTGTGGACTGTTATGGCGATAACGGCTCCATTTACGATGTTGACTTTGAATGGATCGACAACGCACCACACACAGGCGCGGGGCTGACATATCTTGACCACCTCACACACAATGTGCATCGCGGCCATATGGCGGAATGGGCAGATTTTTACACCAACCTGTTCAACTTCCGCGAAATCCGCTATTTCGACATCGAAGGAAAACTGACAGGCCTGAAAAGCAAGGCCATGACCAGTCCCTGCGGTAAAATCCGCATTCCGATTAATGAATCCTCCGACGACAAATCGCAGATTGAAGAATTTTTGAAGCGTTACAATGGCGAAGGCATTCAACACATCGCGCTGGGAACAGATGATATCTATGCCTCTGTCGAAGCCTTGAAAAAACTGGGCATCGCATTTCAGGCGACACCCGCTACCTACTACGAAAAAATTGATGCCCGCGTACCAGAGCACGACGAAGACCTTCAAAGAATGCAAGACCTGAACGTTTTGGTAGACGGTGCCCCAACAAAAGGACAAGGCATTTTGCTGCAAATTTTCACCAAAGACGCGCTAGGGCCGATCTTTTTCGAGATCATCCAGCGCAAAGGCAATGAGGGTTTTGGCGAAGGCAACTTTCAGGCCTTATTCGAATCCCTTGAAGAAGATCAAGTCCGCCGTGGCGTCTTGCAGGCATAAAAGGAGAAAACCATGAAACTCGCTTCCCTGAAACATGGCCGTGACGGCAGCTTGGTCATCGTTAGCAAAGACCTGACAAAATCAACAGACGCCAGCGCCATTGCGCCAACGCTGCAAGCCGCGCTGGATGACTGGAAACATACGGAGCCAAAATTAAAGGCGCTTACCGCAGACTTGGAGGCCGGAACAGCAGAGGTAATGCCTTTTCGCCCGGAAATGTGCGCCTCCCCCCTGCCCCGCGCTTATCAATGGCTGGATGCCAGCGCCTATGTGAATCACGTGGAGCTGGTGAGGAAATCACGCGGCGTTGAAATGCCGGAATCGTTCTGGACGGACCCATTAATGTATCAAGGCGGCAGTGATGCTTTTCTTGGTCCGCGTGACAACATTATGCTGGCCGATGAAAACTGGGGCATAGATTTTGAAGCGGAAATTGCCGTCGTTACCGACGACGTTCCCATGGGTGTCACCCCTGAAGATGCGGAAAAACATATCAAGCTTGTCATGCTGGTGAACGACGTTTCCCTGCGCTTTATTGCCAAGGAAGAACTGAAAAAAGGCTTTGGCTTTGTACAATCAAAACCCTCCAGCGCGTTTTCTCCTACAGCAATCACACCGGATGAACTGGGCGCGGCATGGAAAGACGGCAAAGTACATTTGCCTATTACCACATCATATAACGGTGAAACATTCGGCACGCCGGATGCCGGCACAGACATGGTTTTTGACTTCCGGCAGCTTATCGCCCACGCTGCACGCACCCGCCCCTTGTGCGCGGGGACGATTATTGGCTCCGGCACTGTCTCGAACAAAGACAGGTCGAAAGGTTCATCCTGCATCGTTGAGCGTGTTATTCTTGAAAAAATGGATGGTGGGCAGGCAAACACAAAATTCATGCAGTTTGGCGACAGCGTGCGCATTGAAATGCGGGATGCGGAGGGTAATAACGTATTTGGCACAATTGAGCAGACCGTGCATCATTATAAATATGTGGCGCAGCAGAAGAAAAAAACGGCCTGACCTTATTTCGGCAGCAACTGGCGGTGGACTTTCAAAATAGGTTTTTCCGGCGCAGGAACGGTACCACCGTTGGCGATCAAAAAAGATTTAGCCGCGTCAAGAACAGCGTTATCCTTAAACTGACTGATCGACATGATAGATTGGCTTTCCGCCCGCGTTTCCAGATTTTTCATGACAGACCTATAGGTTTGCGCTGAAAAGTTAAAAATTTCAGTTATCGCATACCCTATTTCCGCCTTATAAGACACACGGGCCACTTCCGTATCTCCAGTCTTCTTCCAGACGTCCCCAGAAACCTCTTCCTGTTTGGGTTGTTTTTTCTGTTTTACAAGTTGGGGAACAGCTTGCTTTACATCCGTATGAGCTTTGCCGTTCCTTCTTTCAAAACTTTCCTTCAGGTCGAACAATCTATTACAGTGCGCATATTTATTTTTCACTGCCACATCAACAATTGATGCACCATCGATATCTTTTATAGTGGGATCTATTTTATCGTAATTCTCAGCCAAAATATCATTGGCAAATTGATGCGACAATTTATCTTCCAGTAGATAATGCAGCACCGTCTTTCCAGACGCACTCTGAGCATTTATATCATAGTCATCACGATTACATAGGTATTCAAAAAGATCCTTACTGCCGGATGGTTTATATCTATAGTTAGTATAGAAAACCAAAGATGCCAACCCTGTCATGGGAGGCTCCCCCACACTGGGGTCAGCTCCATGTTCATGCAACCAGATCATCAGGTTTTTATTCATCTTGCGCGCGGCATAGTATAAAGCCGTTCGCCCACCACTGTCTTGTAAGTTTATATCAATCCCCTCGTTCATAAGCTGCTTCAGCTTTGTCGTATCCGCCTTTCTAGCAGCACGGAACCATGCACGCTTTGTCCAGTAAGATGGCTCTTGCACCTCCGTCATCCTGCCCCCCCCGGCTTTAACAGCACGCGCTTTTTTATGCGCACAGGAGAGGCCTGCGGCTGAGGGCGTTCAGGTACATAACCACCCTGTTCGCACAAGGCATTTTCCGCAGATTTAATCAGCTTCCTATCCTGAAATTCCGCCAGCGGTAAAATGGCCTGGCTCTCGGCTCGCGTTGCCATGTTTTGGGTGATATTGGTATAAGTGCCCGCAGCAAAGTTGAATACTTCCGTCACTGTGTAGCCAATACGCTGCTTCACGACCACACGTGCAACTTCAGACCGGTCTGTCTTCATCCATCCATCTGCCCGCTTCTGAACCTTTTTCATCTGGGAGCGCACCTGTGGCACGACAACTTTTGCTTCTGTCTTTATCCCGCTTTTTTTACGATAGGAATCAACCCATGATTTCAGGCCTTTATAATTAGAAGCACCCCGCTGGGCCGCAACATCCAATACCGTCATGCCTTTATCATTTTTTACAGTCGGATCAATATAATCGCCATAGCGCTTTCTTACATACTCGCCCACATACCAGAATTTTTTATCGTACAGGCAATGTAAAAACGTATCGCCGTTTTTATCCTGCGCGTTCATATCTAGAGCAAGAGACTGGCAAACCTCGTCAAGGCGGGGCGCCTTTTTATCGTAATATGCCGCCGCTGAATGCTGATATCTCGGATCTTGATACTCCACTGTTTCCAGCCAGCCTATCAGTGGGGGCTTACCAATGTTCGGATTAGCACCCTTATCACGCAACCAGCAAGCAAAACCAATATTATCATTCTTCAGGGCATGATAAATCGCCGTACAACCATCTTCATCCTGTATATCTACATCTGCACCTTGCCCAATCAAATCTTCCAGTGCTACCAAATCATTTTCTTTCACGGCCTTAAACCACAATTTGCGCGGGTCCGGGGCAGACGGTGGAGCATCAGGCGCAGTTGCCCCCAGACCAAACATAGCCCAGAAAGACCCTTTTTTCTTTTTTTCCTGCTTTTCGGGTTTTTCCTCTACCACAGCATCTTCTTGACTAATTTTAAGCTGCGGCGGCACAGGAACGTCGTTTTTCGGCTCTTCTTGTGGCTCATATGTTTGCACAAGACCGCGAATTTTATCACAGTTTGGCGCACCTTCCACTATCGCAACATCCAGAATGGTCATGCCTTGATTATTTTTTATCGTCGGATCAATGTCAGATTTGAAACGAGAAAAAATATCCTCTGCCACAGGGAATAATTCACGGCGCAATAATACATGCATTACCGTATCACCATTTTGGTCCTGTGCATTGATGTCCCACTTATAAATACCGTGCAACTCTTTAAATTCATCTATACAAACCCTATAGTAAGACCAGGCCGTGTTTGGATAACGTGGATCCTGACACTGAATACTACGCGCCAATGCAAATAAAGGAGATTCCCCCGCATCAGGTTTCGCGCCCCGGTCAATCAACCACTGCGTTAATCCGTAATTGCTCGTTCTGAATGCAGAATGATAAAGCGCGCCCCGACCTTTATTGTCGGTACAATTGATATCACAACCCTCCTGCAGCAATGCGGCCATTGTTTTGATATCTTTTGCCTTTACCGCCTTAAACCACGATCTTTTTTGCCAATACGATGTCATGATTCAGCACCGCCCGGCTTCATAAGTGTTTTCATCTTCACCGGGGCAGGATCAGGCAAAACACCCCCCTGTTCGCGCAAGGCATTCTGGGCATCAATAACAGACTGATTCCCCACCATATCGCGTATCAACAGCGTCGACTGGCTATCAGCGTTGGTATCCATGTTTGTAGTAATCGCCGTATAAGTGCCGGAAGCAAAATTGAAAATTTCGGTTACACGATACCCTATAGCTCTTTTATCTTGCACACGCGCAATTTCAGATTCGCCTGTTTTAATCCATGCTTTGTCATTTTTTTTCGGATTGGGCGTATCCTTGGTACCTGTCTTATTGGCAAGGCTGCTATAATTCTCATACTTAACGCCAGCCGCAACGTCTAAAACAGATTCGCCTTTTTTATTGCGCGTCTGCATCTCAACGTTCTCTATACAAAAAAGCGGAAGTTCAGAAAGCACCCTGAATCTTTCATTTTCCAGCAAAATATGCAGGAATGTATTTCCATCCTGATCTTGCGCGTTAAAATCATAACCTGATTTATGCAGAAAGCTTAGTAAATCCATATGCACGGTTCTATTAATAATCCACCATGAATACTCCCCACCATCTGCAGAATGTTCTGCCCAGTTATTCAGCGCAGGTTTTTTACCTGCATTAACATCAGCATCATGCTGCTCGCACAACCAATGCGCCATCGCCACATCCCGCCGCGCAACCGCATGGTTGAATGCTGTACAGCCATCAGAATCCTCGTAATTGACATCAAACCCCTTTTTAACCATCTCGTTCAGTACGGTCGTTGTTCCCAGTTCTGCCGCTCTAAACCAGGCACGCGCTGCTTTCTCAAGAGGATCTGCAGCGTCTGGAGTTTCAATTTTTCGTTTCCGGCTAAAAAAGCCCATGATTTCGCCTGTTTTTTCAATTGGTTGAACTGAAAACACCCTAGCATATTAATATGTTAACTTCAAGTGTTTCGTAAAATATATTAATATATTGAAAATAAACAGTTTTCCGCATCTTCTTGCGTCCGGGCGCAGGACGGCTACAATCATATAAACAACAAAATAACAAAGGCGAAGATAAGCCGTGATGCAGCTATATACCTATTACAGATCCCCCGCTTCCTATCGTGTTCGCATCGCGCTGCACCTGAAAAAACAAAAATACACGCACAAAAGCGTGCACCTTGTCAAAAATGGCGGGGAGCAGCATACAGCGGAATACAAGGAACTGAACCCGCAAGAATTGGTTCCTACCCTTGTCGACGGCAAAACGGTGCTAACACAATCTCTGGCCATCATTGAATATCTGGACGAGAAAAAACCGGAGCCTCCTCTTCTCCCTCAAAAACCGGCTGACCGCGCCTTTGCACGGCAAATAGCGCATATTTGCGCAGTTGATACCCACCCCTTCGGCACATTGCGTGTGCTAAATTATATGTCGGGCGAGCTTGCTGTTTCACAAACACAGAAAACAGACTGGCAGAAATACTGGATATCAAAAGGCTTTGATGCCATTGAATACTGGCTCGACAAAAACACCCAGCACAAAAACACATTCGTTTGCGGCAATACCCCCACGCTTGCAGATATCTGCCTGATCCCACAGGTGTACGAAGCCCGCAGGCTGGAAATGGATATTGCGCAATGGCCCAAAATAGAACAGGTCGAGAAACGCTGCCTGAAGCTAGAGGCCTTCCAAAAAGCCGCGCCGGAAGAACAGCCAGACACCCCCGATGACCAGCGGCCCGACATTTTAAAGAATCGTGTGAACCATGGCGGATAACAAAGTTGATCGCGGCATATCCACGGCGTACCACTATACAGACGCCACCGGCTGGGAACGTGGCAACCTTGATTTTTTTCGCGTACCCGCATGCGTTTTTACCGAAGAAGAGCATGATATATGGCGCATTTTATATGAACGCCAAACCGATATCCTGCCGGGCCGGGCTGTCAGCATTTTCATGGATGCTCTATCAACGCTGAATATTCGGCAAGACCG
>JAPPOU010000048.1:23398-35167 GCA_028817795.1 Alphaproteobacteria bacterium
TACTGATGAAGCACAGCGGCTGGCAGGTGATGCCGGTGAACGGCCTGATACCGGACGAGCCGTTTTTTGAACTACTGGCCAACCGCCGCTTTCCCGTCGGGAACTTCCTGCGCACGCGGGAGCAACTGGATTATATTCAGGAGCCTGACGTTTTTCATGACCTGTTCGGTCATGTACCCATTCTGGCCGAGCCTGTTTTTGCAAAATACATGGAAGCCTATGGCCGTGGCGGGTTGAAGGCCGCAAAGCTAGGCACCACAGACAAGCTGGCACGCCTTTACTGGTATACCGTTGAATTTGGCCTGATCGAGGAAGCGGACGGGCTGCGCATTTATGGCGCGGGGATTTTATCCTCTCCCACAGAATCCGTATTTTCCCTTGAAAGCGATTCACCGCACCGCCTGCGTTTTGATCTGCGGCGCATTTTGCAAACGCAATTCCAAATTGACGATTTTCAGGATAATTACTTCGCCATAGAAAACTATCAGCAATTGTTTGATGAAACCGCAGGGCAGGACTTCACCCCTATCTACGAAGAACTGAACGGGAAAACCGAGCAGGTGCCCGGCACAATATTGCCCACAGACAATGTTATCAGCAAAGGCACGGGGGAATACGCCATCGAAGCCAATAAACGCCGTGTGGAACGCGCCAAAAACAGGGAAGAGCAATGAAAACCCTCCTTACCGTTCTTTGTCTGGCACTCCTCGGTACAACAGCAGCACAGGCCGACACATCCACGCTGGGCGCTCCCTACCAGATTCTGGGGCGCAGCATGGAGGCTGCAGATCAATACGTAGCGGAAGACGGTATTTACGCAGACGGAGAGCGCATTGTTATCGACCTTGGCGCCGGTGAAAACACGCCAGACGAAGACAGCATTCCACAAACTATCACCGTGATTGGCACAACAGGCGTTGCGCAAGCACATTTCGATATACTTAAAAAAGAATGCACCTTTCCTTGCGGTATAGAAGATAGCGAAGCGGAATGCCATTATGAAGGATATTATTCCTTCCCCGTACAGATACAGGATTTCTCTATCAGCAAAACAGATATCGGAACCCCTATAACCGCTTTTGCCGGAGATGTTGAAACCGAACATATGCGCAACCTTTGGGAAAGCCGCCGCGTGCTTGATGGCGTATACGTCCTGCCCAAACTGCCCGCTACATCCCCTGTGCTACTGCACGCACACCAAAAAGATGCGCAAGCCAAGCTGACGCTAAACACATGGGATAATGTGAACCGTGAATTACAATCCACGTTGCTTCCTGAAAAATACGATATAACAGGCAAGGAATGCATCGGCCATGCTTATACCGACACGCTAAGCAGCCTGACCTGCGATAATATCGCCATGCTGCTGTACCGCAAAGCCCCCCTTATTTTAAGCCTTGAGGATTACAACGCACCTGCCGCGCGCGTTCTGGAGGCATTTTCATCAGGCGGGCAAGAATATTATCTGGTACGGCTGGGATTAAAGGGCTATACGACTGTCGCGCTTCTTTATAAAAACGGTGATACGTGGTCACTGAAAATACGGCACCGGCAATACGCAAGCATGTGCTGATTGCAGCGCTTCTCTACCCAACATTCGTTCCCGGAAGTATCTCCAGCCCGTCATAAGCCGGGCGGATATGGGGCGGAAGTTCATCGCACAGGGTTTTATAATCCATATGCGACGTCAGAACGGTCAGGTAGGTCATTTTCGGTTTAATCCGGTCCACCCACTTCATAATGCGCTCAAAATTGGCATGTGTCGTAACGTGTTCACGGTGATAACCTGCCGCATCAACAACCCATGTTTCCACGCCTGCCAAAGCGTCAAATGCCGCATCATCCAGATTAACCACATCAACGCTATAGGCAAAATCGCCAAAGCGGAAACCCAGCGTGCGTGTTGTGCCATGGTCTTGGTCGAAAGTTTGTATATCGATATCTCCGATACGCAAATGCGCGCCCGCCTCCACGACTTTGGGGTCTAAAAACGGCACATAAACACCATCATCCCCCTTAAAAAATCTGTATGGCCCGCGCTCCTTCAAAAGACCCAATGTTTTTTCATCTGCATATAATGGGATCGTCATATTGTTGTGAAAGGCGATGCCGCGCAAATCATCAATACCGCTGGTATGGTCGGAATGATGATGTGTCAGTAAAAGGGCATCCAAATATTGCGTATTGGTTTTAACAAGTTGCGTGCGAAGATCATTCGTCGCATCAATCAAAAGTGCTGTTTCATTTTTCTCGACAAGTATTGAGGCACGGCTGCGTTTATTGCGTGTCTCATCAGGGTCGCACCGCCCCCAGAACCCGCCCGCAGAAGGGACACCCAAAGATGCGCCGGAACCTAATACCGTGATTTTCATACCGCCTCCTCTATCTTATCGAACAAGGAAAAGAAATTCCGGGCCGTTACATCGCCCACGTCGGCCAGAGACATTTCCTTTATCTGCGCAACCATATTGGCCGTATGCTTTACAAACGAAGGCTCGTTCCGTTTTCCGCGATGCGGCATGGGCGCAAGGTATGGCGCATCTGTTTCGATCAACATCCGGTCTTGCGGCACAAACTTAACGACTTCGCGCAACTCATCCGCTTTTTTAAAAGTGATAATACCGGAAAAAGAAATATAAAACCCCAGATCAAGGGATTTACGCGCCAAATTGATATCACCGCTAAAACAGTGCATAACGCCCCGCGCATCCTTTTGCCCGGCAGATGTAAGAACATCAATCGTATCCACGTCTGCATCGCGGGTATGCACAACCAGCGGCAAACGCGTTTCCAAAGCCGCCTCAATATGCGTAGCAAAGCCTTTTTTCTGCTCTTCTGCCGGGGAGTGGTTGTAATAGTAATCCAGCCCCGTTTCTCCAATCCCTACAACTTTTGGATTAGCGGCAATGCGCACAAGCTCTTCGCGTGTCACGTGCAATTCTTCCGCTGCATGGTGCGGGTGCGTGCCAACAGTGCAGTGCATATTGGAGAATTTTTCTGCAACGTCCAAAACCTGCTGGAATTTTTCAACCTCAACGCAGATTGTCAGGAAATGCGTGACCCCCGCTTCTTCTGCGCGGCGCACAACGGCTTCTACGCCCTCCTCGGCAAAATCAGGGTAATCGAGGTGGCAGTGGCTATCGACCAGACGCACAGCGCTCATACCGCCAACCCTTCGTAAGCAGGGTTTTTCAGCATCAGGAACGCGCCCAAAATCCCCTGGCGCCTGTCAAGGTTGCCGCTGCGCACCTGCTGGAAAAGCCTTGTCATCTTTTCCCACATCTCAAAAGAATGGCGCGGCGTATAAAGGCCGGATAATGGACTATCTGTAACCCCTGTGCCACGCGCACCCGCACGCGCTTCCTGCAGGCACCAACCGGAAAGAATATCGCAGGCCGCGTCATAGGCATCTGTCGTTGCCCCACGGCCCAACCGTTCCGCCAAATCATGCACCGCCAGCATATCAATATCAGGCAGACCTGCCACGGTTTTGGCAAGTTCGCCATAAAGATCAAGAACACCATCCTGACAATATTGAAGCCCCCTGCCAATACTGCCGGACGCCATGCGGATTAGCGTATCTTTTTCATGCGCTGCCGTGCCCGGCGCGTAAATATCCAGCAACGCAGACAGCGTTTCATCCTCCAGCGGCTGCATTTGCAAGACACGACAACGGGAGCGGATTGTAGGCAAAAACGCGCCCGGCTTCGTTGTCGTCATAATCAGCATTGATTTTGCGGGTGGTTCTTCCAAAACTTTTAACAGCGCGTTCTGGCTGCTGTTGTTCAGATATTCCCCGCCATCAACAATCACAATACGCCACCCGCCTTCAGATGACGTTTTGCGCAAAAACGGGTGAATGCGGCGCACATCGTCAACGGCAATATCATTTTTCATCTTGCCGCGTTTTTCATCTATTTCCCGCCCAACAACCAAAAGATCGGGGTGCCCGCCAGAGGCCACACGCCGAAAGGCTGGATGATCCTGCGCAATATCCATGGATGATACCGGCGCAGCATCGCCTCCAAAAAGCCCACCATCATCTTGTGCTAGCAAAAAGCGCGCCAGACGAAAGGCCAGTGTCGCCTTGCCAATACCCAAAGCCCCCGCAAGAACAACCGCGTGCGGCATACGGCCTGCGTTAAAATCACGCAGCAATGCTTTTTCAGTCGTATCATGATGCCCCATAAAATAAGGCGTCGTGCGTGGCGTCAGGTCTTCCGGCTCATCTGCGAGTTCATCTTCCACATATTCTTCCGCCGGGGCGATATCGTCTTCCTCTTCTACCGCGTCACTGCCGAAAAGATCAGCCATATTTCACCGCCTTTAGAGAGACGTTCAGGCGTTGTGATACGGCATCCACCACTTGTTTGTGCACAGCCTCCGGGGTTTGCGCGGCGTCAATCACAATGCATCTTTGCGGGTCGGTCTCTGCAATATTTAAAAACCCCTGACGCAGACGCCTGTGGAAATCCACCGACATGCGTTCATATCTGTCTTCCTGTGCAACACGCTTGTTTTGGGTGCTTTGTGTTTTTTGCGCGGAACGCGCAAGCCCCTCCACAGGGTCAATATCCAGAACGATTGTTAAATCCGGCTTCAAATCACCTGCCGTCATGCCATACAAGTTTTCAATCACCTGTTTATTCAGCCCCATGCCATCCCCCTGCATGGCGCGGGTGGAATCGGCAAACCGGTCGGAAACAACCCATTCCCCCTTTTCCAGCGCGGGAATAATTTTTTTAACGACATGCTCACGGCGCCCGGCAAATAACAGCAGCGCTTCTGTTAACGCATCATAATCGCCGCCGTCACGCTGCACCAAAAGGTCGCGGATGCGTTCGGCTTCCGGCGTACCGCCCGGTTCACGTGTGGCAATGGCAGTAATGCCAGCTTCGGCAAAGGCTTCGCACAACATGCGCACTTGCGTGCTTTTACCGGTGCCTTCACCACCCTCAAAGGTAATAAACATGCCGCGCTTTTTATCAGCCATCAATCCCCTGCCGGGTTAAAAGATATGTCAGCCGATCACGCGCGCGCCCGAAAAAGCTTTCTACCTCAACGGATTTTCCAGCCAACAGGTCAAGCTCGACAGCCTGCTGCCCCGGCACTTCTACCAATAGCTTGGCGACAGGGTCACCCTTGACTACGGGCGCCTTCAACGGCCCCATATAGCTGACAGACAGTTTTAAATCCGTACGACGGGTGACGGGCAAAACAACGTCAAGGTCTTCCGCTGCAATCAAAGGCACTTTATCTTCCCGGCCCAGCCAAACATCGGCGGCATCAATATTCTCGCCCTTTTCGATCAGCTTGCGGTTTTCAAAATTGCGAAAACCCCATTCAAGGATACGCGTTGATTCTTCCGTGCGTGCTTTTTCGCTATCAAGACCATTCACAACCAGAATAAGACGCCGCCCGTCACGCTTTGCTGAACCGATCAGGCCATACCCTGCAATATCTGTATGGCCCGTTTTCAGGCCATCTGCCCCGCGCACACGCCCCAAAAGCGGATCACGGTTTGGCTGACGAATCTTGTTGTAGGTGAATTCCTTTTCCGAGAAATAGTGATAATACTCCGGAAAGTCATGGATGATGCGATATCCCAACACAGCAAGATCACGCGCCGTTGAATAATGGTCCGGGTCAGGCCAACCGCTGGCATTTTTAAATTGGCTGTTCATCATACCCAGTTCCTTGGCCCGCACGTTCATGGCTTCGGCAAAGGCAACTTCTGTTCCCGCCAGTCCTTCGGCCAATGCCACCGCCGCATCATTGCCGGATTGGATAATCACGCCACGAATAAGGTCCTCAACCTTGACCTTTGTATCCACGCGGATGAACATTTTCGAGCCGCCCATGCGCCATGCTTTTTCACTGATAAGGAATTCATCCTCTAGTTTAATGCGGCCTGCCTTCAGCGCGTCAAACACCATGTACATCGTCATGGTCTTGCTCATGGATGATGTCGGCATACGGTCGTTTGCGCTTTTGTCCATGAGGACCGTCCCGGTCGCCGCATCGACAAGGATCGCCTGCACCGCAGATGTTTCCACATCCTGCGCCAAAACGGGATAAGCCCCCGCCAAAAGGAAAACAACCAAGAAGAGCCAAACGGCTTTTATTGCTTTCATCACACTCCCTTTACGTTCTTTTTATTAATCTTGTTCTTTTTTACCGCATCACACGCGCACCGGCCTGGCCGGAACGAATAACGCTTTCCAGCGCCATATCCGCCGCCGCAACGCTCTGGTAGGGGCCAAGACGTACGCGGTACAGCTTGCGCCCCTTCACATCAACAGGCTCGATAAATGCAGGGCCAATGGATGACAGCTTGTCTTTCAGACGGCTTGCATTACCCTGCACAGAGAAAGCGCCCGCCTGTACATACAACGCTGTTTTCGGCGCAGCAGACACAGGCGCCTGCGAGATCACCGGCTTTGGCCGCGCCAAAGGCTGGGGCGCTACGGCCTGCGTACCACCCTGCCGCTGCTGATAGCTTGTTAGCGGAGCGTTCCACTCCGGCGCGGCGGCTTTACCCGGCGGCGCACTCAGCTCCTCAACTGTAATCGTCGGCGTTTGCAGGCTTTCCGGCAGGGCCTCTGTTTTCAAAGACGCATACTGCGGGCCACGCGTGATTTGCGGGCGCGGTGAAGACACGGCCACCTGTTGCGGCGCACGCGAAACATCGGCAACCGTCATGCGTGACGTATCATGCCCTTGTTGCGCCAAGGCCGCGACCTTGCGGCTTTCCTTCTCCAGAACCTCAACCTTCACACGGGCCGTACCCTTGTTTACAAAACCCAAAAGCTCTGCGCCCTTACGGGAGACATCGATCACGCGGCCATGTTTGTAGGGGCCACGGTCATTGACGCGTAAAATAACAGAACGCCCATTCTCAAGGTTTGTCACACGTACAAAGGATGGCATCTGCAGCGTACGATGCGCGGCGGTCATGTCATATTGGTTGTAAATCTCGCCGTTCGCCGTCTTGCGACCATGGAAATCGGGGCCGTACCACGAAGCGATGCCCGTTTCACGCAGGGTAAAGCTTTCTTCGGGGTAATACCAAACGCTGCCCACTTTATAGGGGTTGCCAACTTTGTATGCCCCCTTGCTGACACCCGCCGTTTTTTGGCCAGGTCCGCCACCCCATTTTTTAGCGTAATGCGATGCCAGCTCTACTGACGAACACCCCGTCAAAGCCAGAGCGAATAAAGCAACGGAAAAAATGCGCACGTAATGCGATACCTGTGTCATGGAAAGAACCTTCCCGATGTTGAATTAAACCTGCACGATTTTAGCGCATTGCCTGTGGCAATACCAGAACATCAGGCAGAAAAACCGCGAGGTTTCACCCCTTGATACTGTCCGCCAACAACCCCACCGCCGTTGCGAAATAGGTCGAGCGGTTCCATTTCATAATGACACAATAATTGTCATATACTATATAAGCCTGCGTTCCCGGACCATCCGGCTGGATAACAGAAGCCTGATATGCCCCTTCAAAGGGCACGCTGCGCCCGTTGAGCAAGCGGACCCCCTTATCGTGCCAGAACTGCAATGTGTGTTTTGAGTCCGTGCCCAGCAAGGATTTATCAAAGTTTTTGGGCAAATCAACGCGGCGGCCCCACGGCTCGCCATGTTTCCACCCGCTTTTCGACAGGTAATTGGCGGCAGAGGCGAAAACATCTTCCTTTTGCGTCCAGATATCACGACGGCCATCGCGGTTATAATCCTCCGCAAAATTGAAAAAGCTACTGGGCATAAACTGCGTTTGCCCCATGGCCCCCGCCCATGACCCCTTCATATCACCATGTTTTATGTGACCATTATCAATGATTTGCAGAGCCTTTATCAATTCATCCCTGAAGTACTTTCCACGGCGCCCGTCATAGGCCAGCGTCGCCAGCGCCGTGACAACATCGTACCCGCCCGTGTTCTGGCCAAAGTTTGTCTCGATCCCCCACAGGGCCACGATATACTGGGGATCCACGCCATAATTGGCACCCACTTCATACAGCAAGCTCTTATGATCGCCATAGCGGACACGGCCTTTTTTGATGCGGGCATCATTGACAACAGATGTTAAGTACTCTTCAAAAGTTTTTGTTTTTTCTGGCTGTTTTCTATCTAACTGTATCACACGCTCAATCGGCTTCAATGTATCGGGCAATGCGATGCGGATGGTTTTTTCGGATACACCCCTGCCCCGCGCCTCGGTTTTCAGCTCCTTAAGCCAGACATCAAAACCCTTCTGCGCCGCCTGCGCAGGCCCTGTAATGCAAATCAGCGCCGCAAAAACGGCAAGAAACAAAGCGCGAAACACAAGCAACTCCCTTATATAATATGAATCGGCCCCCATTATGACCGACCCCACCCGGCTTTACAATTGCCCACACACGCTTTTTCATGCTAAACGATGCTAACCAATGCACACCAACGGAAGGGTGGCTGAGTGGTTGAAAGCTCTGGTCTTGAAAACCAGCGTAGTCGAAAGGCTACCGTGGGTTCGAATCCCACCCCTTCCGCCACAACACAGGTCATTTTTAGTAAGCATGAAAAGAGCCCTCATTATCGGTGGGACGGGGATGCTGGCGGCGGCAACACGTATGATTGCCGCGGATTATGATGAAGTTATGCTCATGTCTCGTAAACCGGAACAGTTTGCTCGGCAAATAGGTGCAATAGCCTGTCCGATGGACTGGGAAAATAGAGCCACAACGGAATCTGTTTTATCACACCTTTCCCATACGCCCTTTTCACTTATCTTAAGCTGGGTTCACGATAACGGCCTGTGGTGCATACCGCATTTTGAAACAATGTTGGAGATCGGAGGGCGCTCAATCCGTGTTTACAGCTCTACTGCAGGAGACCCGGCATACGGACTTCGCATCGATCCCCCTCCCCGCAAAGATATAACAAGACAAAGTATCGTACTAGGCTGGATAAAAGACAATGGACATAAGCGCTGGCTGACAGATAATGAAATCAGCCACGGAATCGTTTCCACATACAACCAGCCCGAAAAACCTTACTACGTAGTAGGATGTGTAAAGTAATGCAGCACACTTGACAGAACGTACACATAGACAGACAACCCATGGACACATACCAAATCATAAAAACCATCCACATTATCAGCGCAGCCATATTATTTGGCACGGGCATTGGCATTGCTTTTTTTATGTTTGCATCGCACTACGCAAAAAACATGCATGAAAAATATTTCGCCGCCCGCATGACGGTACTGGCGGATTATATCTTCACTGTCCCTGCTGTAATCTTACAGCCACTCACAGGCTATTGGCTGATTGTCAACGGCGGCTATGGTGCCATGGACTTGTGGTTAAAATGGACATACGCGCTATACATTCTTACAGGGCTATGCTGGCTTCCTGTGGTCTGGATACAATTACAACTGCGCCAAATGCTGGCCACTGCCACGGCAAACAATACAGACCTTCCCGCCCGCTATCATCGTCTGTTTCGTCTCTGGTTCTGTCTGGGATGGCCCGCGTTCTTGTCCTTGGTGGTCATATTCTATTTAATGGTTACAAAGCCGGTGTAAAATGAGCGATATATACTTCATATACGATGGTGAATGCCCTATGTGCACTTATGCCGCACAGGCCTTGCGTATACGCGATGCCGTGGGCACCCTCCACCTGATTGATGCACGGACGGACAAGACACATCCGCTCGTCCAAAAAGTCACAACAGAGCGTCTTGACCTTGACGAAGGTATGGCCATTTTTTACGAGGACAGCTTTTATCATGGCCGCGAAGCCCTGCATCTGATCGGCATGATCGCCACGGAAATGGGATGGTTCAACAAACTGAGCGCCCTTTTGTTCCGTTCACAAAAAATAGCGCGTTTTTGTTATCCTGCCCTGCGGGCCACGCGTAATTTTCTGCTATGGTACAAGGGCGCACCGAAAATAGACAACCTTGACCGCAAATCCATCCCCACATTCCAACCCATATTCGGCACGGCATGGGATGATCTGCCGCCTATCATGAAAAAGCACTATGCCAACCGTCCTTACAGCCATGACACGACAGCAACTACAGGCGTCATGCGTATTGAAAGTTCGGCAATGGGCCGAATGCTCACGCCACTCTTCATGCTGGCGGGTACGTTGATACCGTATGAAGGTGATAATATTCCCGCAACCGTGCGCTTTTCGTCTGATCCCGCATCCAATGTTTTTAAATTCGATCGCACACTTCACTTTCCCGGTAAAAAACCCTATCGCTTTTTATCCCGCATGAAACCCGTTGGCGGGAACGAACTGGTTGAATTCATGCGCTTCGGGCTGGGATGGCGCATGGCTTATGGCTGGACAGGCGAGAAAGTCACGCTGACGCACAGGGGATATGTGTTGAATATCTTTGGCTTTCTTTTGCCCCTTCCCCTTGGCCTGTTCATGGGAAAAGGCATGGCCGAAGAAACCCCGATTGATGACAACACGTTTTCAATGAAAATGGAAATCAACCACCCCCTATGGGGGAAAGTTTACGGGTATAGCGGTGTTTTCACAATGAAAGATGAAGAATAATAATACATGACAAAACGCGTCCTTATCATCGGCGGCTACGGGAATTTTGGCGGGTATATTGCCCAAAAGCTTATGAGCGAGCAGGGTTTAAAATTGATTATTGCCGGGCGTTCCGAAGATAAATGCCGTGCCTTTGTTGATGCACACAAAACAGCTGTCAACCCGTTACAATGGTGCGTGCTGGACATCACCAAAGATTTAACCGCCACACTGCAAGATATCAAACCCGACATCGTTATCCACACCTCCGGCCCTTTCCAGTCACAGGGATATGATGTGGCAGAGACCTGTATTGCGCAGGGCTGTCACTACATTGACCTTGCGGATGGCAGGGAATTTGTTTGCAGCATTGATGCACTGGATGAAAGCGCAAAAACCGCAGATGTTTCCGTGATAACGGGCGCAAGTTCTGTTCCGGGACTGACATCGGCCATTATTGACCATTACCTTTCGGACTTTGGCGTATTACACACAGTTGAATATGCCATTTCCACAGCCCAGCAAATACCGCCCGGCGTTGCCACGACAGCCGCCATTCTTGGTTACACGGGAAAGCCGATCCGGACATTAATTGACGGAGCGCATAAAACGGTACACGGCTGGCAGAACCTCCACAGCCATATCTTCCCCATACTGGGCCGCAGATGGCTGGGTAACTGCGACATCCCCGATCTTTCACTGTTTCCCGAACGATACAAGGATTTACGCACCCTTCGTTTTTATGCTGGCGCGGAAGTGTCCGTGGTCCATCTCGTTCTTTGGGGATTATCATGGCTGGTACGCGCAGGCATGATAAAGAGGCTGGATAAGGCCGCCGCTATACTGCGTAATACGGGGAAAACATTCGACGCTTTCGGATCAAAAACCAGCGGGTTTTTTATGCGGCTTTCAGGCACAGATAAAAATGAGCAGGATATTGAAAAATTATATTACATTATCGCCCGTAGCGGCCATGGGCCTTATATCCCATGCATTCCCGCTATCCTTTTAACAAAAAAACTTGCAAACGGCACCTTGCAAAAACCCGGTGCCTATGCCTGCATGGGTATTATTTCACTGAAAGAATACATCTCTGCTCTTGATGACATGGACATTCAAATTATCAAAAAAGATATGAAACAATAATTCCCCGGCACAAAACCTTTATATTTATATCAAGCGCGATTTTTTAAAAAGTTTTCAATATCCCTATACGCTGCGACAATTT
>JAPPOU010000063.1 GCA_028817795.1 Alphaproteobacteria bacterium
CCCAAGCCCGGCCCGGTTAAAGCTTAAAAGCCCCGGCCGGGGCGGGGGCGGTTGCTTTCAAGGGGCGTGGCGGTATTTCCGGGTGTGTGTATCCGGCGCGGCAATAAAATTCATCGCTTTGGCAATATTGCTTCGTAGGGATTGATCGCCGTTCAGCGTATACCATGACACTGGCCCCAGTTTTCTTTCGGCTTGCCGTGCCACGACATGGGTGCCTGCGTCTGAATTTCCTTTTTCCCTGTTGCAGACGCGTTCGAACAGCGTGTTCAGGCTGGTGTCCATCCATATGCCCTTAAAAGGTACATTGAAATGTTTTGCCTGTGCTTCGCGCCGTTGGCGGCACAGCGTATCCATATGTGTTGCTGTAATGATAACGGATATGCCTTGTTTAACGGCGTCTGTGGTGCGGCGCTCAACCTCGGTATTCACAAGCCGGGTGACATAGGGTTTATAAGCTTCTTGCGGCAAAACTTCTTTGTCGTCGTATCCTAAAATCTCGCGCCGGACGCTGTCGTTTTCAAGCAGTATTGTGTTATCAAGTCGTGCCACAAGGTGCCTGGCCAAGGTTGACTTGCCTGCGCCGGACAGGCCGCCGATAGAGATAATGGTCGGGGGGATTTTAGTTTTCTTGTTCACTTTTTTCTGGCGTGTCGTTTTCTTTTGATTGTTGTGCTGCGGCCAAGGCCATGGCGCGTTTTACCTCTGCGTGGGCGGCGGGAATAATGTCCGCTGTATAAAGCCCCATTTTATCCATGACGGCGCGCCCTTCGGGTGAGCCGTAAAAATTTCTCAAGGCTTCGATTTCGCCCACTGTGAAGTGCTTGACCATGCTGTCCTTTGCAATATTTTCCATGTGGTCGGCACGGACATGTTTGGTCATCAGCTCTATGAAGGAATCCCGCTTTTCTTTAGGGAAGTTCTTGGAGATTTCAATGGCCATTTTCTCCAGCATGGTGCTCATGGGCACGATCTCAAGATATGCGGCAGCGGCTTTGGCGCGGGCTTCGGGCGTATCTTCCGTTGCCAGCGCAGGCGCGGCGGCGATAAGAACGAAGAGGATCAGGGAAACGATTGTTTTGATGTTCATAGTTTTTTCCTTACAGTTTGGCCATGACAACGGCGGTATCCGACATGCGGTTTGAAAAGCCCCATTCGTTGTCGTACCAGCTCATGACACGCACGAATGTGCCGTCGATCACCTTTGTTTCTTTCAGGGCAAAGACGGAAGAGCGCGGATCGTGGTTGAAATCGCTGGATACCAGTGGCTCGTCGTATACGCCCAAGATGCCCTTCAGCGCGCCGTTGCTGGCTTCGATGATGGCTTTATTGACTTCCTCAATTGTTGTTTCGCGGCTGGCTTTGAACTTGAAATCTACCAGTGAAACGTTAGGGGTGGGCACGCGCAGCGCTGTGCCGTCGAGCTTACCCTTTAGTTCAGGCAAAACAAGACCGACAGCCTTGGCTGCACCTGTGGATGTGGGGATGATGTTGACGGCGGCCGCTCTGGCGCGGTGCAGGTCCTTGTGCATGGTATCCACTGTGTTCTGATCGCCCGTATAGCTGTGGATTGTCGTCATGAACCCATGTTCAATGCCAATCGCTTTATTCAAAACATAAGCGACGGGGGCAAGGCAGTTTGTGGTGCAAGACGCGTTTGAGACAACAGTGTGCGCGGCCTGCAATTTGTCGTGGTTCACGCCGTAAACAACGGTCAGGTCTTCGTCGGTCGCGGGGGCAGAGATCAAAACCTTGCGCGCCCCTGCGGCGACATGTTTCATGGCATCGTCTTTTTTGGTGAAAATGCCCGTGCACTCCATCGCGATATCAACGCCCATGTCTTTCCATGGCAATTGGGCAGGATCGCGCACCTGCACCATTTTAATTTCATGGCCGTTGACGATCAGCGTATCGCCGTTGGCTTTCACCTCGCCGCCGAAACGGCCATGGACGGTGTCGTATTTTAATAAGTGGGCATTGGCTTCCGCCGTGGCCAGATCGTTGATGGCAACAACGGAAACGTCATTGCGCCCGCTTTCGATAATAGAGCGCAGGACAAGACGTCCGATACGGCCAAAGCCGTTGATGGCAAGTTTGACGGTCATGGAGAAGCTTCCTCCCTCTTCGAATAAAACAAAGCTGTGACGATTCG
>JAPPOU010000028.1 GCA_028817795.1 Alphaproteobacteria bacterium
GTATTTGCTTGCGTGCTGGTTTCTTCTGCCGCTGCAGCTAAGTTTTGCGCAGTTGCCTGCATTTCCGTAGCAGAAGAAGCAACAGTTTCGACAAGAGTTTTGACGTTATTTTCAAAATCATCCGCCAGCGCACGATTTTCATTTTTACGCGGCGTCAGGTCGGTCGCGAACTTGGTTACTTTAACGAATTTTCCGTTTAAATCCTCAATGGGGTTATACGAAGCTTCGATCCAGACTTCCTTGCCACCCTTGCCGACACGCTGGTATTGCGCTGCCTGAAATTCGCCACGATTCAGGGCCTTCCAGAACTCCTTGTATTCATCGCTTGCCGCAAAAGCGGGGTCTGCAAACATGCTGTGATGACGGCCTTTAATCTCGTCAATTGTATAGCCCATGACGTCAAGGAAGTTTTTATTCGCATCGACGATTGTGCCGTCCATATTGAAATGAATCACAGCCTGTGACCGGTTAATGGCGTTGACTTGACCAAAAAGATCGGTGAATTCCTTTTTTTGCGCGGTCACGTCTGTCGCATATTTTACAACTTTATATGCCTTGCCGTGCTTGTCAAAAATAGGGTTGTAGGAAGCTTCAATCCAGATTTCCTTGCCACCTTTTGCAAGCCGCTTATATTGACGTGCCTGAAATTCGCCACGTGCCAATGAATCCCAAAAATCCTTATACTCCTGGCTGGCTTTTTCTGCAGGTTCAACGAATATACTGTGATGCTGGCCTTGCACTTCATCCAGCGTATAGCCCATTGCGTTCAGGAAGTTTTCATTGGCGGTAATGATGGTGCCATCGGTTTTAAATTCGATTGTTGCCTGAGACTTATCGAGTGCGGAGAGCTTTGCAGCCATTTCACGTGCAGGAATAGCGGCAATGGCGTTTGCGTTGCTGGGCGCGGTTTTTAATGCTGTCTTGTATGGCATGATGATCTTCCCCTTTTAATGTTATCTCGAATCTTGACAAAGCCTGTCAGTTGTAAAACATTATTACATACTATTTAAAATTGTATTAAAGGCAAGCGTCTCACTTCGATGCATATGTGGATATGCACTTGACCGGGTTTATAGAAAGGCATAGCTTCTCCTCCATGCAAAAAACAGCCTCACACATCCTGCGCGTTGCCTGCCCGGACTCTCCCGGATTGGTGGCACGTGTATCGCAAAGCTTGTATGCGCAAAATTGCAACATTGAGGAAGCCGCGCAGTTTAATGATCCGCTGTCCGGTCATTTTTTTATGCGCGTATCATTCACAGGGGATGCGGAAAAGTTTTCAGCACACTTTGCACAGGTGGCAACAGATGCTGCGATGGAATGGCAATTGTTCCCGGTACATGAGAAAATAAAAACACTTATCATGGTTTCAAAGGAAGATCATTGCCTGCATGATATTTTATATCAGGTAAAATCAGGTCATCTGCCTTTGGATATTTTGGCTGTTGCGGGCAATCACGATGTAATGCGCGATCAGGCAGGGCAGGCGGGCATACCGTTCCATTTTATTGCCGCAAAAGATGAGAAAGCCATAACGGCACTGATTGAGAAAACGGGAGCAGAGCTGATTGTACTGGCGCGATATATGCAGATTTTGTCGCCAGAATTTTGCAACCGCTATGCAGGAAGAATTATTAACATCCATCATTCTTTTTTGCCGGGGTTCAAGGGGGCGCGGCCTTATCATCAGGCCCATGCGCGTGGCGTTAAAATTATTGGGGCGACGGCGCATTTTGTGACGGAAGATTTGGACGAAGGCCCAATTATCGAACAGGACGTCATGCGCGTAAACCACAGTATGGGGCCGGATAAACTGCGGCAGGTTGGCCAGAGCATTGAAACGCGTGTTTTGCGGCAAGCACTGGAATATTACGCGAACCGCCGTATTTTCCTGCACGGGATGCATACCGTTATTTTGTAAGAGGAAATTCTTTGAAGTCTTTCTTGCCCTTATCGTGCAATCAAAACGCTGTAAAAGTGATTTCCCGCTGTGCTGGACCCTGTTTCATCAACACAGACCATCATTTGTCCTGCCAAATCTGATCCGGCACCTTCATCTCCCACAGGAACTGCACCATAAGTCCCTATAAAACTGGCCAAATCAATATTGCTATCTCGGTTATTGCTACCAATATCCAATTGCCGATTAATCTCATCGCATAAAGAAGCCTTTATATAGGGAAGCATAATCACAAGATCACCATTGGCTGACCCAGCTCCTTGTATCGCATTCATGCCGCCAAAGGAAAAATAGGGCTGCATCCATATGGATGCCCCTGAGGGCTTTGCTGGATCCTCCCATGCTTCATGAAGCGCAAATTGTTCCAATGAGAGTCCTCCGCCTTCAGGTTCGAAAAAGTGACAGCTTTTATTTGCTGGTGCATTGCTATTATCATAGTTTGTCGGGAGTATCAGGTTATCAAAACTGATTTCATCATCACCACAACCGTGTACGGTTTTTAATCTCATTATCACCTGTTGCGCTATGCCTACCACTTGAATAATACGGGCTGCATCCAGTACCACATTTTCTTTGTCAATGCTCCCTGAGCCGCGCCCGGATTGCGTGATGGCATAAGATAGCGCTGCAAAAAGCGCCACCGCAATTAAGATTAAAAATAGGACATTGCCTTTCATTGACATGCTTTGGACATCTCTGTTTTTTGTTGTTTAGGGTAGATGAAGTTGTTTCTACCCATAACCTTTTTCATTTGGCCGCACGATTATCCCATAAAGTTCCAGCCTTTTCAAAAGTTTTCAGTTGTTATTCTTTCATTCTTGTACAGGCCGATGATAAAATACGGGCGTATATCAACCTGAAAGGCTCTACGCATGAAAACCCATACCGTCCGTTTCCACCCCGAAAAAGATTTGTTGAAAAAGGAAGACCAGTTGGCATGGAAGCTGGCCGTACTGGCGCGGGAAACGCGGGATGCGGATTTGGATGATGATGTGGTCGATATGGTCAAAAACCGTATCATTGATAACGCCGCTATTTCCGTTGCCGCGCTGAATGAACATGCCGTTACTGTGGCACGCGACAAAGCGCTGGCAAGCGAGGGGCAGGGCAGGGCTACGATTTATGGGATTGGTCCTGGCCGTACTTTTGGTCCACGCGAGGCGGCGTTTGTGAATGCGGTGGCGGTACGCTTCCGCGATCAGGATGATACGTATCTGGCTGCAGAATATTCGCACCCCGATGATAACATTTCGCCCATTCTGGCCGTGGCGCAACAGTTGGGGATTGGCGGGCGTGACGTTATTCGGGGGATTGCCGTAGCTTATGAAGTGCATGTCGCGCTTGTGGGTACGGGCGAAGGCACGGGCATATGCCTTCACAAGCATAAAGTTGACCACATGACGCATATTGCGGCGGCAACGGCGGCGGGTATTGGGGCGATGCTGCAAATGCCGCTGGAACAGATTTATCATGCCATTAACTTTGCAGTGCACAACGCCATATCATCACGCCAGTCGCGCAAAGGGGATATCGGCGCGCAAAAAGAATTTGTGCCGGGTTTCTCGGCTGAGATTTCTATTGATGCCGTCAATGCCGCCATGCACGGCTTGAAAGGGCCAAACCCTGTTTACGAAGGAGAAGACAGCATTATCCGCCGCTTCCTTGATGGAAAAAATGACCAGAGCGCGACGTATAAGGTTGCGTTGATCGAAAAGGGCGAGAAGCTGCGCAATATCATGATGACATACCCCAAGGAACATGCATTTGAATATCAAGGGCAGGCGATTATTGACATGGCGCTTGGGCTTGTGCCTAAAATGCCGCAAAAAGATGGGCGCGTGGATTGGGCGCAGATTGATAATATCTTGTTGATTACCAGCCACCATACCGACCATGTTATTGGCACGGGTGCAAACGACCCGCAAAAAGTCGACCCCGACAGCCCGCGTGGCACGCTGGACCACAGCATCATGTTTGCGATTGCGCGTTCCATGCAACTGGGGCGGTGGGATGAAAGCGTTTACGATATCCAGGCCGAAGAAAAAGAAGAACTCCGCGCCGCCATGCTGAAGGTCAAAACCCAGCAGGATGAAGTGTGGGAGCAACGCTATCACAGCACCGACCCCAAGGAGCAAGCCTTTGGCGGTACGATGGTGATTACCCTGACAGATGGTACAATTATTGAAGATTCCAAAGCCTGCGCCAACGCACACCCCTTTGGTGATACGCCATGGAAACGACCCGATTATATCCGCAAGCTGGAAAACCTGACGAAAGGCTTGATGACGGAGAATACCCGGAAAGCGTTTTTATCCTTGGTTGATACGCTGGAAGCGGCAACGTCTGAACAACTTGCAGGTTTGACGCCGGTTATGGATGCGACAACGCTATCTGTGTTAAAAACGCAGGGAATTTATAACGCCTGTCACGGCAGTGAAACGTGCCGTAAATCGGCATAAGCAACATAACCTTTTACAGCTTTGGCGGTTTCGCTTTTGTCTTTTTAGGAGAGGAGGGCTGGTCTTTCAGTTCCAGCTTTATGCTGTTGACCATTTTAGGTGCAATAGAGTCTCCGGCAGCAGCAGCCTTTTCACCCCAGTATAATGCCTTTTTCAAGTCAGGGTTAGATTTAGTGCGCGCGGAATTGTTATCACTTCTTATAACTGTCCTGTCTTGATAACCGTTTGAGTAAAAAGAGCAGGTATAACGCATGGCCGTGACGTGACCTTTTTCAGCAAGGTCTTCGCAGTATCCCAGCAAAGCTTTTTGAAGATCAACTTTGTCTTCCAGACTCATGTCCACATGGTCCATGTAATACGCAGACCAACGGACAAATTCAAACTTCTTATCCAGATCAATGCTATTGGATTGTTGCGCTACACGATTAAAGTGTGCCGCCGTCGACGGGGATACAATATTGGTATTGATGATAACTTCAATTGTGTCTTTGCACTCTCTTGGGGACATTTCTTGTACTCATAGCCTTGTTTTGCGGTTCAGCCAGACTATACAAGCATCAAATCTTATGTCAATAAAAAACATGCTGTTTATATCAACAGGCTATCTTTAGTATTGTTTTCAACAACAAAGGAAGAAGCCCATGCTTTTCACGCAGACATCTGTAGCCGATAAACGCGCCGCACTGGCCAAAAGCCTGAAATCCGGCCAGCTTTTACGTTTTCCAGGCGCCATGAACCCATTGACAGCCATGATGATCGAAAATAAGGGGTTTGATGGCGTCTATATTTCCGGCGCTGTTTTATCGGCAGATTTAGGGTTGCCTGATATTGGCTTGACAACGCTGAACGAAGTCGCGAGTAGGGGGCACCAGATTGCGCGGGTGACTGAGCTTCCCGCCATCATTGATATCGACACAGGCTTTGGCGAACCCATGAGCGCGGCCCGTACTATGCGCACGATGGAAGATATGGGTATTGCAGGATGCCATTTGGAAGATCAGGAAAATCCCAAGCGCTGCGGCCATCTGGATAACAAAACCGTTTTGCCTGTTGAAAGTGTCATTAAAAAAATAAAAGCCGCCGCAGATGCGAAACGCGATCCTAATTTCACGCTGATCGCCCGCACGGACTCGCGTGCTGCAGAGGGGCTGGATAAAGCGATTGATCGTGCCAAGGCTTATGTGGATGCAGGCGCAAATATGATCTTCCCCGAAGCCATGCAGGACGAAGGCGAATTTGAAGCGATGCGCAAGGCCGTATCTGTACCGCTGCTGGCGAATATGACAGAGTTTGGCAAATCAAAATTGCTGACGGCAGCACAGTTGGAGAACCTTGGCTATAATATTGTTATATACCCTGTCACAACGCTGCGCCTTGCCATGGGCGCGATTGACAGGGGGCTGGATACGATCAAGAAAGAAGGCACGCAGGAAAGCCTGCTGGATAAAATGCAGCACCGGAAAGAGTTGTATGAACTGCTGCGCTATGAAGATTACAACGCGTTTGACCAGTCGCTCTATAATTTTAAAATCTAATTAACGTTCTACAAGAGCATGGTAAAACACGTTAAGGCCCGCATCTAGCAGGCAGCCGCTGTTCTTTTCCACGAAAAGACCTGTGCTGATATAATAGCTTATAGATGTGCTGGTGCCATAGCTTCCCGTAAACTTGTTGCCTGCGGTATTGTTTGCCGCTATGCCGTCCCCCGGAATGGCAGATGTCCCTATAAGCGCTCTGTTGATTGCACTGCATACGGCGTCCGGCACGCCGACAAGCAGTAATAAAAGCTCTTTACACGTTGATGCGGAATTGTCAGCGCATGCGCCTAATCCTGCGACGGCATTTTGCCCTGTGAATAGAAAATAACTTGCGCCAAAATCTCCGGCAGGGCGAAAGGGAACACCGCCATCACCCGGTGAAAAAACGCGGTTTTCAGCGGGTTGGGGGGTGCCATGAATATATTGGTTGTCACCCCAGTCAGGGGAATAAAAACTAAACTCGGCATCTGTTGTGCCGTTCACAAGCCGCATTCTTTGCATGGCTTGTTGTATGCTGGCAGCGTATTGCACAAGCATGGCGGCATCGAGAGTTGCGGTTTCGCGATCAATATTTCCGCTGCCACGCCCGGATTGGGTCACGGCATAAGAGACTGCTGCGAACAATGCGACGGCAATCAAAATCAAAAACAGCGCGTTGCCTTTATTGCTGCTGGAAACATAGTTTTTAAAATAAAACGATAAAGAAACACGCATATTATGGCCTGTTTTTGTGAGAAAACTTCGATATTTTTGTATATAACAGCGGTGCAGATTTTTACACAGAAATATTCAGGTTGTGTCCACGATTACCAGCGGCGATTTGTGCCGCCGCCTGGTCCACCAATCCCACAATGGCTTTATCTGCCTGTGCGCGCTGCTTCAGAATTTCCAGACCCACATTGGTCTGTAAAATAGCTTGTTGTATAGCAACGGCGGCGACTTCCATTTTGGACTCCCTTTACAGTTTTATTCTACAGAATCAGGGTTAACAAAGCCTTGATTTGGCTGGAAAGACACGATAGCTTTGCATCCCAATCGCTAACCCTTTAAAATCACAGAAAAAATGCTGCGCCGCCATATGGTGCACAAAGGGAGAACACCAATAATGTCCGCACCAGAAATCGCCAAGGGCCTTGCAGGGGTCTATCTGGATTACAGCCGTATTTCAAAGGTATTTGAGGATACAAATACGTTAACGTACTACGGCTATCCCGTGCAGGATTTGGCAGAAAAATGCCGGTTTGAAGATGTGGCGTATTTGCTCTGGCATGGTGAGTTGCCCACATCTGAACAACGTGCCGCCTTTATCGCAGAGGAGAGGGCGCAACGCACCGTGCCGCCCGCATTGTTCGATGTCATCCGCCAGTGTCGCGCCACATCATCGCACCCCATGGATGTTGTGCGCACCGCCATCAGCTTTCTGGGGGCGCGTGACGAAAACTGGGGTGACAATAGCCCCGAAGCGAACTTAAAAAAATCGATCCGCCTGTTTGCGCATTTGCCCATGATTGTTGCGGCAGATCACCGTATCCGCAAGGGACTGGAATTGATCGCCCCGCGGGATGATCTGGACTACGCCGACAACTTCTTTCATATGTACTTTGGCAAGGTGCCGGAGCCAGAGGTTGTGCGCTGTTTTGATGCATCACTCACGTTCTATGCTGAACATGGTTTTAATGCATCGACCTTTACGGCACGTACGATCATCTCCAGCCTGTCAGATATCTACTCCGCCGTTACGGGGGCAATCGGTTCGTTAAAAGGCCCACTGCATGGCGGCGCGAACGAAGCTGTGATGCACATGCTGCTGGAAATAGATTCTCCTGAAAAAGCGCAGCAATGGATTGATGATGCGTTGTCCGGTAAAGAGAAAAAGCTGATTATGGGCTTTGGTCACCGCGTCTACCGTAATGGCGATAGCCGCGTGCCACATATGACGCGTTATTTCCACGACCTTGCAAAAGTGAAGGGCGGTGAGAAATGGGTAGAGATTGAAAACATTCTATCCACAACGATGACCGAGAAAAAAGGCATTCACCCCAACCTCGATTTCCCCGTCGGGCCGGCATATTACATGATGGGCTTTGATATTCCCGTTTTTACGCCTATTTTTGTGATGAGCCGTATTACAGGCTGGACAGCCCATATCATGGAGCAACTGGAGGCTAACAAATTGATGCGGCCACTGTCGCTCTACAACGGGCCGGACCAGCGCATTGTGCCGTGACAAGGCAGGCTCTTATTACAGGGACGGAGAAGAAGAGGGCGTAGCAGGCTGTTTTTCGGCATTAAGCGCGTAATCACGGATAAAATCTGCAAGGCTTTTTTGACCATCCCCCTGATACTGCAGCGCTGTCATCCCCAGCTCTTGCGCGGCTTTCAGATTGCCTGTTCTGTCATCAACAAAAAGCACGGACGCCGGGTTCTCGGCCTTGTCAGCAAGCAAGCGCAGGCCACCCTGTGGATGTACTTTGTTAAAACCGACTTCATGTGACAGATAATGCGTGAGCTGTGGCGCAATGTCTTGCAGCCCTGCCATTTCCATCTGTTTGGGGAACCAAAAGCTTGTACTGTTGGAAATAAACGCAAGTTTCATACCGTGGTCGAGGCATTCCTGCATAACAGAGGCCGCGCTACTGTCGGCCCATATGGCACTGTTATCAGCGTACAGGCTTTTAATGAGATTACGGTCTATCTCTATGCCAAGCGCGTCTTCCCAATGCTTCCAGTAATTATTTTCTTCCTTGTTTGCATAGGCAAAATGCTCCCAGATTTTGGGGCCTTGCTGCATCACCGTTTCCGGATCAATCCCGTATACGGCCGCAAGGCCTGTATCCGGCGTTAAAAACAGCATTTCCCACGTATCCGCGCAAATCACGCCGCCAATATCAAGGGCCAGCCAGTCATATTGCTCAGATAGTTTTTTAATACTCATAACGCAAGCCTTTCATTATCAACACATTGACACGTTTATTGTACGAATGCAGGGTAAACAACTTCTTACAAGAGTGCAGCGTTACAGAAAATATTGGGCGAATAACAACAGATAGATGCATTCTCCCTTCGTTTTAAGCCTATGGTTATGCTACAAATATTAGCTATGGATGATCCCTTAAGCGGCTACAAAGAACAAATTGTGCAAGGCTTAACGCAGCTTTCTGCGTGGCTGAACGATGGTGCATTGTCATGGTGGTCATTGGGGCAGGTGCTGTTTGTGGCTTTTGTGCTGCTGTGCGCCCATGCGCTGGCCCGTAAAAGTGGCACATGGCTCCAACTGAAAATTAAAAACAAGCTTCATTTGGGTGCAATACGTATTCATGCTTCGTATCAGGAAATCTTTTTTCTGATTTACAGCGTCGCCCTGATCTGGAGCGGCACGCTGATAGCAGAGGGGGCAGGGCTGCCGCACCAAATGCTGCGCATCATGGTCAGCCTTGCAACGGCATGGGCGGTGATCCGCTTTACATCCAGTGTTATCCAGACGCCGTTTTGGTCAAGGTTGATCGCGCTTGTTTTGTGGTCTTTGGCCGCGCTCAATATCGTGGGGTGGCTCGGCCCCGTGATCGAGATCATGGACAAAGCCGCCGTGACGGTGGGGGATTTCCGCCTGTCCGTGTTGATTGTTGCAAAAAGCCTTTTGGCCTTTGGCGTGCTGTTCTGGAGTGTGCGGATTGTCTCTGCCATGCTGGAAAGGCTGTTTTATCGTTCCCAGGGCCTCACGCCATCACAGCGCGTTTTGTTCCAAAAGCTTTCAAACATTATCCTGTTCACGCTGGCCACTGTGATCGGCCTGAATATTGTGGGCATTGACTTAACGGCGCTGACAGTCTTTTCCGGTGCCCTTGGTCTTGGTATTGGTTTCGGCCTGCAAAAAGTGTTCTCAAACCTGATTAGCGGGCTGATCCTGCTGGTCGATAAATCGGTGAAGCCCGGTGACGTCGTGACGGTGGGGGATACCTTTGGCTGGGTGAATAAACTCAGCGCCCGCCATGTTTCGGTCTTAACGCGGGATGGTAAGGAACACCTGATCCCAAACGAAAACTTGATTACGCAAGAGGTTGTGAACTGGTCCTACAGCAACCGCCACGTGCGTATTCACGTGCCGTTTGGTGTATCGTATAACGCAGATTTGTATTTGGTGCGCGATCTGGTGCTGCAAGCAGCAAAGGAGCACAAGCGCGTTTTGAATGATCCTCAGCCCATGTGTTTTTTAACAGCTTACGGCAACAGCTCGGTCGATCATGAGCTGATTATTTGGATCATGGACCCGCAAGACGGCCTCATGAACATCCGCAGTGATTTGTATTACCGCATTTGGGACCTGTTCAAGGAAAACAACGTCGAAATTCCATTCCCGCAACGCGATGTGCATTTGAAGTATGATGCGGGTGGGTTGGAAATGTTGCAAAAGGCTGCGAATAAGAAGGCTTCTTAGAGGGAAGTATGGCAAAAAACATTAAGGCTAGTATTGGACACGTTGGTATCAACCTTTCCAATGCAGGGGAATCTTTCAAGCTGTGGAAAGACCTTGCTCTATATCTCGGATTCAAAATATCCGCTGAAGAAGAAAGACATTTCGATGCCGGTGATGGCAAAAGCTACATTTGTGTCAACGTAACGGAAGATCAATACAAGGCAGATGGTTTTCATCGAAAGCGTACGGGGCTGGGGCACATCGCATTCAGAGTCTCATCGCCTGAAGAGGTTGATGCTTTTGTCAGAGACTTTCTTGAGCCGAGAAAAATCCAAAGCCTGTATGGAGGCGCAAAAGAGTATCCGCAATATATGCCGGGGTATTACGCCGTGTATTTTGAAGACCCTGATCGCATAAAAATAGAGATTGTTTACGAGCCTCTTTAAGTTTCGAAATGTAGGGGGAGAGAAGATTTATACTTCGATTTAGAATAGAACGCTGCCCACCTAAAAAAGTGATAATGTATATTAC